>NZ_JBEZXR010000114.1:0-19920 GCF_040638135.1 Streptomyces sp. NPDC026673 | reverse complement strand
GGGATCTTGGCCGCGTTGTACCAGCGCACGCACACCGGTCGGGGGCAGCGGGTGCAGGTGGCGATGCAGCACGCGGTGCTGAATCTGTGCCGGGTGAAGTTGCGGGACCAGCAGCGGCTGGCGCACGGTCCGCTGGCGGAGTATCCGAACGAGGACTTCGGCGACGAGGTGCCGCGTTCGGGCAACGCCTCCGGTGGGGGGCAGCCCGGCTGGGCGGTCAAGTGCGCTCCGGGCGGCCCGAACGACTATGTGTACGTGATCGTGCAGCCGGTGGGCTGGGCCCCGCTGGCGGAGTTGATCGGTCACTGCGAACTGGCCGACGATCCGGAGTGGGCCACGCCTGAGGCGCGGCTGCCCAAGCTCGCGAAGATGTTCCAGCTGATCGAGGAGTGGACGAGCACCCTGCCCAAGTGGGAAGTGCTGGAGCAGCTCAACGCGCACAACATCCCGTGCGGGCCGATCCTGTCCACCAAGGAGATCATCGAGGACGCCAGCCTGAAGGCGAACGAGATCGTCGTCGAGGTCGACCACCCCGAACGCGGCTCCTACGTCACCGTCGGCAGCCCCCTCAAACTCTCCGACTCCCCCGTCACCGTCGAACGATCCCCCCTCCTCGGCGAACACAACCACGACATCTATACCACCGAACTCGGCCTGCACGAGGACGAGCTGCCGGTCCTCAAGGCGCAGGGAGTGATCTGACGATGAGCGCGGACCACGGGCGGCCGGCCGGCCGTGACACGACCCGGCGGTGCGAACCGCCGCCGTACGGACGACGCTTCGCCGCCTGCGGCGCGCCGGCGTTCCCGGAGCCGCCGCCGTACCGGGGCCGGTGCGCCCTGCGGTCCGCACTCCGCTGACAGACCCCGCTCGTCGAACCGCCGAGCGGGCGAGTACCACCCGGCGTCCGTCACGCACACGGTCGTGGCGCGCACGCGAGAACAGCAGAAAGGCACAGGCCGGACCATGAGCACGATCGAGGACCCCACCGACGATCGCCTGGAGGTGACGCCGCCCAAGACGTGGGCGACCGGACTGCCGGCGGTCACCCACGCGATCCAGTACTCCCTGGGGCAGACGACGGTCCGGCGCACCGCGCTGACGCTGCTGAGCATCAACCAGGCCGGCGGCGTCGACTGCCCGGGCTGCGCCTGGCCGGAGCCGGACGCGAAGCACCGGCACATGAACGAGTACTGCGAGAACGGCGCCAAGCACATCAACGACGAGGCGACCTCGCGCCGGGTGACGGCCGACTTCTTCGCCCGGCACTCGATAGCCGAGCTGGACACCAGGTCCGACTACTGGCTCAACCAGCAGGGCCGGCTCACCGAGCCCATGGTCAAGCGGCCGGGTGCGGACCACTACGAGCCGATCGGCTGGGACGAGGCGCTGGGACTGCTCGCCGGGGAACTGGCCGCACTGGACTCCCCGGACGAGGCCCTGTTCTACACCTCGGGCCGGGTGAGCAACGAGGCCGCGTTCCTCCTCCAGCTCCTCGCCCGCGCGTACGGCACCAACAACCTGCCCGACTGCAGCAACATGTGCCACGAGTCCAGCGGCCACGCGCTGATGGAGACCCTCGGCATCGGCAAGGGCAGCGTGTCACTGGACGACATCCACCACGCCGACCTGGTCTTCGTGGTGGGCCAGAACCCGGGCACCAACCATCCGCGGATGCTCTCCGCGCTGGAGGAGACCAAGCGCAACGGCGGCCAGGTCGTGGCGGTGAACCCGCTGCCCGAGGCCGGGCTGATGCGGTTCAAACACCCGCAGAAGCTCCGCGGCATCCTCGGCAGGGGCACCGCGCTCGCCGACCAGTTCCTGCAGATCCGGCCCGGTGGCGATCTCGCGCTGTTCAAGGCCCTCAACCTGATGCTGCTGGAAGCCGAGGACGCCGCCCCCGGCACCGTGCTCGACCACGACTTCATCGACGCGCACTCCACCGGTTTCGCCGAGTTCGCCCGCCACGCCCGCAAGACCGACTGGGACGACGTCCGCACCGCCACCGGCCTGACCCGCGAGGAGATCGAGCAGGTCCACCAGCGGGTGCTGAGCAGCAAGAGCGTCATCGTCTGCTGGGCGATGGGCCTGACCCAGCACAAGCACGGTGTGGCCACCATCCGCGAGGTCGTCAACTTCCTCCTGGCCCGCGGCAACATCGGCAGGCCGGGGGCGGGCGTGTGCCCCGTGCGCGGACACAGCAACGTCCAGGGCGACCGCACCATGGGCATCTGGGAACGGATGCCCACCGCCTTCCTGGACGCCCTCGGGGCCGAGTTCGGATTCACCCCGCCCACCGAACACGGCTGGGACACCGTCGACGCCATCCGCGCCATGCGCGACGGCCGCGCCAGGCTCTTCCTCGGCGTCGCCGGGAACTTCGTCCGGGCCACCCCCGACAGCGACGTCACCGAGGCCGCGCTGCGCCGCTGCCGGCTGACCGCGCACATATCGACCAAGCTCAACCGCTCCCACACGGTCTGCGGCGACACCGCGCTGATCCTGCCGACGCTGGGCCGCAGCGACAGGGACGTCCAGGGCGGCGTCGAGCAGTTCGTCACCGTCGAGGACTCCATGAGTCAGGTGCACGCCTCGCGCGGCAGGCTCAAGCCCGCCTCCGACCGGCTGCTCAGCGAGGTCGCCATCATCTCCCGGCTGGCCCGCCGCACACTCGGCGACCGGGTGGACATCCCCTGGGAGGAGTTCGAGGCCGATTACGGCACCGTCCGGGACCGGATCTCCCGCGTCGTCCCCGGCTTCCGGGACTACAACGAGCGGGCCGCCGCCCCCGGCGGCTTCCAGCTGCCCAACCCCGTCAACAGCCTGACGTTCCCCACCCCGAGCGGCAAGGCCGTCTTCACCTGCAACGACCTCGAGATGCTCCGGGCACCGAGGGGCCATCTCATCCTGCAGACCCTGCGCTCCCACGACCAGTGGAACACCATCCCGTACGCGATGGACGACCGCTACCGCGGCATCCGGGGCGGCCGCCGCGTCGTGCTGGTCAATCCCGCCGACCTGGACGCCCTCGGCTTCGCCGACCGCGACGAGGTCGACCTGATCGGCGTCTGGGACGACGGCGTCGAACGCCGCGCACCCGGTTTCCGGCTGGTGGCCTACCCCACCACCCCGGGCTCCGCCGCCGCCTACTACCCCGAGACCAACGTCCTGGTGCCCCTGGACAGCGTCGCCGACATCAGCAACACCCCGACCTCCAAGGGCATCGTGATCCGCCTCGAGCCGTCCGGCGCCCGCACCCGAGTCGCCGCACCCCAGTAGCCGCCGGCCGTTCACGTGTACCACCGGAACACGTGGGGCCGAACCCGAAAAGGAGTGCAACCGAGTCATGTCGACGTCAACGCACGGTTCCGCGCAGCCCGGCGGCAGCGTCCCCGCGGAGGGGACGGTCATCGACCGCCTCGTGGAGTCCAACCGGAAGTACGCCGCCGGATTCACCGACCCGGGCATGGGCGCCCGGCCGGTGCTGGGAGTGGCTGTGGTGGCCTGCATGGACGCCCGGATCGACCTGCACGCCGCCCTCGGGCTGGAGCTCGGGGACTGCCACACCATCCGCAACGCCGGCGGCGTGGTCACCGACGACACGATCCGTTCGCTGACCATCAGCCAGCGCGCCCTCAAGACCCGCAGCGTCATCCTGATCCACCACACCGGCTGCGGCCTGCAGACCCTGACCGAGGACTTCCGGCACGAGCTGGAGCTGGAGGTCGGCCAGCGGCCGGCGTGGGCGGTGGAAGCCTTCCAGGACGTCGACCAGGACGTCCGGCAGTCGATGCAGCGGGTCCGCACCTCTCCGTTCCTGCTCCACACCGAGGACGTCCGGGGGTTCGTCTTCGACGTGACGACCGGGCTGCTGCGGGAGATCGACCCGCGGTCCTGAACCCACCGGGCGACCACGCCCCATGGACCTGTGCGCGGACCGGCGGACGGCAACCGGTCGGGAGCCGCGGGACGTCGGCCCCCGACGGCTGGTCCGCGCGCACGGTGGCGGGGTGGGCGGCCGGGCACCTTCCCGTGTCCGGCCGGCCGCCCCGCCGACACCGGTCGCCGCCCTCCCGCGATGCCGCACTCATTCATCCGCCGGCTGCCCGACGGCAGATCGGAAACCACTCCCGAGGGGGTCATCCCGTGCCGTACAGCAACGCCTTCTCCCACGTCCTGAGCGACGTCATCGCGCCCTCCGCCGAACGGACCGTCAGGGAGGGGCGGTTCCCGCGCGGTTCGGTGACCGCCCTGGGCAACGCGGGACTGCTCGGACTCACCGTCTCCGCGGACCTCGGCGGCGGCGGCCGGGGTCTGCCGGAAGCCGCCGAGGTGGTCGCGAGGATCGCCCGGACCTGCCCGGTGACCGCCGCCGTGCTCCAGTCCCACTACGCGGCGGTGGCCGTCATCGAGGCGTGCGGACATCCCTGGATCCGCGGTGAGATCGCCGCCGGGCGGCACCTCAGCAGCCTCGCGCTGACGGAGGACGCCCCCGGGGACCACGGCGGGTACGCCCAGGCCGGGGCTCCGCACTCCCCGGCCGCCCGCTCCGGTGACGTGGTCGCCCTGCGGGCCCGCAAGCGCGAGGTGGTCGCCGCGGGGGAGGCCGACAGCTATGTCTGGTCGTCCCGGCCGCTCACCGCGCGGGACGGGCTGACGCTCTGGCTGGTGCCCGCGCACGCCCCCGACCTGTTCGTCCCCGCCCGGCCGGACGGGGCGGGGCCGCACGGCAGCGCGACCTCGACCGTGCTGGCCGACCCGGTGCTCGTCCCCGCCGACGCGATGCTCGGCCAGGACGGGGAGGGGCACGACATCGTGTCGCGCACCGTCCGGCCGTGGCTGCTCGCACTGCGGGACGCCGTCGGCGCCGCTGGCGTCCACCCCTCGGTGGAGGCGGCGGCCGCGGCGCCGCCGGCGGTGGGCGGGCCGGGTCAGCTGAGCGCCGTCGCCCCCGCCGCGACCGCCTTGCGGTAGTCGCCGGTCCGTTCGGTGTGCTTGCGCATGATCTCACCGGCGCGGTCCGCGTCTCCCTTGGCGATGGCCTTGACGAGTTGGGCGTGCTCGTTCCAGGCGTCCTTGCCGCGGGGCTTGGCGATGGGCGTGTAGTACCACCGCACCTTCCGGCTCACCTGCGAGATCAGCTCGGCCAGTACGGCGTTGCCGGCCATGGAGGTGATGAAGGAGTGCAGGGCCGTGTTGGCCGCGACCAGGCGCTCCACATCGCCGGCGGCGAGCGCGTCGACGCCCTCCTGCTGCAGCGTCCAGAGGTGTTCGACGTCCTCGGGCGTGGTGTTCTCGGCGGCGAGCCGGGCCGAGTAGGTCTCCAGCACCGAGCGGACGCCGAGGAGTTGGGAGGCCTCCTCCTCGGTGGGTGCGTGGACGAAGGCGCCCTGGGCGGGGCGCAGATCGACCCAGCCGTCGGTCTGCAGCCGCTGGAGCGCCTCGCGCACCGGCTGGCGGCTGACGCCCAGGTGCTCGGCGAGTTCGGCCTCGACCAGATGCCGGCCGGGGGTGAGGGAGCCGCTGATGATCAGTTCGATCAGGGCGTCGTACACGGCCTGGCGCAATGGTGCGGGGCGGGCGACACGGCGGGTCGCCGCGGCCGTCAGGGCCTCACGCATGGTTCCCCTGTTCTGCCGGCGAGCCTGTGGGCCGACGGCTCTGCCAGTGGTGCCGCCGTGAGGACCGACGGCGGCGGGAACGGTCAGTATACAGGTTTTGGTATGCAACATGCCTTCTCCTGCGGCCCGATGACGCCCGATGACGCCCGATCGCATCCGTCGGCGGTCCGCCGTGCGCGTAGGGAAAGTCGCTACAGGATTCTGTATGCAGAAGTTTGTATGCGGTATCGTCGACGTGTACTGCCGGCACCGTCGGGAAGGCGAAGCGGCTCTGTGACGATCCCGCCCCGGTACTCCCTGACCAGGCAACGGCGGAGCGGTCAATGACGATCAGCAGGAGTGACATGACGGTCGAAGACGTTGTCCGGTCGGTTGTGGCTGATCATCGCGATCAGCGCGGTGCGCTGCTGCCCGTACTGCACGCCATCCAGGCGGAGTTGGGCTGCGTGCCGCAGGAGGCGGTGCCGGTGCTCGCCGACGCGCTCAACCTCTCCAGGGCGGACGTCCACGGAGTGGTGACCTTCTACCACGACTTCCGCCGGGAACCGGCGGGGCGCACCACGGTGCGCATATGCCGTGCCGAGGCGTGCCAGGCCCTGGGCTCCGACGGGCTGGTGGGATACGCCCGGGAGGCGGGACTGACGCTCGGGGAGACGACCGCGGACGGCTCGGTCACCGTCGAACAGGTCTTCTGCCTCGGCAATTGCGCTCTCGGGCCCGCGGTAGAGGTGAACGGCCGGCTGTACGGACGTGTGGACACAGCCCGGTTGGGCTCCATCCTCAAGGGGACGGTCGCATGATCAAGGACTCTTCTGACGCCACGGTGACGGTCTACGTCCCACGCGACTCGGCGGCCAGATCCGTCGGCGCGGACGAGGTGGCGGACGCGTTGCGGAGGGCCGCCGCCGAGCGGGAGGCGCCCGTCGAGGTGGTGCGCAACGGCTCCCGCGGCATGCTCTGGCTGGAGCCGCTGGTCGAGGTCGTCACGCCGGCCGGACGCGTCGGATACGGACCGGTGGCCCCCTCGGACGTGGAGGGACTGCTGGCCGCGGGCATGCTCGAGGGCGGGGAGCACCCGCTGCGCCTCGGCGTCGTGGACGAACTGCCCTGGCTGGCGGACCAGACGCGGGTCACCTTCTCCCGGATCGGGCTGACCGACCCGCTGTCGACCGAGGACTACCTGCGCCACGGGGGCCTCGCCGGCCTGCGCACGGCGCTCGGCATGGCGCCCTCGGACGTCGTCACCGAGGTCACCGACTCCGGCCTGCGCGGTCGCGGCGGCGCGGGATTCCCGGCCGGCATCAAGTGGAAGACCGTCCTGGACTGCGCGGACGAACTCAAGTTCGTGTGCTGCAACGCCGACGAGGGCGACAGCGGCACCTTCGCCGACCGGATGGTCATGGAGGGCGACCCCTTCATGCTCATCGAGGGCATGACGATCGCCGCGCACGCCGTCGGCGCGCGCGAGGGCTATATATACATCCGCTCCGAGTACCCCGACGCGGTGGCCACGATGCGCGCGGCGATCGGGATCGCCCGCGAGCACGGCTGGCTCGGCAAGGGCATCCTCGGCTCCCCGCTCGACTTCGAGCTGCACGTCCGCGTCGGCGCCGGAGCGTACATCTGCGGCGAGGAGACCTCCATGCTGGAGAGCCTGGAGGGCAAGCGCGGCACCGTCCGCGCCAAGCCGCCGATCCCCGCGATCGAGGGCCTGTTCGGCAAGCCGACGGTGGTGAACAACGTCCTCACCCTCGCCACCGTGCCGGTCATCCTCGCCGAGGGGGCGAAGGCCTACCAGGAGCTCGGCGTGGAACGCTCGCGCGGCACCCAGGTGTTCCAGCTCGGCGGCAACATCGCCCGCGGCGGGATCGTGGAGACCGCCTTCGGCGTCACACTGCGCGAACTGGTCGAGGAGTACGGCGGCGGCACCCTGTCCGGGCGCCCCGTGCGCACGGTGCAGGTCGGCGGGCCGCTCGGCGCCTACCTGCCGCCGTCGATGTTCGACCTGCCGATGGAGTACGAGGCGTTCGCCGCGGCGGGCGCCATGCTGGGCCACGGCGGCGTCGTGGTGTTCGACGACACCGTGGACATGGCCGCGCAGGCCCGTTTCGCGATGGAGTTCTGCGCCGAGGAGTCCTGCGGCAAGTGCACGCCCTGCCGGGTGGGCTCCGTACGCGGCGTCGAGGTGATCGACAAGATCGTCGCCGGACAGCAGCGCGACGAGAACCTGGCCCTGCTCGAGGACCTCTGCGAGTTGATGACCGACGGCTCGCTGTGCGCGATGGGCGGACTGACGCCGATGCCCGTGCGCAGCGCCATCGCCCATTTCCCGGACGACTTCCTCGCCCGCGACGCGGGCCGGGAGAGCCGGCACAAGCAATCCAGTGGAGCCAGGACGGAGGGCACGGCATGACACTCCTCAAGGAACCCGACTTCGGGACGCCGGAACGGCCCGGCGAGGCGACGGTGTCGGTGGAGGTGGACGGGCTGCCGGTCAGCGTGCCCGAGGGCACCTCGGTGATGCGCGCCGCCGCGCTCGCCGGCATCGACATCCCCAAGCTGTGCGCCACCGACAGCCTGGAGCCCTTCGGCTCCTGCCGGCTGTGCGTGGTGGAGATCGACGGCCGGCGCGGTACTCCGGCGTCCTGCACCACGCCGGTAGCGGACGGGATGAAGGTGAGCACGCAGACCCCGAAGGTGGAGAAGCTCCGCCAGGGCGTCATGGAGCTCTACATCTCCGACCACCCGCTGGACTGTCTCACCTGCCCTGCCAACGGCGACTGCGAACTGCAGGACATGGCCGGGGTGGTCGGGCTGCGGCAGGTCCGCTACGGCTACGAGGGCGAGAACCACCTCGACGCCGAGAAGGACACCTCCAACCCCTACTTCGACTTCGACGCCTCCAAGTGCATCGCCTGCTCCCGCTGCGTACGGGCCTGCGGCGAGGTGCAGGGCACCTTCGCGCTGACCATCGAGGGCCGCGGCTTCGACTCCAAGGTCGCGGCGGGCGCCGGCGAGACCTTCATGGAGTCGGAGTGCGTCTCCTGCGGCGCCTGCGTGCAGGCCTGCCCGACCTCCACGCTCCAGGAGAAGTCGGTCGTCGAGCTCGGCATGCCGACCCGCTCGGTGGTCACCACCTGCGCGTACTGCGGTGTCGGCTGCTCCTTCAAGGCGGAGCTGCGCGGCGACGAGCTGGTGCGGATGGTGCCGTACAAGGACGGCGGGGCCAACGAGGGCCACTCCTGCGTCAAGGGCAGGTTCGCCTTCGGCTACGCGAGCCACCCCGACCGGGTGCTCAAGCCCATGGTGCGCGAGAAGATCACCGACCCGTGGCGCGAGGTCGAGTGGGACGAGGCCATCGGCACCGTCGCCCGGCGGATGCGCGAGCTCCAGGACCGGTACGGATCCAGCGCCATCGGCGCCATCACCTCCTCGCGGTGCACGAACGAAGAGGTCTACGTCGTCCAGAAGATGGTGCGTGCCGCCTTCGGCAACAACAACGTCGACACGTGTGCCCGGGTCTGCCACTCCCCGACGGGGTACGGACTCAAGCAGACCTTCGGCGAGTCGGCCGGCACCCAGGACTTCCGGTCGGTGGCCGAGGCCGACGTGATCATGGTCATCGGCGCCAACCCCACGGACGGGCACCCGGTGTTCGCCTCGCGGATGAAGCGCCGGCTGCGCGAGGGCGCCAAGCTCATCGTGGTCGACCCGCGCCGCATCGACCTGGTGCGCTCCCCGCACATCGAGGCCGAGCACCACCTCCAGCTCAAGCCGAGCACCAACGTGGCCGTCGTCAACGCGATGGCGCACGTGGTCGTCACCGAGGGCCTGGTCGACCGGGCCTTCGTGGACGAGCGGTGCGAGGACTTCGACGAGTGGGCGGAGTTCATCGCCCGTCCGGAGAACAGCCCGGAGGCCGTCGAGCCGATCACCGGCGTACCGGCCGGGGAACTGCGCGCCGCCGCCCGGCTGTACGCGCAGGCCCCGAACGGCGCCATCTACTACGGCCTGGGCGTCACCGAGCACAGCCAGGGCTCCACCATGGTCATGGGAATGGCCAACCTCGCCATGGCCTGCGGCAACATCGGCCGTGACGGTGTCGGCGTGAACCCGCTGCGAGGCCAGAACAACGTGCAGGGCTCCTGCGACATGGGCTCGTTCCCGCACGAGCTGCCCGGCTACCGGCATGTCTCCGACGACGCCGTGCGCACCGTGTTCGAGAACCTCTGGGGCGGCACCCTCCTCGCCGAGCCCGGACTGCGTATCCCGAACATGTTCGACGCGGCGATCGACGGGACCTTCCGCGGCCTGTTCGTCCACGGTGAGGACATCGCCCAGTCCGACCCCAACCTCAAGCACGTCACCGCGGCGCTGGAGGCCATGGAACTGGTCGTCGTCCAGGACCTGTTCCTGAACGAGACGGCGAAGTTCGCGCACGTCTTCCTGCCGGGCGCCTCCTTCCTGGAGAAGGACGGCACCTTCACCAACGCCGAACGCCGGATCAACCGGGTGCGCGCGGTGATGAAGCCGAAGACGGGCAAGCACGAGTGGCAGATCGTGTCCGAGATCGCCACCGCGATGGGCTACCCCATGGCGTACGACCACCCGGGCCAGATCATGGACGAGATCGCCCAGGTGACGCCGACCTTCACCGGGGTCTCCTTCCAGCTGCTGGACAAGCTCGGCAGCGTCCAGTGGCCGTGCAACGAGGAGGCGCCGGAGGGCACCCCGATCATGCACGTGGACGAGTTCGTCCGCGGCAAGGGCAGGTTCGTGGTCACCACCTTCGTGCCGACGGCCGAGCGCAGCACCCGGCGCTTCCCGCTGATCCTGACCACGGGGCGGATCCTCAGCCAGTACAACGTCGGTGCGCAGACCCGCCGTACAGGCAACGTCGCCTGGCACCCGGAGGACGTGCTGGAGCTGCACCCCCACGACGCCGAGGTCCGCGGCATCGTGGACGGCGACATGGTGACCCTGGCCAGCCGCGTCGGGGAGACCACCCTGCGCGCCGAGATCTCCGACCGCATGCCGACCGGGGTCGTGTACACCACGTTCCACCACCCGGTGACCGGGGCGAACGTGGTGACCACCGAGAACTCGGACTGGGCGACCAACTGCCCGGAGTACAAGGTCACCGCGGTGCAGGTCGGGCTCGCCCGTCCGGCGGAGCACCCTGAGGCCGACCGCGGCCAGGGCCGGGCGCAGGACCGGGACGAGCTGCTGACGGTGGTGGACTGAGATGGCGGGCACGGTGCCGGCGGAACGCCGGATGGCCAACGACATCGCCGTGAACCTCGCGCATCTGCCCGGGGACCGGGCGGCCGAGGCCGTCGCGGGGCACATCGGCCGGTTCTGGGACCCGCGCATGCGCACCCGGCTCTTCGACTTCGTCGACGCCGGGGCGGAGGGGCTGAACCCGTTGGTGGTCCAGGCGGTGAAGCTGCTGCGCTGACCCCCCGGATTCGCGGTGCGGTCACGGGGGAGGGCGCTTCCCGCCCCCTCCGTGACCACTCCGCGACGCCCCGTGACGGCAGGTGGCGACCGGCGACCGATGCCGGTCGTCACCGTTCCCCCTCCCGCGCCCCCGTCGGTTCCCCCTGCTCGTCGTCCCAGGTCACCGTCCCGTTCGAGGCCTGTGCTACGCTGTCGTGGTTGCAGTTGTGGTACCCATAAGACCTATGTGCGCCTGACGGATTCTTCTCCCGCAGGCGCATTATTTGTTCTCCGGCATCTCCGGATGGGGCCTCTGCCTACAGAAGGAGAGAGTCATGGCACAGGGAACCGTGAAGTGGTTCAACGCCGAAAAGGGTTTCGGCTTCATCGAGCAGGACGGCGGCGGCCCCGACGTCTTCGCCCACTACTCGAACATCGCCACCCAGGGCTTCCGTGAGCTCCTCGAGGGCCAGCGGGTCACCTTCGACGTGACCCAGGGCCAGAAGGGCCCGCAGGCGGAGAACATCGTTCCCGCCTGATCGCCGGACGCGTACCCGCTCACCGGGGTCCGCACCGTCATGGTGCGGACCCCGGTTTGCGCTGTTTCAGGAAGGCACATCATCCGCATGTCCCGCAGGCCCCAGAGATCGAACCGGCGCGCGCCGTCGTCCGCGCCGTCCGCATCGTCGCCGCGAGAGTTCCGGCTGCCGGAAAGCACGACACCCGCACTTCCCGCCGTCGAGGACTTCGCCGGTCTCGACATGCCCGCGGGGCTGCTGAAGACCCTCACCGCCCAGGGTGTGACCACCCCCTTCCCGATCCAGGCCGCCACGCTGCCCAACTCGCTCGCCGGCCGGGACCTGCTGGGACGGGGCCGCACCGGTTCGGGCAAGACCCTGGCCTTCGGGCTGGCGCTGCTGGCCCGCACGGCCGGACTGCGCGCGGAGCCCAAGGCGCCCCTCGCCCTCGTGCTGGTGCCCACCCGTGAGCTTGCCCAGCAGGTGACGGACGCGCTGACCCCCTACGCGACGGCGGTGAACCTCCGCCTGGCCACCGTGGTCGGCGGGCTGTCCATGACCCGGCAGGCCGCCACGCTCCGGCGCGGCGCCGAGGTGCTCGTGGCCACCCCCGGCAGGCTCAACGACCTGGTGCAGCAGGGCGACTGCGTGCTCGACAGCGTCCGCATCACGGTGCTGGACGAAGCCGACCAGATGACCGACATGGGCTTCCTGCCGCAGATCACCAGGCTGATCGAGCGGGTGCGGCCGGACGGCCAGCGGATGCTCTTCTCGGCCACCCTGGACGGCAACATCGACCGCCTGGTGCAGCGGTTCCTGACCGACCCCGTGGTCCACTCCGTGGACCCCTCCGCGGGGGCGGTGACCACCATGGAGCACCACGTGCTCCACGTCCTGGACGAGACCGACAAGAAGGCCGTCACGACGCGCATCGCGGCGCGCGACGGCCGGGTCATCCTCTTCCTCGACACCAAGCGCTCCGCCGACCGGCTCGCCAAGCGGCTGCTGTCCGTCGGCGTCCGCGCCGCGGCCCTGCACGGCGGCCGCTCCCAGCCGCAGCGGAACCGGACGCTGGAGCAGTTCAAGAGCGGCCAGGTCACGGCGCTGGTGGCGACGAACGTCGCGGCCCGCGGCATCCACATCGACGACCTCGACCTGGTCGTGAACGTCGATCCGCCCACCGACCACAAGGACTACCTCCACCGCGGCGGCCGCACGGCCCGCGCCGGCGGCTCCGGAAGCGTGGTCACCCTCGTGCTGCCCGACCAGAAGCGGGATGTCACCCGGCTCATGTCGGACGCGGGCATCCGCCCCCGGACCGCCCGCATCACCTCGAGCGCCGAGGAGCTGACGACCATCACCGGCGCCCGTGAGCCGTCCGGTGTCGCCGTCACCATCGAGGTGCCCCAGCCGGCGACGCCGAGGGCGTCCCGGCCGGAGCGGAAGAACGGTTCCGAGGGCGGCGGACGGCCCACCCGCCGACGCCGCAGCGGCGGCGGGGCCGGAGCGCCGACGGGCGCCGGCACCGGGACGGGCGGCCGGGGTTCCGACCGCCGGACCGCGCCGGGAGCCGGAACGGCCGGTGACGCCTCCGGGGCGGGCGGTCGCGGTGGCGCCCGCCGCACGGGCTCGCGCGGGGCGACGAGCGGCGCCGCGGGCGCGGGCGGCCGTGGAGCCGACCGCCGGGGCGCGACGGGCGCGGCGACCGGTGGCGGTTCGGCCGCCGGGGCCCGCGGCTCAGGCCGGCGGCCGGCGGCCGGCACCGAAGGCCGGGGCGGCCGGGGCGGCCGCCGCAACTCCGCGGGCTGACCGGACGGGCCGACATGTCCCGCCGAACCCCGCCGCCGCTGCCGGTCACGGCTCCGGCGGCGGGGTTCCGGGAGCGGGGCGCGTACGGGGGCGGCGGCCGGGCCGCCTAACCTGGACGGCATGTCAGCGATCCGTCTCCTCGTCCTGGGCGCGGTCCGCCAGCACGGGCGGGCCCACGGCTACCAGGTGCGCAACGACCTGGAGTACTGGGGCGCGCACGAGTGGTCCAACGCCAAGCCCGGCTCGGTCTACCACGCCCTGAAGCAGATGGCGAAGCAGGGACTGCTGCACGCCCACGAGGTCGCCCCGTCGACGGCCGGCGGCCCGCCCCGCACCGAGTACGAGATCACGGACAAGGGGACCGAGGAGTTCCTGCGCCTTCTCCACGAGTCGCTGGTCTCCTACGACCAGAAGATGGACCTCCAGTCGGCGGCCATCGGCTTCATCGTCGATCTGCGCCGGGACGAGGCGCTGGAACTGCTGCGGGAGCGGATCCGGAGGATCGGGGAGTGGCGGGCCGCCGTCACCGCGCACTACGTCCCCGAGGACGGCCCCGGTCAGCTCGGCCACATCGGCGAGATCATGAACCTCTGGATCCACACCGCCGACTCCGACGCCGCGTGGACCCGGGGGCTCATCGAGCGCATCGAGAGCGGTGCGTACACCTTCGCCGGGGAGGGCGAGCCCTTTGTGGGCGTCCTCGCGGAGGGCGAGGAGAACCCGTACGCGACGGGGGAGCCGCATCCCGGGGATGCGCACTAATCAAATTTGACGAATGGGTTCCGCGGCGTTACCTTGCGCCGGTAGTCAAGTTTGACTAGTTGATCTGCGGAGGAGTGGCCGGTGGACGACACGGCGATCACCGTCGAGGAGACGTACAAGACGTACCGCGGAAAACCGGCGCTGGACGGGCTCGACCTGCTGGTCGCGCGCGGCACCGTGCACGCGGTGCTCGGCCCGAACGGCGCGGGCAAGACGACCCTCGTCCGGATCCTGTCCACGCTGCTGCGGCCCGACCGCGGCCGCGTCGTGGTGGCCGGGCACGACGTGGTGACCCAGGCGCGGGAAGTGCGGTTCCGCATCGGCCTGCTCGGGCAGCACGCGGCACTCGACGAGCAACTCGGCGGCCGCCAGAACCTGGAGATGTTCGCCCGCCTCCACCATCTCGGCGCCCGCCGGGCCCGCCGGCGCGCCGACGAACTCCTCGAGCGCTTCGGCCTCGCGGACACCGGACGCAAGGCGGTCGGGCAGTACAGCGGGGGCATGCGGCGCCGCCTCGACCTCGCCGCGTCCCTCGTCACCGATCCCGAGGTGCTCTTCCTCGACGAGCCGACGACCGGCCTCGACCCCCGCGGCCGCGCCGAGGTCTGGGCCTCGGTCCGCTCCCTGGCCGACGGCGGTACGACCGTGCTGCTCACCACCCAGTACCTGGAGGAGGCGGACCAGCTCGCCGACCGCATCTCGGTCGTCGACCGCGGCAGGGTGATCGCCGACGGTACGGCGGACGAACTCAAGGCCCGCACGGGCGGCGACCGCATCGACGTCGTCCTGCGGGACGCGGCCCACCTGGCCGCCGCCAAGGACCTGCTGCCCGCGACCGGGGAGGAGGTCTCGGTGGACGCCGACCGGCGGCTGCTCAGTGCCCCGGTCGCCGACCGCATGGCCGCCCTCACCGGGGTCGTCCGCGGCCTGGAGGCGGCCGGGATCGAGGCGGAGGACATCGCCCTGCGCCGTCCGACCCTCGACGAGGTGTTCCTGCACCTCACCGGCGAGAGCCGGCGCACGAAGGAGGCCGTGTGAGCACCGTGTACACCGTCCCGGGTCCGGCCCGGCCCGCGCGGGGATCCCATGTCTTCGCCGACTGCTGGACCATGACCCGCCGCGAACTCGCCCACTGGGCCCGGCAGCCGGTCCAGGTGCTGGTCGGCCTGGTCTTCCCGGTGATGCTGCTGCTGATGTTCGGCTATCTCGTCGGCGGCGGTCGCGGTGTCACGGGCGACTACCTCGGCTATCTCGTCCCCGGCATGCTCGCGCTCACCATGGCCTTCGGTCTGGAGGGCACGATGCTCGCCGTCACCCAGGACCTCGGCAAGGGCGTGATCGACCGCTTCCGCTCGATGCCGATGGCCGACGGCGCGGTCCTGGTGGGCCGGTCCGCCGCCGACATGCTCCAGTCCGCCGCCGGCCTGGCCGTCCTGATCGGGGTCGGCCACGCGCTCGGCTGGCGCACGCACGGCGGGGCCGCCGCCTGCCTCGGCGCCGTCGGCCTCCTGCTGCTGTTCCGCTTCGCGATGCTCTGGATCGGCATCCACCTGGCGCTGGTGGCGGGGAAGCCGGAACTCGTGCAGGCCGTGCAGATCCTGGTCTGGCCGGTGGGCTTCCTCTCCAACGCCTTCGCCGCCCCGGGCTCGATGCCCGGCTGGCTGGGCACGGCGGTCCAGTGGAATCCGATGTCCCACACGGCGACGGCCGTACGCGACCTGTTCGGCGGTCCCGGTGGCGAGCCGGGCCACGTCTGGGCCGCCGTGGCCTGGCCGCTGGCCCTGCTGGCGGTGTTCCTCCCGCTGGCGGTGCGGAGGTTCGGGCGCCTGAGCGCGTAGCGGCCGTCCGTCCGCTGTCGCCGCTCTTGCTTCACCTATCGAAACTCGATAGATTTCCATCGCAACTCGATGGAAGGATGGGTCGTGGGAAAGCTGACAGTGCGGGCGCTGCGCGCCGTGCTCGTGGTGGTGCTCGCCGGCACCGTGTTCGTTCAGGTGGGGATGGTGTGGGTGCTGGTGAGCGGGAACGATCCGGAGGACGGCTCGCTCCCGCTGACCTCGTTTCGCGTGATCACGATCCTGGGCATGGTGGCGGCCCAGGTCGCCCTGGTCTGCGTGTGGCGGCTGGTGGCGATGGTGCGGCGCGGAACCGTGTTCTCCCATGCCGCCTTCCGGTACGTGGACGGCGTGATCGGCGCGATCGTGGCGGCCGCCCTCCTGTGGTTCGCGGTCACGGTCCTCAACGCGCCGGGGCAGCGGGAGGATCCGGGCGTGACCGTCATCATGGGCGGGATCGGCCTGGCCATCCTGGGGGTCGCGCTCGTCGTGCTCGTACTGCGGATGCTGCTCGCCCAGGCCGTCACGCGCGACGTCGAAGCGGCGCAGATGCGGGCCGAGTTGGACGAGGTGATCTGATGCCGATCACCGTCGACATCGACGTGATGCTGGCCAGGCGGAAGATGTCCGTGGGCGAGCTCGCGGACCGCGTGGGGATCACGCCCGCCAACCTGGCGGTGCTCAAGAACGGCCGCGCCAAGGCGGTGCGCTTCGCGACGCTCGCCGCGCTCTGCGAGGTGCTGGAGTGCCAGCCGGGCGACCTGCTGCGCTGGGAGGTCGAAGACGCCGCGGCGGATGCCGCGTCCCGGGACGGGCACGGAGGCGCCTGACGCCCTCGGCCCACCGCGAACCCCCGTCCTTCCCGTGCGGAAGGGCGGGGGTTCGTCGTCGGGTGGGCACCCGGGGCGGCGCCGCCCGCCGGCCCCGCTTTCCATCGGGCGGCCTTTCACACCCGCCGACAGGCAACGAGAAAACCGGCGTTGGGTAATGCGGAGGTCAATCTTCCCGTCACCCTATGGACACACGATTTCGCGGCTCCATACCGTATGCAATCTCCAGTATGGAGAACAGCGTTGACGAGCCGACAGGTCATTTCACCAACCCCGTACACGGTCGAATTCGCCGTGTCCGTGGTCGTACCACGCGTCACCGCCCGTGTGTTGCCACGGATCGGGAATGCCGCCCCGAATCCGCGTCGCCCGGACGTCGTACCACCAGGTCCGGCCGTGCCGGACCGAGCCGCAGGGATGGTCCGCTCCACCCCTCCGCATGAAGAGAAAGGCCAGGGGGCGCACGCCAGGTTCTTTTCACGCAAGGGAAGGCACAGATGTCAGCAACAGCGCACGTGGCTCCCGTTCAGTACAGGGAAGTCACCGACGCGAACGGCCGCGTGTACCGGGTCGGGGAGAGCGACCGGTCCATCCTCGGAAGGCCCCGGGCCTGGATGGTCTGGCTCCCCTGGATCGCGATGATGGGTGTCAGCGTCTACGAGTACGGCTACAGCTCCGCCGAGGCGGTCCTGGAGCACGCCCACGGGTGGACGCTCACGGAGACGTTCTGGATCGCCAGCATCTGGGCGGTCTTCCAGGCGGGTGTCGCCTTTCCCGCGGGGCGTCTGCGGGAGACCGGGGTGCTGCCGGCCAGGACGGCCATGATCGCCGGCGCCGTCCTCGCCGGTCTGGGATTCCTGTCCCTCTCGCACCTGGGGAACCCGTTCCTGGTGATCCTCGGCTACTCGGTGCTGGGCGGCACCGGCGCCGGCCTGGTCTACGCGACCTGCATCAACATGGTCGGCAAGTGGTACCCCGACAACAAGGGGGCCCGCACCGGGTTCGTGAACGGCGGCTTCGCCTACGGCACGCTGCCGCTCATCTTCGTCTTCAACTACTGGTTCCACCCCGGCAACTACCGCATGGTGCTGGACGTGATCGCGCTGGGCATGGTCCTCGTCGTCGCCGGCTGCGGCATGTTCTTCCGCGACCCGCCCAAGAGCTGGTGGCCGCAGGACGTGGACCCGCTGAACCGGGGCGTGAGCGAGGACGCCCGGCGCGTCGCGAAGCGCCTCGCCAAGAACCCGCCCGCCAAGGGCCAGTTCACCCCGATGGAGGCGATCCGCACCGGGCAGCTGCCGCTGATGTGGTTCGCCCTCGTCTGCATCGGCGGCGTATCGCTCTTCGGCATCAACTTCCAGGTGCCGTTCGCCAAGAGCCTCGGCTTCGGCCCGCTGGTCGCGGCCTCCTCGGCGGGCGTGCTCGCCGTCGTCAACGGCGTCGGCCGGGCGGCCGTGGGCTGGCTGTCGGACTACCTGGGCCGCCGTCAGACGCTGGGCCTGGTCCTGGTGGTGGCGGGGCTGGCGCAGTTCGGAGTGCTGTGGTCGGGGCAGGCGCACAACGAGCCGCTCTTCCTGATCTTCGCCTTCCTCAACGGCTTCGGCGGCGGCGCCTTCTACCCGCTGTTCGCCTCGCTGACGCCGGACTACTTCGGGGAGAACAACAACGCGCAGAACTACGGCCTGGTCTACAGCGCCAAGCTGGTCGGCGGGGTCGGAGGCGGCGGTGTGGCCGCCGCGGTGGTCGCCGCCTGGGGCTACACCGGGGCCTACTGCCTGGCAGGCGGCATCGCCTTCCTCTCCGCGGCGATCACCCTGTTCCTGCGGCAGCCCGGAGCGCCGCGCCGCGACGGCGAGGGGCTGCCCGCCCCCGAGGCGGCCGAGCGCGTCAAGTCCCCCGTGGAGGCCGCGGGCTGAGCGGCCCGTGAACGGGGCCGGCACTCCCCCCGGTGCCGGCCCCCATCGAACGTGCGCGGGCGTAGGAGCCCGGCCCGGGACGGCGGCAGTTCCGCACCGGGTGCCCGCGTCACGGAGGCGGGGCCGGCCGTTGGGGTGCGCTCCCTGCTCCGGCCGGCCCCGCCCGTCCCTCCCCGCTAACGACGGTCCGGGTGCACCCGCACCCGGACCGTCCGGCGTTCCCGGCAGCGGATTCGGCGGATGCGGCGGATGCGGCGGGTCTCACACCCGCCCGGCGCCGACGGCGGCGGCGATCTGCCGGCAGTAGAAGTCGGTGGTGTTCCGGGTGTGGCGGCGCATCAGTTCCTCGGCCCGGTCCGCGTCGCCCTCGGCGATCGCGTCGATGATGGTGGCGTGCTCGTTCCAGGCGTCCTTGCCGCGGGGCCGGGCGATGGGCGTGTAGTACCAGCGCACCCGCCGGTCGACCTGCAGGATCAGTTCCGCGAGGACCTTGTTGCCGGACAGCTCGGTGATGAAGCCGTGCAGCGTGGCGTTCGCCTCGACGATGCCCCGGGCGTCGTCCGCCGCGAGGGCGGCGATCCCGGCCTCCTGCAGCTCCCACAGCCGGGCCACGTCCGCGCCGGTCGCGTGCAGCGCGGCGCCGTGCGCGGAGTGCGTCTCCAGTACGGCCCGGACGCTGAGGAGCTCGGTGGCCTCCTCCGGCGTGGGGGCGTGGACGAAGGCGCCCTGGGCGGGGCGCAGATCGACCCAGCCGTCGGTCTGCAGGTGCTGCAGGGCCTCGCGCACCGGCTGGCGGCTGACGCCGAGGTGGTCGGCGAGTTCGGCCTCGACCAGGTGCTGACCGGGTTTGAGGGTGCCGTTGACGATCAGTTCGATCAGGGCCTCGTAGACGGCCTGGCGCAGCGGGGCCGGCCGGGTGACCCGGACGACGACTGCCTCGGTACGTGTCTCGCGCATGAGACCCCCTGTCGGCTGATTTCTTTGCACAGTGCCAAGAATACAGATTTTGGTATGCAATTCAGCGGGGTCGGGCAGGACTTCGCCGGGAGGCGGCGGTCGGCAAGCGGAAGCCCGCGGGCGCTGCACGCCCGCCGCGGAGCGGGTGGAGCGGGTGGGGCGGGGGAAGCCGCGGCTGGAGAAGGCGTACGGGATGGACCTGCCCTCCTCCGCCATCCGCAAGATGGACACCG
>NZ_JBEZXR010000113.1:0-20184 GCF_040638135.1 Streptomyces sp. NPDC026673 | reverse complement strand
GTCGTCGAGGAGACGGCGTGTGTCGGCGTAGACGCCCAGCGCTTCGGCCTGCCGCCCGCTGCGGTACAGGGCGAGCATCAGCAGGGCGCGCGGGCCCCGGCCCACGGCCGTCTTCTCCGTGCTCAGTCGCGTCCGTCGTCGTCCTCGGCGCTGAGCCCGAGGCCCGGGAGCAGCCCGGGCAGCAGCGGCGGGAGGGTGACGGACGGCTGGGTGCCGTCCCCGCCCGAGGAACTGCCGCTCGGCGTCGGGTTGAGCAGATCGCCGGTGCCGGGGCCGCCGATGAGCCCGCCCTCGGAACTGCGGGACGCCGACGGGCTCGCGTTGTCGCCACCGCGCTCGTCGGCCGAGCCGCTCGCGGAGCCGCTGATCGAGGGCGAGGGCCCCCGCGTGCCGCTCACGGAGCGGTCGCCGCTGCCGGGGCTGCCGCGCCCGTCCCCGTGGCCGGAGCCGGTGGAGGGCGGCAACAGCTTCTGCAGCGGGGCCACTTCGTCCTCTATGGCGTCGAAGACGGAGGTGACCCGGTTGCCCACGTCGTCGAGCCGGGAGGGCAGCCGGTCGCGCAGCTCGGTCCAGCCCTTGCGGTGATTGCTGGAGAACGCCGAGAGCGTCTCGATCGGCTGGAGGGATCCGTCCCTGCGGTACGCGGCGGCGAGCAGGCGGTGGCCCTCGGAGGCCTCCTGCTGCATCCCCGACAGGGCCTTGCGGATCTCGCCGACGGACTCGTCGTCCAACTGGCCGCCCCGACCGCGCTCCATGAGGCGGCGGGCCTCCTGGAGCCGGGTGGAGGCCAGGTCGAGGTAGACCTTGCCTCGGTCGGCGTCGTCGTCGGCGAGGTTGAGACGCATGTCCTCCATGCCTCGTTTGAGGCCGTAGAGGGTGTCGCCGGGCAGCGCGTCGGTGCTCGCGGCGGCGACCCCGCCGAGGGCGCCCGCCGCAACGCCGACGGAGAGCCCGCCGGCGGCGAGCCTGCGCGACCACGCGGAACGCGGCTTCAGTTTGCCGAGACCGCGGCCGCCGGCGCGGTGTGCGCCCCGTCCGCCGTCGCGCTGTACGGGAACCGTCAGGGTGCCGTCGGCGAGGGCGGCCTCCATGGCGGCGATCAACTGGGCACGCTGGACCGTCTTGGTCTCGGGGTTCAGCGTCGGCCGCGGCACGTCCTGCAGGGCGTCGGCCAGGGCCAGGAACCTGCCCTGGTCCGGATCCGCATGCCGGTCCGCGGCATGGGCGCCGTGCTGCACGCCGGCACCCGTCTGGGGGCCTTCGCCCTCGAGGGCGTCGGCGAAGGCGTTAGCCCGCCGGTGCGCCGTTGGATTCGCGATCACGGGCGGCACCTCCTCTCGTCATCCACCTCGACTCCCCGTAGGGCCTTCAAGGTTGTGCACCTTGAGCCTTTCCACCCGATCGAGTGATCGGAAGCGGGCAGGGCACGGCATTGGGGGGTCCGCATGTGATGCAACGAGTGCCGCCCGAGTTGGGTTACGCAGTCATGATGATCGGACCGTGGAGGCAGTCGCAAGATGAAGATCCATCCATCGCGCTCATCGCGCGTCGTCGGGAAGCAGCCGGGCGAGGGTCCGTACGGCGCGGTACTGCAGGGTCTTGATCGCGCCCTCGTTCTTCCCCATGATGCGGGCCGTCTCCGCCACCGAGAGCCCCTGCAGGAAGCGCAGGGTCACGCACTCCTGCTGCTGGGGGTTGAGCTTGCGGACGGCCCTGAGGAGCGACTCGTTGGACAGCGCCTCCAGGACGCAGTCCTCCGGACTGGGCTCGACCTCGTTGGCGTCGAGCATCTCCCCGGTGGTCACCTCCAGCCGGAAACGGCTGGACTTGAAGTGGTCGGCCACCAGGTTGCGCGCGATGGTGACCAGCCAGGCGCCGAAGTCGCGGCCCTGCCAGGTGAAGGTGCCGATGCGGCGCAGGGCCCGCAGGAAGGTCTCGCTGGTGAGGTCCTCCGCGGTGGCCTTGCCCCCGACCCGGTAGTAGATGTAGCGGTAGACCGTGTCGGAGTAGTGGTCGTACAGCCGCCCGAACGCCTCGGTCTCACCTGCCTGGGCGCGCTCGACCAGGTCCATCATGCGCCCGCTGTCGCTGTCGGCCGCGGGCCGGCGCGCGGTGGCGCCCGCGGCCCGGTCGGCCTGCTGGGTGCTGCGGGACCGTCTGCTGACCGTGGCCCGGCCGTCGGCCAGCGCATAGGTGCGGCCGACGGGCGCTGCCGCTGTGGCGAGTGCGGGGACCGGCACGGCCGCGTACGCGGGGACGACGCGCAGCAGGTGCTCAGCCACCAGTGCGCGCAGCGTAGCCAGGCCAGAGGCGTCAACCCCGGTGTGTGGGTACACGGGACTCCCAGAGGCAGAACTTCCATCACGTGCAGTACGGAACCGTTCACCCGTCGTGGCGACGTGTGGGTACCGGCTTGCGTCTGAGGAGAATAACGCTTCGTACAGGCGACGCTACACCGAGTTGCTGAAATCGTCGGTTCCGCCCACTCTCTGGCGGAATCGTGATCGAGCAATTATCGAACATCGAATCGGTGTTGACCATATTGCGTCGTGAAATGCTCGCGTGGAGAGCGTGTTGTGGCTGTGTGGCTCACCGTGAACTGACGGGGCGCCAGAGGGGGACCCCGGGCGTGTCGCCCGCGGCCCTAGCGGCGGCGGCGTTGCAGGGCCATCGCGGCGGCGGCGCCGCCCGCCACGGCGCCCACACCCGCGGCCGCCGGGATGCCGATCTTCGCCGCTTTGCGGCCCGTACGGTAATCACGCAGCCGCCAGCCCTTTTCGCGAGCGTGTTTGCGCAGGCGGCTATCAGGATTGATCGCATATGGATGTCCGACGAGCGACAGCATCGGGATGTCGTTCGACGAATCGCTGTACGCGGCGCAGCGCGGGAGTTCGAGCCCCTCGGCGCCGGCGAGCGCCTTGACGGCCTCGGCCTTGGAGGGGCCGTGCAGCGGCTCGCCGACCAGCCGGCCGGTGTAGACGCCGTCGACGTGCTCGGCGACGGTGCCCAGGGCGCCGGTGAGGCCGAGCCTGCGGGCGATGATCGTGGCGGTCTCGACGGGGGCGGCGGTCACCAGCCAGACCCGCTGTCCGGCGTCCAGGTGGGCCTGGGCGAGCGCGCGGGTGCCGGGCCAGATCTTGTCCGCCATGTACTCGTCGTAGATCTCCTCGCCGATCGACATGAGCTCCTCGACGCGGTGCCCCTTGATGATCGAGAGCGCGCTGTCCCGCACCTCCTGCATGTGCTCGGGATCCTCGGATCCGGCGATCCGGAAGTACGCCTGCTGCCACGCGAAGCGCGCGAGGTCGCGGCTCTGGAAGAACTTCCGCTTGTACAGGCCGCGTCCGAAGTGGAAGATCGCGGCGCCCTGCATCACGGTGTTGTCCAGGTCGAAGAAGGCGGCCGCGTGCGGATCGCCGACCACCGGGAACGCGGGGGCGCCGGCCCCTTCGCGCGTCTTCTCCGCGGGTGCGGCGAGCGCGGCCTCCGCCGCGGCCTCGCCTGCCAGCACGCTGCGCGCAGTGGCGGAGCGCTTACGGGGGGTGAGCCATCGCAGAGCGGCCATGGGGCGAGCATAGCCAGTCCGTTGGGTACTTCCGGTGCGCCGATGGAGCAGGTGAATGAACTCCTCGCGACGAGGGTGTTACCGCGTGCCGGGAGTTGACGGAGGCAGAATGGCCGGCATGAGCCCTCTGTTCGGGCGGGACGCCCGCAATACCCGGAAAAACCCGGCCGATCGCACGGTCACGCTGATCGCCAAGCCGGGCTGCCACCTGTGCGACGACGCGCGGACCGTGATCCGCAGGGTCGTGGACGAGCTGGGCGCGCGGTTCGAGGAGATGGACATCACTCGCGACGAGGAGCTGCACCGCCGGTACTGGGAGCAGATCCCCGTCGTGCTCATCGACGGGGAACAGCACACTTTCTGGCGTGTCGACGAGGGCCGGCTGCGCCGCGGGCTGGGCGCCTGAGACGGCTGGTGCGACAGGTGGGCGATTTGCTCGTGTTCCTCTGGACGCGGGTGCTCGATTACCATCAAGGCGTTTTGTGTACAGCGGGGGTGCGTGAGTAAGGGCGGTGACTGCGTGCTCCCGGGCAGGCTTCAGAGGCGCGGCGGCTTCGCCGTGGTCGATCTGGAGGCCACCGGTTCCAGTTCACGGCGCCACCGGGTGGTCGAACTGGCCGTGGTGCTGCTCGACGGGGATCTCGGGCCGGAGGGGGAGTTCTCCACCTTGATCGACCCGGAGGGACCGGTCGGTCCCACCCACATCCACGGCATCGAGCCCCGCCATGTCGAGGCGGCGAGCGCGCCGCTGTTCGGGCAGATCGCGCCCAGGCTGCTGGGGCTGCTGCGCGGCCGGGTGCTGGTGGGCCACAACGTCGGCTGCGACCGGGCGTTCCTGGCCGCGGAGTACGCCCGGCTCGGAGTCGAGTTCCCCGCCGTGCCCGAACTGTGCACCATGCGGATGGCGGCGATGCGCGAGCCCGCGCCGGCCGGGCTGAGCCTGCTGGCGTGCGCCGAGGCGGCCGGGCTGGGCGGCTGGACCGCGCACACCGCGCTCGGGGACGCGCGTACGACGGCCCGGCTCTTCGCCGCCTACGCCCAGGACCACCCGGGCGGCCCTGTGCAGGCGGAGAAGGCGCTGGCGCGCGCCGCGGGGGTCGAGTGGCCGCACCTGGCCGGTGCGGACGCGCTGTGGGTGGGGCGCCGGGGCGCCGATCGGACGCAGCTGCGGAACGTTCCGTCGCAGCAGATGGTTTCTTATGTCCGTAATGGGGGTGCGTGATGCCGGTCACTTCCCCTGGGCAAATCGGACACCATCTTTGTGCACGCGTTCACAAAGACATAGCCTGGCGTGCACGGGGCGGTCCCAATGACGGGTGCCGCTCGCAGCCCAGCTCTACCCGCAGGAGCATCGTGGCAACTGGCCGAACTCACCGACCGGCGACCCGCAGCCGAGGGATTCCCGAGGCCACCGTCGCCAGGCTCCCGCTGTATCTGCGGGCCCTGACCGCGCTCTCCGAGCGCTCGGTGCCCACGGTGTCGTCGGAGGAACTCGCGGCCGCCGCCGGAGTGAACTCCGCCAAGCTGCGCAAGGACTTCTCCTACCTCGGTTCGTACGGAACCCGCGGGGTCGGCTACGACGTCGAGTACCTCGTGTACCAGATCTCCCGCGAGCTGGGCCTCACCCAGGACTGGCCGGTCGTGATCGTCGGTATGGGCAACCTCGGCGCCGCGCTCGCCAACTACGGCGGCTTCGCCTCCCGCGGCTTCCGCATCGCCGCGCTCATCGACGCGGACTCCCAGCTCACCGGCCGGCTCATCGCGGGTCTGCCCGTGCGGCACGCGGACGAGCTGGAGGGCATCGTCGAGGACAACCAGGTCTCGATCGGCGTGATCACCACGCCGGCCGGGGCGGCGCAGGAGGTCTGCGACCGCCTGGTGGGCGCCGGTGTGACCTCGATCCTCAACTTCGCCCCGACCGTGCTGACCGTCCCCGACGGGGTCGACGTCCGCAAGGTCGACCTCTCCATCGAGCTGCAGATCCTCGCCTTCCACGAGCAGCGGAAGGCCGGCGAGGAGCTGGAGGGCACCCTCGCGGCGCCCCCGGTGGCGGCCAAGGCGGCCCGCGACGGCGGCCGCCGTCCGGGACCTGACGGGGACGTCCCCGCCGTGATGCCGGCATGAGCCTCCTCGTCGTCGGACTGAGTCACCGCACGGCCCCGGTCAGCGTCCTGGAGCGGGCGTCGCTCGGCGAGGGCACCAAGGGCAAGCTGCTGATGGACGTCCTGGCCGCCGAGCCCGCCAGCGAGGCCGCGGTGCTGTCCACCTGCAACCGCATCGAGCTCTACGCGGACGTGGACAAGTTCCACGCGGGGGTCGCCGAACTGTCCACGCTGCTCGCGCAGCACAGCGGCGTCGGCCTGGACGAGCTGACCCCGCACCTGTACGTGCACTACGAGGACCGGGCCGTCCACCACCTGTTCTCGGTCGCCTGCGGCCTGGACTCCATGGTCGTCGGCGAGGGCCAGATCCTCGGCCAGATCAAGGAGACCCTGGGCCTCGGCCAGGAACTGCACACCGCGGGCCGGTCCCTGAACGACCTGTTCCAGCAGGCCCTGCGGGTCGGCAAGCGCGCCCACTCCGAGACCGGGATCGACCGGGCGGGGCAGTCGCTGGTGACCTTCGGCCTGGAGCAGATGGCGCAGGCGATCGGCGGCGCCCCCTTCGAGGAGTGGGTCAAGGGCAAGCGCGCCCTGGTCGTCGGCGCCGGTTCGATGAGCTCGCTCGCCGCCGCCACCCTCGCCCGCGCGGGGGCGGGCGAGATCGTGGTCGTCAACCGCACGCACGAGCGCGCCGAGCGCCTCGCCGAGACCATCGGCGGACGTGCCGCGCCCATGGACGACCTGGCCGGCGAACTGGCGTACGCCGACATCGTCGTGTCGTGCACCGGGGCGACCGGGCTGGTGCTCACCGCCGACACCGTCGCCCGCGCCACGCTCTCCCGCGCGCTGCGTTCCGGCGGCGAGCCCGTCGCGCCCATCGGGATGCTCGACCTCGCGCTGCCGCGCGACATCGACCCGCTGGTGCACTCCCTGGACGGCGCCCACGTCACCGACCTGGAGACGATCGCCGCGGCCGCGGCCGACGCCCCGATGGCGGCCGACGTCGACGAGGTGCGAAAGATCGTTTCCGCTGAGGTGGCCGCCTTCGGCGCCGCCCAGCGTGCCGCGCACATCACGCCGACCGTGGTCGCCCTGCGCGCCATGGCCGCCGACGTGGTCGCCTCCGAGCTGGCCCGCCTGGACGGCCGCCTCCCCGATCTGGACGAGCGGCAGCGCGCGGAGGTCACCCAGACCGTGCGCCGCGTCGTCGACAAGCTCCTGCACGCGCCTACTGTGCGGGTCAAGCAGCTCGCGGGCGAGCCCGGCGGCGCCGGGTACGCTGACGCGCTGCGCGAACTCTTCGACCTGGACCCCCTGGCGGTCGCCGCGGTCAGCAGGGCGGACTCCCCGGGCACACCGGTGATTCCCCCCGCCGCCACGGCCGTCTCGTCGGCTGCGTCGGCTGCTTCAGCAACGAGTGACTCGAATCGAGGGCGGGCATGACAAGCCCAACCGCACTGAAACTGGGAACCCGGCGCAGCGCGCTGGCGATGGCGCAGTCCGGCATGGTGGCCGAGCAGGTCCGCCGGATCACCGGCCGCGACGTGGAGCTGGTGGAGATCACCACCTACGGCGACGTCTCGCGCGAGCACCTGGCGCAGATCGGCGGTACCGGCGTCTTCGTCTCCGCCCTGCGCGACGCGCTGCTGCGCGGCGAGATCGACTTCGCCGTCCACTCCCTCAAGGACCTCCCGACCGCCGACCCCGAGGGCCTGACCCTCGCGGCGGTCCCGCTCCGTGAGGACCCGCGCGACGCGCTGATCGCGCGCGACGGCCTCACCTTCGAGCAGCTGGCCGCCTCGCCCCGGGGCGCCCGCATCGGCACCGGCTCGCCGCGCCGCATGGCGCAGCTCAACGCCTGGGCCCGCTCGATGGGGGTGCGGATCGAGACCGTGCCCATCCGCGGCAATGTCGACACGCGCATCGGATATGTTGCCTCGGGCGACCTCGACGCCGTCGTGCTCGCCGCCGCCGGACTCAGCCGGCTGGGCCGCCTCGCGGAGGCCACCGAGCTGATCTCCTCCGACGTCGTGCTGCCCGCCCCCGGACAGGGGGCGCTGGCCGTCGAGTGCTCTGCGGACGACGCAGAGCTCGCCTCCGTGCTCGCCGAGCTCGACGACCCGTTCACCCGGGCCGCCGTGACCGCCGAGCGCGCACTGCTCGCCGCCCTCGAGGCCGGTTGCTCCGCGCCCGTGGGCGCGCTGGCCGAGCCTGCTTTCGAAGGCGTCGGCGAGCCCATCACCGAACTGCGCCTGCGCGGTGTCGTCGGGACCACCGACGGCTCCTCGCTGGTGCAGATGTCCATCACCGGTCCGACCCCCGCATCCCGGGGCGAAGCCGTGGCCCTCGGCCACGAGCTCGCCACCGAGATGCTCGCCAAGGGCGCGGCCGGTCTTATGGGGGAGCGCGAACTTTGAGCCCCACCGCCGCCGCAGCGACCAACACGACCGCAGACGCCACCGCGGCCGGGCCCGCAGGTCCGGCCGGCCGGGCCGGCACCGCCGGCAAAGCCGGGACCGTGGGCACGGGTACGCCGGGTTCCGTCCTCGGGCACGTCACCTTCCTCGGTGCCGGGCCCGGTGACCCCGGGCTGCTGACCCTGCGCGCCGTGGAGGCGCTCGCCCACGCCGATGTCCTGGTCGGCGACCAGCATGTGCTGGACGTCGTGCGGACGCACGCCCGGGCGGGTGTGGACACGGCGCAGCCGGGCGAAGCCGACGCGGAGTTGAGCACTTCGGCCGCCGCGGCCAAGCTTTTCACGGCCTCCGCGCGCACCGGCAAGCGGGTCGTCCGTGCGATCGCCGGCGACCCCGGACTCGACGCCTCGGCCGCCGCCGAGATGCTCGCCTGCGCGCAGGCCGGCATCCCGTTCGAGGTCGTGCCGGGCGTCGCCGCGGCCGTGGGAGTGCCCGCCTACGCCGGCGTGCCGCTCAGCGGGCACGTACGGTTCGTGGACGCCGCGACCGCCTCCGGGCGGTGCTGGACCGAGGCGGGGGCGAGCGATGCCGCCCTCGTCGTCTCCACCACCCTGCAGACCGTCGCGGCCAACGCCGCGGAGCTGGTGTCGGGGGGCCGCAAGCCGGACACCCCGCTGACCGTGACGGTCGCCGGCACGACGACGCGGCAGCGGACGTGGACGGCGACGCTGTCGACCATCGCGGCCGAGCTGAAGGCGACGAAGGCGCTGCCCACCCCGGAGGGCCCGATCGCGGCGATAGCCGTGGTCGGCGAGCCGACCGCGCAGCGCGAGCTGCTCTCCTGGTTCGAGACCAAGCCGCTGTTCGGCTGGAAGGTGCTCGTCCCGCGCACCAAGGAGCAGGCCGCGTCCCTCTCCGACCAGTTGCGCTCCTACGGCGCCGTGCCGCACGAGGTGCCCACCATCGCGGTGGAGCCGCCCCGTACGCCCCAGCAGATGGAGCGCGCGGTGAAGGGGCTGGTCACCGGGCGGTACGAGTGGATCGCCTTCACCTCGGTGAACGCGGTCAAGGCCGTCCGCGAGAAGTTCGAGGAGTACGGGCTGGACGCCCGCGCCTTCGCCGGGATAAAGGTCGCGGCGGTGGGTGAGCAGACGGCCCGCTCCCTGGTGGAGTTCGGCGTGAAGCCGGACCTGGTGCCGAGCGGCGAGCAGTCGGCCGCCGGACTGCTGGAGGACTGGCCGCCGTACGACCCCGTCTTCGACCCGATCGACCGGGTCTTCCTGCCGCGGGCCGACATCGCGACGGAGACGCTCGTGGCGGGGCTCGTGGAGCTCGGCTGGGAGGTCGACGACGTGACCGCCTACCGGACCGTGCGGGCGTCGCCGCCGCCGGCGGAGACGCGGGAGGCGATCAAGGGCGGCGGGTTCGACGCGGTGCTGTTCACGTCGAGCAGCACGGTGCGGAACCTGGTCGGCATCGCCGGCAAGCCGCACAACGTGACCGTGATCGCCTGCATCGGCCCGGCGACCGCGAAGACGGCGGAGGAGCACGGGCTGCGGGTGGACGTCATGGCGCCCGAGCCGTCCGTGCACGCGCTGGCGCAGGCACTGGCGGACTTCGGCATCCGGCGGCGTGAAGCGGCGGTCGCCGCGGGCGACCCCGTGACGCGTCCCAGCGAGCGGCGTCCGGGTTCCCGTCGCCGGGCCCGCGTCTGACCGACCGGCCGCGTACCGTCGCGCCCCCGGCCCCCGGATGGGGCCGGGGGCGCTCTGCCGTGTGCGGGCCGGGGCCGACACCGGGTCGGCATGTGCACGCCCCGGGCGGGCGTACCGTGGAACGGACGTGACGGGCAGCGGAGAAAGGTGCGGAACGGCGATGGGCGGAAACGGAAGCGGATACGGTCAGTTCCCCGGCACCAGGCCCCGCCGGCTGCGGACGACCCCGGCGATGCGCCGCCTCGTCGCGGAGACCCGGCTGCACCCCGCCGAGCTGATCCTCCCCGTCTTCGTGCGCGAGGGCATCGACGCGCCCGTCCCGATCTCCACGATGCCCGGTGTCGTCCAGCACACCCGTGACACCCTTCGCAAGGCCGCCGTGGAGGCGGCCGAGGCGGGGGTCGGCGGCATCATGCTCTTCGGCGTGCCGCTGGACGAGAAGAAGGACGCCGTGGGGACGCCCGGCACGGACCCGGACGGCATCCTGCAGGTGGCGATCCGCGACGTCGTCAGCGAGGTCGGCGACGCGCTGGTGGTCATGTCCGACCTGTGCCTGGACGAGCACACCGACCACGGCCACTGCGGTGTGCTGGACGCCGAGGGCCGGGTGGACAACGACGCGACACTGGAGCGCTACGCCGAGATGGCCCGCGTCCAGGCGGACGCCGGGGTCCACGTGGTGGGCCCCAGCGGCATGATGGACGGTCAGGTCGGTGTGATCCGCGGCGCGTTGGACGCCGCCGGGCACCAGGACGTGTCCGTGCTGGCGTACACGGCGAAGTACGCGTCGGCGTTCTACGGGCCGTTCCGGGAGGCCGTCGGCTCCTCGCTCAAGGGCGACCGCAAGACGTACCAGCAGGACCCGGCCAATCTGCGGGAGTCGATGCGCGAACTGGCGCTGGATCTCGCCGAGGGCGCCGACATGGTGATGGTGAAGCCCGCGCTGCCGTACCTGGACGTGCTGGCGAAGGTCGCCGAGTCGGTGGACGTGCCGGTGGCGGCGTATCAGATCAGCGGTGAGTACGCGATGATCGAGGCGGCCGCCGAGCGCGGCTGGGTCGACCGGGACCGGGCGATCATGGAGACCCTGACCGGCATCCGCCGTGCGGGCGCCCAGTTGATCCTCACCTACTGGGCGACCGAGGTCGCACAGCAACTCTGAGGCACGCGTCGGGCCTTGCCGGCGCGCGGTCACGGGATCGGCGCGTGGCGCGGACCGCGGGGGCGGTGGCCGCGCGGCGCTCGCCACGGAGGTTTCCGGGCCGCCGATGACGACGGGTGACGCGAAGCCCGGGGGTGTCCGGCGAGCACACCTGCCGCGACGCGGCCGGACCCGGCCCCGGTGCCGGAGCGCCACTTCGCGACGGACTTCGCGGTCCGGCGGGGCGGGCATCGTTGGCAGGCGAGTGATCATGCTCTTCCGGGGCTGTAGCCGGGGCGGTTCGCTGCCGAAGGACGGGGGACGGGCACACTTCCCGCCGTCTGCCTTCAGATGATCGCGCGTGGGACGCAGATGCGGAGCGCGTGGTTCCAGACTCTCTGGCATTTCATTACATCAAGTGTGTTTGGTGGCGATTCGGACTTAACGGCTGATGTCGGTGGGAAATCATCAGCAAGTCCACAGCAGGCGGAGGCACAAGGGCCTCCGCCGTGAAAGGAGAACCGCGATGCGGATTCCCCGATTCGCCGCCGCGCTGGGCGTCGCGGCCGCCGTCCTTCTGGGCGGGGCCGGCGCTGCCAGCGCCGCAACGCCGCCACCGGCGGCGGTGTCGCACGCCACGCAGGCTGCGGCCGACCGAGGCGGCGAGTTCCGGCACGACGGCGACCGCGACCGGGGCGGCGAGTTCCGTCGCGACCGCGGTCGGGACGGCCGCTGGTACCACCGTCACCACCGGCACCACCACCGCTGGTACCACCGTCACCACCGGCACCACTGGGGTCACGGCCACCACCACCGCTGGGACGACCGGCGTTTCCGCCGCTGAGCTTCCCTGACCGGTTCGCCTCGGGGGTGTCCTTCCACCGCGGGGAAGGACACCCGTATCCGGCGCCCCGGGTCTAGTCCCACCAGAAGGACCAGGTGGGCACGGCGACCAGGGACTCGGCGTACGCGCGGAGCGAACCACTGCCCTGGGTGATGTTGTCCGGGCAGAAGGCGAAGTGCTCGGCCGCCACGGCCTCGGCCTCCTCGACGGTGGCCGGCGGCGCGGCCACGGACAGGACGAGGACGTCGAAGGCGACGGCCACGACGCGCACGCCGAAGCGGTCCTCCCAGGAGCGCACGACGGCGCAGAGCCGGGCCACGTCGTTCTCGTGGTTGAGCGGACCCGTCCAGCCGATTGCCGCGAGGACGTCGGCGCTGCGCCGGGCGGGAACGAGGGCCGCTCGGGGGTCCTTGAACCATCCGGCACCGACCACGGACGAGGCGACCTCGGCCGCCCTGACATCCGGGTCGGCCTCGCACTCCCGAGCGGGCGCGAGACCGGGCCACGCCCGGCCGAACGGGGCGAGCAGGTTTGCCTCGTCCTCGTCCTCGTTCCGGGCGTTGTCGGTCTCGGACTCCTCGTCCTCCGCGAAACCCCAGAAGCCGGCCAGCACTTCGTCGGCGTCGTGGTCGCCCGGGTACGACATCGCCCCGGGATCCAGCTCGCGGGTGGCGGGCATCGCGGCGTCCATGGAGAGCAGCACCGGATGCAGCCCGGCCGTCATCCGCGCCGGGAGCAGCCGCTCCCAGTCGTCGGGGGCGGCGGGCTCGTCGGCGTGCCAGAGCAGCGGTTCGTGCCAGGGGCCGTCGACCGTCTCGTCGACGAGTGTGCCGCGGGGCAGGTCGAGGCCCAGGGACCGGCCTGCCGGGTCCTGCGCGAGCTTCGGGAGCTGGTTGGGGAGCGTCGCCATGACCGTGAATGTAGGGGTGGCCACCGACAGCGGCGGCCCCGGGGGGAGTCGTGACTCCCGCCGGGGCCGCCGTCGTGCGGACGCGGTGCGCGTCAGAGGCGCTCGGGGGTCCGGATGCCGAGCAGCGACATGCCCTGACGCAGGGTGCGGGCGGTCAGGTCGCAGAGGAAGAGGCGGTTTTCCTTGACGTCGGGAGCCGGCTCGGGCTTCACGACCGGGCACTGGTCGTAGAAGGTCGTGAACGCCGAGGCCAGCGCGTACAGGTACGAGGCCAGCTTGTGCGGCTCGTACGTCTCCGACACGCCCGCCAGGGTCTCCGCGAACTCGTCCAGCAGCAGGCCGAGCGCCCGCTCGGCCGGGGCCAGCGGCAGCTCCGGGTGGGCGACCGGCTTCGCGTCGCCGGACTTCCGCAGGATCGACCGGATACGGGCGAACGCGTACTGCAGGTACACGCTGGTGTCGCCGTTGAGCGAGACCATGCGGTCCAGGTCGAAGACGTAGTCCCGGCCGAGCGAGGTGGACAGGTCGGCGTACTTGATCGCGCCGATGCCGACCTCCTTGGCCCGGTCGGCGACCTCCTCCTCGGTGAGGGCGCCCTCGCTGCCTTCCTTGTTCTTCTCCGCGATCACCGCGGAAGCCCGCTCCACGGCCTCGTCCAGCAGGTCGACCAGCCGGAAGGTCTCGCCCGAACGGGTCTTGTACGGCTTGCCGTCCTTGCCGAGCAGCGTGCCGAACGGGATGTGGAGCGCCTTGACCTCGTCGGTCAGCCAGCCGGCCCGCTTGGCCGTCGCGAAGACCATCTTGAAGTGGAGTGCCTGCCGGGAGTCCACGACGTACAGGAGCGTGTCCGCGTGCAGGTCGGCGGTCCGGTTGCGGATCGCGGACAGGTCGGTCGCGGCGTAGCCGAAGCCGCCGTCGGCCTTCTGCACGATGAGCGGGACCGGCTCGCCGTCCTTGCCCTTGATGTCGTCGAAGAACACGCACAGCGCGCCGTTGGAGCGCACGGCGACGCCGGACTCCTCCAGCAGCTTGCAGGTCTCGACCAGCATGTCGTTGTAGCCGGACTCGCCGACGACGTCCTCGTCGCGGATCTCGATGTCGAGCTTGTCGTAGACCGAGTTGAAGTAGATCTTCGACTCGTCGACGAACCGCTGCCACATCGCCAGCGTCTCGGGATCGCCGGCCTGCAGGTCCACGACCCGCTTGCGCGACCGGGTCTTGAACTCCTCGTCGGAGTCGAAGACGGCCCGGGAGGCCTTGTAGAGCCGGTTGAGGCGCGACATGGAGGCCTCGCCGGCCTCCTCGCCCGCGTCGGCGCCCTCGTGGTCCAGCTCGTGCGGGTGCTCCACCAGGTACTGGATGAGCATGCCGAACTGGGTGCCCCAGTCGCCGATGTGGTGGCGCCGGATCACCGTCTCGCCCTCGAACTCGAGGATCTTGACCAGCGCGTCGCCGATGACGGAGGACCGCAGGTGGCCGACGTGCATCTCCTTGGCCACGTTCGGCTGCGCGTAGTCGATCACCGTGGTGCCCGGCTCCGCCTTCGCGGGCACGCCGAGCCGGTCGTCGGCGGCCCGGGCGGCGAGCGTCCGGGTGATCGCGGCGTCGGCGACGGTGATGTTGAGGAAGCCGGGGCCCGAGACCTCGACCGCGGAGATCAGCTCGTCGTCGGCCGGCAGGGCCTCGACGACCTGAGCGGCCAGCTCGCGCGGGTTCGCCTTGTTCCGCTTGGCGAGGCCCAGCACACCGTTGGCCTGGAAGTCGGCCCGGTCGCTACGTCGCAGCAGCGGGTCGGCACCGAGGGCGTCAGCGACGCGCTGCTGGATCGAGGCGGAAAGCGAGTTGACCGAGGCCATGGGATGGGTGCTTCCTGAGAGGGATCGGAGATCAACCCTCAGTATCCCACGCGCTACCACTCATTTTTCTCTGGGACAATTGCCGGGTACCGCGCTACCCGCTGCACAAGGTGGAAGGAAGTCGAGACAGTGGCTCAGAGCACCGAGGCCGACTGGGTCGCCCGCTTCGCGGACGACGTCATCGCGGAAGCCGAGCGGCGGGCTCCGGGCAAGAAAATCGTCGTCGCCTCCGGGATCAGCCCCTCCGGGCCGATCCACCTGGGCAACCTGCGCGAGATCATGGTCCCGCATCTGGTCGCCGACGAGATCAAGCGGCGGGGCGTGCCCTGCGAGCACATCCTGTCCTGGGACGACTACGACCGCTACCGCAAGGTGCCGGCCGGTTACGACCCGTCCTACGCCGAGCACATCGGCAAGCCGCTGACCTCCGTGCCGGCGCCCGAGGGCAGCCCGTACGAGACGTGGTCGGACCACTTCAAGGCGCCGTTCCGGGAGGCCCTGGCGGCGCTCGGCGTCGAGGTCACCGAGATCAGCCAGACCGTCGAGTACACCTCCGGCACCTATCGCGAGCAGATCCTGCACGCGATGCGCGAGCGCCGCCGGATCGACGAGGTGCTCGGCCGCTACCGGACGAAGAAGAAGGGCGGCGGCGAGGAGCAGGACGACGAGGAGGCCACGCTCGCGCAGGCCCCCGAGTACTTCCCGTACAAGCCGTACTGCACGGCCTGCGACAAGGACCTGACCACGGTCGTCGCCTACGACGACGACACCACCGAGCTCACCTACGAGTGCCAGGACTGCGGCAACCGCGAGACCGTGCGGCTGAGCGAGTTCGACCGCGGCAAGCTCGTCTGGAAGGTCGACTGGCCGATGCGCTGGGCCTTCAAGGGCGTGGACTTCGAGCCGTCCGGCGTCGACCACCAGTCGCCCGGCTCCTCGTGGATGGTCGGCCAGCAGCTGGTGCGCGAGATCTTCGACGCCGAGCCGCCGATCGGGCCGATGTACGCCTTCGTCGGCATCAGCGGCATGGCCAAGATGTCCAGCTCCAAGGGCGGCGTGCCGATCGCGGCCGACGCCCTGCAGATCATGGAGCCGCAGCTGCTGCGCTGGCTGTACGCCCGCCGGCGGCCGAACCAGGCGTTCAACATCTCCTTCGGCGACGAGATCTCCCGCACCTACGACGAGTGGGACGCGCTGGAGCGCAAGGTCGCCGAGGGCACGGCCGCCCCGGTGGACCTCGCGGTGCACTCGCGGGCCGCGCGCACCGCGAGCGGTGAGCTGCCCACCACCCCGCACAAGTTGTCGTACCGCACCCTCGCCTCGGTCGTGGACATCACGACCGGGGACGAGGAGCAGACCCTGCGCATCCTGCGCGACCTCGACCAGGAGCAGCCGCTGGCCTCCCTGGACGAGGCCCGGCCGCGGCTGGACTGCGTCGAGCGCTGGGTGAACACCCACGTGGAGCCGGAGGCCCGCACGCGGGTGCGCACCGAGCCCGACGCGGAGGCCCTGGCGGCGCTGTCCGGTGAGGAGCGGGAGGCGCTGAAGCTGCTGGTGGACGGGCTGCCCGAGCACTGGTCGCTGGACGGGCTGACCACCCTGGTCTACGGCGTGCCGAAGATCCAGGCCGGCTTCGCGCCGGACGCCAGGCCGACGCCGGAGATGAAGGTCGCCCAGCGTTCCTTCTTCGCCCTGCTGTACCGGCTGCTGGTCGGCCGGGACACCGGACCGCGGCTGCCCACGCTGCTGCTGGCGGTGGGTCAGGACCGCGTACGGGAACTGCTCGCGGCGAGCTGAACCGGACGTACGCGTGACGGCGGCGGGTGGCACGGCCACCCGCCGCCGTCGCGTGTACCGGGGCGTGAATATTCGAACGCGGAGGAGGGGTGCCCCGCGCTAGGGTCGTCGCACGCGGGGCGGCTCACGGGGTGCTTCCTTCTCTCACTCTCTCTGAACAGCGCTCCGGCTTCCCGCTCCGCGTACGCGACCGGGGTCACCGGCCCGGACATGGGGACCGGGCACGGGACCACCGGTTCCCGGGGCGGCTCCCGGGTGTGCTTCCTTCTCCTCGAAATCGCCTCCGGCGACGGATTCCAGCGCGCCCACTTCCCGCCCCGGCACACCGACCAGGGGGAGACACAGGGAATGTTCACGGCCACCACGCACGCCACCTCGACCGCCCCGCGCACGCTCGCGGCGGTGCTCCTCGCCCGCCGCGGTGCCGTCTACCTGCCCGCCGCGCCGGCGCGGCCGTCGCTCGCCACCACGGCGGGCGTGGCACTGCTGGAGGCGGACCTGCTCGACCGCGGCCACCTGATGGCGCCCGCCCTGCGGGAGGCGCTCGCCGCGAGCGGCGAGGCGGCGCTGGCCGCGGCGGGCCGTGCGCTGCTGGCCGACCTCGACCGGGCGCTCGGCGCGGACCGTCCCCATGTGCCGCTGTTCCGCGACTTCCCCGCGAGCACCCCGCGGGACACCTTCGCCTTCTACGTCGACCGCGTCCTCACCCTGCTCTTCCAGCACCCGGAGCAGCCCTGTGTGCTGTGCGGCACGGAGGGCACCGTCCACGCCGTCTCGCCCTGCGCGCACCTGGTGTGCCGTTCCTGCTTCGACGGCGCGGACTTCTCGGCGTGCCCGGTCTGCCACCGCGGGATCGATGCGGACGACCCCTTCCTGCGGCCGCGCAGGCCGCGCCGCTTCGGTGGTCTGCGGCGCGCGCTGCCCGGGCGGCTGCGTGTGCTGCAGTACGGCGGCGACCCCGCGGCGCGGGACGCCGACGCCGCGTACGAGATCCGCGGGCTCCTCGCCCGTACCGGCGCGCCGGGCCCGCAGGACGCCGACGACCTCATGGCGCTGCTGGACACCCGTGACCGGGCCGACCTGTCGTGGCTGCCCGAGAAGATCCCCGGCCGGGAGACCAAGGCCCGCGTCCTGGCCTGGCTGCTGGCGGACCCCGCCGCCTACGCGACGGGCGTACCGGCCGTCGCGGCCCGCGTCGACACCGCGACGGACGTGCTGCGGCTGCTCGCCGTGCGCTCGGGCGGCGACCCCGGCCTGGTCGACCCGCCGCGGCTGCGCACCGTGCCCCGGCCGCTGCGGCGCGCCCTGCTCGGCATGCTCGACGGACTCGCCCCCGACCTGGTGGCGCAGGACATGCGACGGCACCGGCACGCCTGGCTGCGGGCGGCGGAGCTCCTGCACGCCTTCGAGCACGCGGGCCGCTTCCCGCGGGCGGCGCTGGCCGTCGCGGCGCTGCGGGACACCCGGCTCGCGGACGGCGACGCGCTGACCGCGACCCTGCGGACGGCGGCCGACGGCGCGGCGCAGATCGACGCGACCGGGACGACGGTCCGGGTACGCGGCTGGGCGGGCCGGGTCGAGGCCGCGCTGGACGCCATGGACGTACCGGCGGCGGTCGCGCTGCTGGCCCGGCGCCCGGGCGAGTTCGTCCGCCGGCTCGACCACCTGCTGCGGCTCTCCGAGGCCGCGGAGGCGGACGCCGTGCTGTCGGCGCTGGAGACGGCGGTGCCCCGGGTGTCGCCCGCGGTGCTGCTGTCCGCGCTCGGCGCCCTCCGCAGCCGTACGCACGCGGCCGGCACCCGGGTGTTCTTCCCGAAGGGCGGCAGCGCCAAGGCCTACCTGGCGGACGACGACCGGCTGCCGATCGCCGCCGGCGTGGTCGACAGGGCCGTGGCCGTGCTCCGCGCCGAGGTGCTGCGGAGGGCGGCGGAGCGGGAGGCGGTGGACGTCGCCGTCGTGGACGCGGTCCTGGACGGACTGATCGCCCCGTTCACCGAGCGCACCGCCTCACGCGCCCTGGTGACCCTGCCGCGCGGCAGCGAGCTGCCCGTGCCCGAGGGCAGGACGATCCGGCTCTTCCTGCACTGGACGGAGAGCGAGCGGTCCGGGCGGACCGATCTCGACCTGTCCACCGCCCTGTTCGACGCGGAGTGGAACCCCGTCGGCCACTGCGACTACACGCGCCTGCGGTTCGCGGAGGACGCCGCCGTGCACTCCGGCGACCTCACCAGCGCCCCGGCGCCGAGGGGTGCCAGCGAGTTCGTCGACCTCGACCTGGACAAGCTGGCGTCCGCCGGGGTCCGCCACCTGGTCGCGGTGGTCTTCTCGTACAACAACGTCCCCTTCGAGGACCTGGCGGAGGCCTTCGCCGGGCTGATGTCGCGCGACGAGCCCGGGAACACCGGGCCGGTCTTCGACGCGCGGGCCGTGGAGCAGCGCTACGACCTGACCGGCCGGGCCCGCGCGAGCGTACCGCTGGTGATCGACGTGGCGGCCCGCACGATGCGGTGGCTCGACGTGGTCGAGGGCGTCACCGGCACCGGCCACTCCGTCGCGCGGCACGGGAACGCCCTCGCCGCGCTCGGCGAGGGTCTCACCGGGCTGTTCTCCTCCGGGGCCCGCGTGGGCCTCGGCGAACTGGCCGTGTGGCAGGCCGCGGCGCGCGCCGCGACGGTCCTGCTGCGGCACGCGGACGGTTCCACGACCGCCTACCGGCGCCGGGAGGCCGAGTCCGCGGCGGAGTTCGCCGCGCGGATCGGGACCCCGTACGGCGACCCGGCGGACGGCGCGATGCCGGAGGCGGCGCGACTGGCGTACCTGCTGCGGGGAGACGTCGCCGTGCCCGCGGGCGGTGAGGTGTTCGCCCTGCACCCGGGGGCCCTGGACGCGGCGAAGGTCCGGCTGCTGTCGGCGTCCGACGTGGTGGCCTCGCTGGCGCCGGCCGAGGGCGTGGCCGCGACCGGCGGCTGAGCGGCGCTAGGAGGCGTACTGGCCGTCGAGTTCGAGCCGGCGCCGCAGCTCGCGGACGTAGGGGCGCAGCGTGCTCTCGCTCAGCGGGCCGCCGTTGGGGCTGGAGATGCCGTACCGGTCCTGCAGGATCAGGCCGAACTGACGGGCGTTGGGGAAGTTGCCGAACTGCTGGTGGTACGCGCGGAAGGCGCGGTCGTAGATCTCCTCGCGGGAGGTGTCCTCGGTGACGGGTTCCGGCTCGGGCTCGGGGTAGAGATCCGGCTCCGGTTCCGGGGCGTACTCGGCGCGGGGGGTGGGGATCACGCCGTTGCCGTCGGCGAGGACGCGACGGCGGTTGCCCGCGCCGACCGGGGCGGTGAGGGGCTCGGTCGCGGGGGCGGGGGCCTGGTAGGGCTCGGGCGCCGGTTCCGGTTCCGGTGCCGACGTCGGCACGGGCTCGAATACCTGGCCCTGGCCCTGGTACGGGGCCTGTGCCTGGTCCTGCTCCTGGATCTGGACCCGGACCGGTTCGGGGGCCGGTGCCGGAGCGGGCGGCACGGGCTCGGGCGCCGGTGCCGGTGTCGGAGCCGGGACGGGGCTCCGGACGGCCTCGGGGGCGGGCAGCGCTGCGGGTGCCGGGGCCGGGAGGTCGATCCCGGCCGCCGCGAGCCCGACGGCGGCGGTCTGCTCCATCGGGACGCCGTACCGGGCGAGCTTCAGCGGCATCAGGGACTCGACCGGGGCCTTGCGGCGCCAGGCGCGGCCGTAGCGGGCCCGCAGGCGCGCCCGGTAGACGAGACGTTCCTGCTCGACCCGGATGACCTCGTCGTAGGAGCGCAGCTCCCACAGCTTCATACGCCGCCACAGGCGGAAGGTCGCGAAGGGGGC
>NZ_JBEZXR010000112.1:0-20289 GCF_040638135.1 Streptomyces sp. NPDC026673 | reverse complement strand
GGCCGGGCCCCCGGCTTCCCCCCCCGGTGAATCCCCAACGGGGGCGGGGCACGCCTGTGACGGCGTGCCCGGCCCTCGTGCCCCCGCCCGGGGCGGAGCGGGGAACTCGGAGCGGGCTCAGAGCCCGTAGCGTTCCCGGGCCTCCTGGACGGTCTCCCGCTTGACCTCGCCGCGTCCGGCCAGCGCGGCCAGCGCGGCGACGACCACCGACTGCGGGTCCACCCCGAAGTGGCGGCGGGCCGCCTCGCGGGTGTCCGACAGACCGAAGCCGTCGGTGCCGATCGAGTGCCAGTCCTGCGGCACCCACTGGCTGATCTGGTCCGGCACCGCGCGCATCCAGTCGCTCACCGCCAGGACGGGGCCCGGCGCTCCCTCCAGCACCCGCGTGACGTGGGGGAGGGGGGCGTCCTCGCCGCGCAGTCGGGCCGCGTCGTAGGCGAGACCGCCCCGGCGCAGCTCGCTCCACGAGGTCGCGGACCACACGTCCGCCGCCACGCCCCAGTCCGCGGCCAGGAGCGCCTGGGCCTCCAGCGCCCAGTGGATCGCCGTGCCGGAGGCCATCAGCTGCAACCGCGGCGCGTCGGCGGCCAGGCCGGCGGTGTCGGCGGCACGGAAGCGATACAGGCCCTTGACGATGCCTTCCTCGACGCCCGGCTCCGCGGGCATGGCCGGCTGGATCTTGGGCTCGTTGTAGACCGTCAGGTAGTAGAAGACGTCCTCCGCGTCGGGGCCGTACATACGGCGCAGACCCTCGCGGACGATGACGCCGACCTCGTAGGCGAAGGCCGGGTCGTACGAGAGCGCGGCCGGGTTGGTGGACGCGATCAGGTGCGAGTGCCCGTCGGCGTGCTGCAGGCCCTCGCCCGTCATCGTCGTGCGCCCCGCGGTCGCCCCGACCAGGAAGCCGCGGCCGAGCTGGTCGGCGAGCGCCCACATCTGGTCGGCGGTGCGCTGCCAGCCGAACATCGAGTAGAAGATGTAGAGCGGGATCATCGGTTCGCCGTGCGTGGCGTAGGAGGTGGCGGCGGCCGTGAAGGACGCCATCGAACCGGCCTCGGTGATGCCCTCGTTGAGGATCTGGCCGTTCTCCGCCTCCTTGTAGTACAGGAGCATGTCGCGGTCGACCGGGTCGTAGGTCTGGCCGAGCGGCGAGTAGATGCCCGCGCTCGGGAAGAGCGACTCCATGCCGAAGGTGCGGGCCTCGTCGGGCACGATCGGCACCCAGCGCCGACCGCTCTCCTTCTCCCGCATCAGGTCCTTCATCAGCCGGACCACGGCCATCGTCGTCGCGATCTCCTGGTTGCCGGAGCCCTTGGCCAGCGCCTCGAAGGGCTTGGCGGAGGGCTCGGGCAGCGCCACCGGGTGCACCCGGCGGGCCGGGGCGGGGCCGCCGAGCTCGGCGCGGCGCTCCTGGAGGTAGCGCACCTCGGGGGAGTCGGCGCCCGGGTGGACGTACGGCACCAGGTCTCCGGACAGGGCGCTGTCCGGGATGGGCAGCTCCAGCAGGTCGCGCATGGCGCGGAACTCGGGGAGCGTGAGCTTCTTCATCTGGTGGTTGGCGTTGCGCGACTCGAAACCGGCGCCCAGCGTCCAGCCCTTGACGGTCTGCGCGAGGATCACGGTCGGCGCGCCCTTGTGCGTGACGGCCGCACGGTAGGCGGCGTACACCTTGCGCGGTTCGTGGCCGGCGCGGGAGGTGTGGAAGCACTCGGTGATCTTGGCGTCGGTCAGCAGCTTCGCCATCTCCGCCAGTGCCGGGTCGGCGCCGAAGAAGTGCTCGCGGATGTAGGCCGCGTCGCGCGTCGCGTAGGTCTGGAACTGGCCGTCGGGGACCTCGCGCAGCCGGCGTACGAGCGCGCCGGTGGTGTCGAGGGCGAACAGCTCGTCCCAGGCGGAGCCCCACAGCGCCTTGACGACGTTCCAGCCCGCGGCGCGGAACTTCGCCTCCAGCTCCTGGACGATCTTGAAGTTGGCGCGTACCGGCCCGTCGAGGCGCTGCAGGTTGCAGTTGACCACGAAGGTGAGGTTGTCCAGCCCCTCGCGGCCGGCGAGGCCGAGGGCGGCGGTCGACTCCGGCTCGTCCATCTCGCCGTCGCCGAGGAAGGCCCACACGTGGGAGCCGGAGGTGTCCTTGATGCCGCGGTGCGTCAGGTACCGGTTGAAGCGCGCCTGCTGGATCGCGGCGAGCGGGCCGAGGCCCATCGACACGGTCGGGAACTCCCACAGCCAGGGCAGCCGGCGCGGGTGCGGGTAGGACGGCAGGCCGTCACCGCCCGCCTCCTGGCGGAAGTTGTCCAGGTGCGCCTCGGTCAGCCGGCCGTCGAGGAACGCGCGGGCGTAGACGCCGGGGGAGGCGTGGCCCTGGACGTAGAGCTGGTCGCCGGAGCCGTCGCCCTCCTTGCCGCGGAAGAAGTGGTTGAAGCCGGTCTCGTACAGCCAGGCCGCGGAGGCGAAGGTGGCGATGTGGCCGCCCAGGCCGTAGCGGCTGCCGCGGGTCACCATGGCGGCGGCGTTCCAGCGGTTCCAGCCGGCGATGCGCCGCTCCATCTCCGCGTCGCCGGGGAGCTCGGGCTCCGCGGCGGTCGGGATGGTGTTGATGTGCTCGGTCTCCAGCAGAGACGGCACCGCGAGACCGGACGCCTGCGCGTGGTCGAAGGTGCGGCGCATCAGGTACGCCGCGCGATCAGGGCCGGCGGCGCGGGTGACCGCGTCGAGCGAGGCGGCCCATTCGCCGGTCTCCTCCGGGTCCGGGTCCGGCAGGTGATCGAGTGCGCTCAGCGTGGCGTCGGTCATGGTGCACGCCTCCCAGTTGGTTCCGTGCGGGCAGGGGTGTCCCCGTGTCTCACAGAGTAAGACTGATCGATGATCGATCAAATACCTTGTGACGAGGGTCACAAATGGGAGGTTCGACAATCCGGGGCGGCGTCAGCCGCGCTGCGGCGCGCAGCCCAGCACATGCTCCTTGACCAGCTCGCCCACCCGCGGGTCGTTGCGGCGGAAGGCCTCCACGACCGCCTGGTGCTCCTCGGCGTACAACCGCTGACGGGTGCCCAGCCAGCGGATCGACAGCGCCGTCCAGAGCTCGATGCCCAGCGACTCCCAGGTGTGCAGCAGCACGCTGTTGCCCGACGCCCTCACCAGCTCGCGGTGGAACGCCACGGTGTGCCGCACCTGGGCCTGCGCGTCGCCCTCCGCGTCCGCCTTCTGCAGCAGCGCGACCTCGGCCTCCAGCGCGGAGAGGTCCTCCCGCAGCCGGGGCGCCGCCAGCTCGGCGGCGATCTGCTCCAGGCCGGCCCGCACCGGGTAGATCTCCTCCAGGTCCGCGACGGTCAGCCGGCGCACCCGGACGCCCTTGTTCGGCGCGGACTCGATGAGCCGCATGACCTCCAGCTCTCGCAGCGCCTCCCGCACCGGCGTCTGGCTGACCTCCAGCTCCGTGGCGATGCCGCGTTCCACGATCCGCTCTCCGGGCTTCCACCGCCCGCTGACGATGCCGTCCACGATGAACTCGCGGATCTGCTCGCGCAGCGAGCGGACGACGGGCGGCGCCATGGGTACTCCTCCGGGAAACAGCAGCTGACTAGACGATACGGCGACGGCGCCCTCCGGCGGTCCCGTATGGCGGCACCAGGTGTCGCCGTCGCTCTCAGCGGAGGACGACCTCCACACCGCCTGCGGCCAGTACCTCCAGGACCACGCCGAAGCGGCTGTCCGGCTCCCCGGAGGCGTTCAGCGTCGCGCCCAGCGCCCGCCGGGCCACGGAGGAATCCCGCCACACCACGGTGCACGGGGTGCCGACCCCGAAGCCCCCGCGGAGGCAGTCGGCCAGGGCGTCCGCGTTGCAGCCGACGTAGCCGCCGGGCCCGTTCATCGCCTCACCCAGCGCGAGGTAGAGCCCGGGCTCGTCGGTCATGTGCCGGCCGTCCGCCTCGTACACCAACCCGGCGGGCCGGTCCGTACGAGGCCCGCCCGCGCAACCGCGCTCGCGTACGAGGTCCAGCCACAGCCGCCGCTCGCGGGTGGTGTACCCGGCCCAGAGGCCGGACTCCGCCGGGGGCCCGGCGAGCCACCGGTCCCACAGGGCCCGGGCGTGGGCGGGGAAGGGCTCCCGTGGGCCCTCCGTGAGGTCGATGTCCACGAGCCCGGAACCGAGCGCCGAAGGCCGCCACCCGGCGACCTCGCCCGTCACGTTCCGGCTCAGGACCTCCTGGCCCCCGGCGCCCAGGACCTCCAGCACGGCCTCGCCCAGGGCCAGCGACCGGCGAGTCCCGGTGCCGAGGGCAGCCCGCAGCTCCGCTCCGGGCGCGCAGCCGAGGAGCCGCAACGGCGGCCGGGACGGTTCGGCGTCTGCCGGGACGACATCGGAGGCGTCGCGGCAGACGCCGAGGACCCGGTGTCCGTCGTGCACCAGCAGCCCCGCCGCGAGACACGGATCGCCCGGCGGCTCGGGCCAGCCGTCCGCGGCGTCCAGGAACACGTCCCACGTGCCGGGCTCACCGGGTCTGCGGCGGTGACCCGTGACCCGCGCGTCCTCCAGCCGCCACGGCGCGTGCGGATCGTCGAACGGATCCGGCACGGCATGCCGCCCGCAGCCCCGGGGCGCCAACCAGAGGTCACCGAGGTCACCGAGGGCGCCGGCGCCGGGTCCGTTCAGGAGGTCGAGCAGCGGTCCGGACGGTTCGCACCCCAGGAGCTGGTGCGGCCGCCGATACGGGTCCACGAGCAGCCCCGACACCTGCGCGCACACGCCCCAGAGCAGGCCGTCCCCGGACCGGACCAGGGCGAAGCCCGGCCGGTCCGTACGCTCGACGTCCCGTGGCCAGTGCCGCCCCATCGTCCCCCCGGTGATCGACTAGCCGAGATCGTAGGCGACCGTCACCGGGGCGTGGTCGGACCAGCGCTCCGGATGCGTGTCCGCGCGCTCGACGCGGGTGTGCGCGGCCCGGGCCGCGAGCCCGCGGGTGGCGACGTGGAGGTCGATGCGCCAGCCGCTGTCGTTGTCGAAGGCGCGGCCGCGGTAGGACCACCAGGTGTAGGGGCCGTCGCCCTCGGGGGTGAGGTGGCGCACGACGTCGGTGTAGCCGGCCTCGTCGTAGACGCGGGACAGCCACGCCCGCTCCTCGGGGAGGAAGCCGGCGTTCTTCTGGTTGGCCCGCCAGTTCCGCAGGTCGCGCTCGGTGTGCGCGATGTTCCAGTCGCCGCAGATCAGCACCTCCCGGCCGGCGGCGGCAGCCTTCTCGCGGAGCTTGACCATGTGCTCGAGGAAGGCGGCCATGAAGCGCTCCTTCTCCTCCTGCCGCTCCGTCCCGACCTCGCCGGAGGGGAGGTAGAGGCTGGCGACCGTGACGCCGGGCAGGTCGATCTCCACATAGCGGCCGGAGGCGTCGAACTCCTCGGAACCGAAGCCGATCCGGGTCGCGACCGGCTCCTGCCGCGAGTAGAGGGAGACCCCGGCCCGGCCCTTCGCGGCCGCCGGGGCGTGGACGACGTGCCAGCCCTCGGGCGCGCGGACCTCCTCGGGCAGCTGGGCGGCCTCGGCGCGGACCTCCTGCAGGCACACCACGTCGGCCGCGGTCGCCTCCAGCCAGGGGAGGAAGCCCTTCTTGGCCGCGGCGCGCAGCCCGTTCACGTTCACGGTGGTCACGGTCAGCATGACGGGGACGATACCGGCCCGCCGGAGGGTGCCCGGACCGGGGCGTACTCCCGCACACCCGTACGATGTGCCGGTGGAGATCCGGAAGACGCGTTATGACCACTCCGACGCCGTGCGGCTGACCGAGCAGGTGCAGCAGGAGTACGTCGTGCGGTACGGCGGGCCCGACGAGACCGCCATGGACGCCGACCACTTCGACGCACCGCACGGCGAGTTCATGATCGGCTACCTCGAAGGCGCCCCGGTCGCGACCGGCGGCTGGCGCGGCCAGGACGCGTCCCCCGAGGGCTTCGAGGACGGCGACGCGGAGGTCAAGCGGATGTACGTGGTGCCGCAGGCCCGGGGCCGGGGCTTCGCGCGCCGGATGCTCGCCGCGTTGGAGGCCGGCGCCGCGGCCGCGGGCCGCACCCGGATGGTGCTGGAGACCGGGCAGATGCAGCCGGAGGCGATCGCCCTCTACACCTCCTGCGGCTACACGCCGGTGACCAAGTTCGGGCATTACAGAGACAGTCCGCTCAGCGTGTGCCTCGGCAAAACGCTTCCCGCGCCCGCCGCGGAGGCCGTTCCCGCGTAGCCTTGGTCCATGATCGAGGACAGCGCGTCGGCCCGGCTCGCGGCGGGCAAGTACCTACTGGTGACCACCTATCGGCGGGACGGCCGCACCGTCCCGACCCCGGTCTGGGTGGTCCGTGACGGTGAGGCCCTCGGGGCGTGGACGGCGGCGGACTCCGGCAAGGTCAAGCGGATCCGCAACCGCGCCGACGTACTGGTCGGGCCGTGCGATGTACGCGGCAACCCCACGGGAGACCAGGTGCCCGCGCGTGCCGAGATCCTCGGCCCGGAGGAGACCGAGCGCTACCGCTCGCTGGTCGCCCGCAAGTACGGACTGCTCGGCCGGCTCACGCTGTTCGGCAGCCGGCTGCGCCGCGGCCGTGCGGGCACCGTTGGCGTGCGGATCACCCTCGCGTGAGCGGCGCCGCGCCGCGGCCGGGCGTCTGCACGGTGAGCGTCTGCCGCGACTGCTGCTGCGGTACGGACAAGGTCCCCGGCGTCGACCACGACGCCCAACTCGACCGGCTCCGGCGGGAACTGGCCGGGGTCTGCCGGGTGAGGGTCACCAGGTGCCTCGACGTGTGCGAGCAGGCCGACGTGGTCGTCGTGCAGCCCTCACCGGAGGGACGCGCGGCGGGAGCGAGGCCGGTCTGGCTGGGCCTGGTCAACGATCCGGGCGCCGTCGACGACATCGTCGCGTGGGTGCGTGCGGGGGGACCGGGCCGCGCCGCACCGCCGCCCGTCCTCGACCTGTACGCCATCGCGCCACCGCACGGCCGTCCGGCCGGCGCGGTGGGCTGACCGGGGCGCGGAGCCCCGGACACGGTGTGGGCCGCACGGGCTTCGCTGCCCGTACGGCCCGTGAACCGGCCGTGCGCGAGGGTCAGTCGATGCTGCGCAGGATGTGCGGCTCGTTCAGATCGTCCTCGTAGCCGGCCAGTCGGATCGGCGCGGACCTGGCCCAGACGTCCAGGTTGCGCACCTCGCGCTGCTGCGAGGGCTGATCGTCGGGCTCCTTGTCGAGCTGGTTCCGCTTTGACTTCTCGGGTGTCACCGCGCACTCCTTCGTGTCGGGTGAGCCGGACGCCGGCCCGGCCGCTGCCGGACGCCGACCGCCCGGTCGGGCTTGATGGCTGAGCGGACGCGGTGGCGCCGGTGCGGAACCGGGCGGGGACCGCGGTGGGCGGTTCCTCCCGGGGCGGAGGCAGGGGGTGTTGGTGCTCCCCCGAGGGCCTTTCCGTCGGGGCAAGCCTAAGCCCGGACGCGGGGCGCCACCATCCCAATACGGCGCGCCCCACCGACGGCCACTCTTCCCGCGGATGCCGGCCTCGTGCCGGCGGGCGTTCAGCCGCTGCGCCGGACCGCCCCGGGACGGGCGCAGGAGAGCGTGGCCCACACGGCGCGGCCGGTGCCGTACGCCGGCGGCCGCACTCCCCAGCCTTCGGCCAAATGGGCTACGAGGGCGAGTCCGCGGCCGTTCTCGTCGCCGTCGGCGGCGGTGCGCGCCAGCGGACCCTCGGCGCCGCGGCCCTCGTCGACGATCTCCACGTGCAGCTTCCCGCCCGCCGTCCAGAGCAGGCAGGCGACATACTCGCTGCCGCTGTGCAGCACGGCGTTGGTGAAGAGTTCGCTCACCACGAGACCGGCGTCGTCAGCCAGTTCCGCCAGGTCCCACCTGCTCAGCGCGGAGCGCACCTGTCGGCGTGCGACGCCGACCGAAGAGGCCTGCGCCGGCAGTCGGAGCCGGAAGGTGTCCCGGGCGCTGATGGCATGGAGCACACAGGCAACTATGGCCACTGGTTACACAGAAGGCAAGGGCCATTCTGCAAATTGCACAATCGCCAGTGCAGGGTGTCTGTTCCATTCCTGACATGGCACACTGCTGCCATGCGGGAGATGCATCGTGGGTGAGGCGAGGGCGGGCGGGGCGCCGACCGTTCTCCGCGTCATCCTCGGCAAACGCCTCCACGATCTGCGTGAGAGGGCCGGCTACTCGTACGAGCAGGCCGCGCGGGCACTCGACGTCACCCATGCCACGGTGCGCCGGATGGAGAAGGCCGAGGTCGGCCTGCGCATCCCCTACGTCGAGAAGCTGCTGGCCCTGTACGGGGTCGACGCCGCCGAGACGGCGACCTTCATCGACCTCGCCCGGCAGGGCAACCGCCCCGGCTGGTGGCACCGTTACCGCGATGTGCTGCCGTCCTGGTTCAGCGCCTTCGTCAGCCTCGAGGGCGAGGCGGCCATCATCCGCGCCTACGAGCCGCACTACGTCCCCGGCCTGCTGCAGACCGAGGAGTACGCGCGCGCCGTGCTGCGGGCTGGCCTGCCGGGGGCCTCCCCGGACGAGCTCGATCGCCTGGTGGCGCTGCGGTTGGAGCGGCAGGCGCTGATCGCCCGGCCGGACGCCCCGCTGCTGTGGGTGGTGATGGACGAGACGGTGCTGCGCCGTCCCATCGGCAACGCCGCGGTCATGCGCGCCCAGTTGGACCGGCTGGCCGAGGCGTGCGTGATGCCGCAGGTGCGACTGCAGATCATGCCCTTCGACGCCGGGCCGCATCCGGCGATGTACGGGCCTTTCCACATCTTCCGGTTCCAGATCCACGAACTGCCGGACGTCGTGTTCACCGAGAGCCTGGTGGGCGCCGCCTACCTGGACGACCTCGACGACGTCTCGACCTTCCTCGAGGCACTGGACCGGATGTGCGCGCAAGCCGCGCCCGCACACAGCACCGCAGCCATCCTCGATGGCATCCGCAAGGAGATCTGACACACATGGACGACCGCATATACAACGGCATGCGCGCCCTCGACCTCGGCACCGAGGGATGGCACAAGCCGTGGAGCGGCGGCAACGGGGGAAGTTGCGTGGAAGCCATGAAATTGGCCGACGGCAGAGTCGCGCTGCGGCAGTCCACCGACCCCGACGGGCCGGCCCTCATCTACACGGACCACGAGATCAGGATGTTCATCCAGGGCGCCAAGGACGGGCAGGCCGACTTCCTGCTCTCCTGAGCCCCCTGCATGACCACTTCGAGTGAACACGGCCCGCGCGGGCAACCGCGACGACCGACGGGCTGTCTCCAGCGGTTATCCGCCGGACGGACGGGACAAGGGGAGCAGCAGCATGACCGAACAGCTCGGACCGCTGTACGAGCCGGGAGTGGCCTACGTGCGCATCGCCGCGGCCGACGCGGCGACCGCCCACAGGGTCGCCGACGTCATCGCCTCCCGGTATCCCGGAACCCGTCCGCCACGGGTCACCACCGGTGCGGACGGGCTGGTGGAGTTCGACCTGTACACCTACACCCTGGAGGCCAGCCCGTCCGGGCCGTACGACCCCCAGGGCCCGGAGGGCCGCTGCTAGCCACTCGGCGCGGGGCGGCCGAGTCCGGTGATGCCGGTGGGCTCTTCGGCTGCCGCGCCGTCTCGCTCCCTTCGGTCGCACAGCGGCTGGCTGCGGAGGGGAGGGTGGGGGCGGGGCCCTCGTGGCGGTGTGCGGGTGGGTGGTCGGCTGGGGTTCAGGCGCCGGAGCGGGGTGCCTTTCCGGCGGTTGGGGTCTCGTTGCCGTCCGCGCGTATAGATGGCCGCTTCCACGCCTACTGCCGGTGGTGGGCGCGCGCCGTGACCGGCGTCTGCGGCTGATTCGAGGTGCTGTCGAGGGGGCCAGGGAAGATCGGGCTCGCTTTCGCCGATATGTTCGGCGGATCAGAGCCCGATCTTTGCACCGGGGGACATCGGGCCCGCTTTCGCCGACTATGTCGGCGGAACAGAGCCCGATCTCGGCAGACCACCCTCCGAGCCCGCCACCTGTCGGGGAATTACCCGCAGACGCCGGTTACGGCGGGCGCGCCACCCATGGAGGGTGGGCGTGGCAACCAGCCATCTATACGCGCGGACGGAAACGAGACCTCCGCCACCGGAGTGGGACCCCGCTCCGGCGCCTGAACCCCGGCCGCGAACCGACCCGCACAGCGGCGACGGCCCGACGCCCGCCACCCTCCCCTCCGCAGCCCGCATCTTTGCGACCGAAGGGAGCGAGACGGCGGGACAGCCAACCCATCCACCGGTACCGCCCTACCCCCCTCTCCGCAGCCCGCAGCCCGCAGCCCCCCGGCCGATGGCCGGAGGGCCGGTGGAGTGGCGGATCAGCCCTCGCCGGGGTGCAGGACGACCTTGGTGTAGCCCTCGATCCGCTTGTCGAACTTGTCGTACGCCGAGGGGGCGTCCGTCAGGGGAAGCTCGTGGGAGACCACGAAGCTCGGGCGGGCGCGACCCTCGATGATCATGTCCCGAAGCTGCCGGTTGTAGCGCTTCACGTTGCACTGCCCGGTGCCCAGCCGCAGGCCCTTCTCGAAGAGCCGGCCGATGGCGACCAGCAGCCGGCCGCTCTTGGCCTGCTCGTCCGGGCCTCCGGGGTCGGACGGCACGTAGAGCCCGGGAATGCCGAGCGCCCCGGTCGCGCGCACGGTGTCGATGAGGGAGTTCAGCACCGCCGCGGGCTCCTCGCGGCCCGCACCACCGGCCTGGGCCTGGTAGCCGACCGCGTCGATGCCCTTGTCGGTGCCCTCGCCGTTCATGTGCTCCTTGATCTGCTCCACCGGGCTGCCCTTGGTGAAGTCGATCGGGATCGCACCGATCTCCTCCGCCTTCTGCAGCCGCTCCGGCACGCGGTCCACGACGAACACCTTGGCCGCGCCGCGCAGCATGGCGGAGTAGGCGGCCATCAGCCCGACAGGGCCGCCGCCGTACACCGAGACGCTGTCGCCGGGGGAGACCTGGGCGAGCTCGCAGCCGTGGTAGCCGGTCGGGAAGATGTCGGCCAGGAGCACGAAGTCGGTCTCGTTGGCCGTGCCCTCCGGCAGTTTCAGGCAGTTGAAGTCCGCGTACGGTACGCGCACGTATTCCGCCTGGCCGCCCGGCCAGGGGCCCATGGCCACATAGCCGTACGCGCCTCCGGCGAACCCCGGATTGACCGTGAGGCAGAAGCCGGTGAATCCCGCCGAGCAGTTCTTGCAGAATCCGCAGGCGACATTGAAGGGCATGACCACGCGGTCGCCCTGCTTGAGGGTGGTGACACCCTCGCCGACCTGGTCGATGATGCCCAGGTTCTCGTGGCCGAAGACGATGCCGGGTTCGGCGGCCGTCCGGCCCTCGTACATGTGCAGGTCGGAGCCGCAGATCGCGGTGGACGTCACCCTGACGATCACGTCGTTGGGGTGGTGGAGGCGAGGATTCTCGACCTCCTCGACGGCTACTTCGAACGGTCCCTTGTAGACGACTGCCTTCACGTGACACCTCCGATTGGTGTCGGATTCGTGGCTTACGTGACCTATTTCTCATGCTGCCTCCTTGGGCAGTACGAGACAACCCAGCTATTCTTCACGTGAATATGGTGATTTCTGATTGACCGCGAAGAAAGGCGGGAAAAATGGCCCAGCGCTCAGGAACGCTGCTCGTCCCCGTGCCCGGCCTGTCCGGCACGGTGTACCCGGTCGGCACGCGCGTGGCCATCAGCGGGCGGGGCTCGTCCGTCGACGCCTTCGTGGGCGGCGACTGGCTGCCGCTGTCCTGGTGGGAGTTCGCCGAGGGCCGCAACGACGACGTGTACGACGGCCCTGCCGCGTGACGCGCCCGGCCCGCGGGTAGGCCCGCAGGCCGTCTCCGGCACCGTCGAGCCGTGAGTGCCGTCCCCGACGATCCCGCATCCGATCCGGGACCCGGCCGATCCGCGGGCCCCGGGCGGCCCCATGCCGGCCTCAAAGACGCCCTCCGTGTGGCTCGGCGGCCGACCGGCTGCCCCCGCACCGGAGCGGGTTGAGCGGTTCCCTCCGGTGAACGACGGCAACGCCCGCCCGGCATAGCGGAGTTCGGGGCTTCGGGCGCCGGGACCGTTGCGAAGCAGCTCGGTTGAGGGCAGGCGAACCAAGCGCCGTCGACGGCGGAGGCCATCAGGGCGCAGGGCCCGGCGTCCTCGTTCAGCGCGCCGCCACGGCCCGCGTGGTCAGGCCCGCGAGCCGGGCCAGACGACGGTGGGAGTCCAGCAGCGCCGACCGGTCCCAGCCGGCCGTGGTGACCAGCACCTCGTCCGCCCCGGTGCGGCCGATCAGGCCCGACAGCGCGGCCGCGACCTCGTCCTCGGTGCCGTGCACCCCGCCCGCCAGGGTGCCCTCGAACAGATCGCGCTCGCGCGCCGTCATCGGCGCCGACAGGACCTCGTCCGGCGGCGCCAGCGGCGGGAACTCGCCGTGCGTACGGGAGTGCGCCAGCGACCAGGCCTCCGAGACGAGCAGCCGCCGGGCCGCCTCCGTCGTCTCCGCCACCGACACGGGTGCCGACACCACGACGTACGGCCGCGGCGCCCACGCCGAGGGCCGGAACGCCGCCCGGTAGCCCTCGATCGCCTCCCGCATGCGCTCCTCGCCGCGTACCGCCGCGATCACCAGGGGCAGTCCGAAGGCCGCCGCCGTGGCCGCCCCCGCGCCCGTGGCGAGCACGAACGCCGGGACGCGCATGCCCTCGGGCGGCCGCGCGTGTACCGCCGCGGCCTCCGCCCGGCCGGTGAAGTAGCCGAGCAGCTCCCTCAGCAGATCCTCGAAGTCGTCGGCGGCGCGGGCGTCCCGCCCCAGCGCCCGGCGCACTCCGTCCGTGAACCCCACCGAGCGGCCCAGGCCCATGTCGATCCGTCCGGGGAAGAGCGACTCCAGGACCCCGAACTGCTCCGCCACCACCAGCGGCCGGTGGTTGGGCAGCATCACACCGCCCGTGCCCACCCGGATCCGGGACGTCGCAGCGGCGACCGCGGCGGCCAGCACCGTGGGCGAGGAACCCGCCACGCCGGGCACCCCGTGGTGCTCCGAGACCCAGAAGCGGTGGTAACCGAGCTCCTCGGCCTCGCGTGCCACCCACACCGTGTCGCGCAGCGCCTGCGCGGGCTCCGCGCCCTGGCGTACGGGGGAGCGGTCGAGGATGGAGAACGGGATGCGGGGCGGCGGGAGTGCGGTCACCCCTGCTTCAACGCTGCCCGGGACGCAGGATTCCCGCGCCCCGGTACCCCCGGTACGTCCTCAGCCTTCCCGGCGGGCGTATCTCACCATCAGCACGCCGCTCTTGTACGTCCGTGCCTCGGCCACGTCGTACGCCTGAGGGGCGAAGCCGCCCGCGAAGAGCGGAACACCGGCGCCCGCGACCACGGGGTTGAGCTTGACGACCAGCTCGTCGATCTCCGGGCGCAGCGAGGCGGCCAGCCGGCCGCCCCCGCACAGCCAGATGCCCGCCCCGTCGCGCCGCTTCAGCTGCCGGACGAAGCCGAGCGGGTCGTCGGAGACCAGTTCCACGGCGGGGTCAGGGCTCGCGGTCATGCTCCCGGACACCACGTACTGCCGCAGGTGCGGGTAGGGGCTGGTCATCCCGTACGGCAGCCCCACCTCGTAGGTGGCCCGGCCCATCAGCACCGTGTCGAACCGCCGGTTCGGCGCGTCGGCGATGCCCAGCGGTCCGCGGGCATGCACCGGCAGGGTCTCCGGGTACTCCGCGACGACCGTCTCCATGTGATCCCCCTCGGCGGCCAGGAAGTCGTACTCACCTCCCGGCCCGGCGACGAATCCGTCGATCGTGGACGCCACGAAATACGTCAGCTTGCGCATGCTTCCCCCGGCTCGCGGTGATCGGTGACGAAGCGCCAACCTAGCCTCCGGCCCCGCTCCACCGCCACGCGGTACCGCGGCCCCCGGAGTAGATTCGGTGAGGACCCGCGAGCACGGCGGGGGATGCCGGAGGCTGCGATGACGGAAGCCGCGAGCACGACGGACCGGGCCGGGACGCTGACGCTGGGCGAGTCGACCGGACGGTGGGTCCTCGCGGCGGTCGTCCTGGGCTCGGGGATGACCCTGCTCGACGGCACCGTCGTGAACGTCGCCCTCCCGACGATCGGCAAGGAGCTCGGCGCCACGCTCGCCGGCCTCCAGTGGACGATCAACGCCTACACCCTGACCCTCGCCGCACTGATCCTGCTCGGCGGCTCGCTCGGCGACCGCTTCGGGCGCCGCAAGGTCTTCATGATCGGCACGGTGTGGTTCGCGCTGGCCTCCCTGCTCTGCGGCGTCGCTCCCAGCATCGAGGTGCTGATCGCCGCGCGGGCGCTGCAGGGCGTCGGCGGGGCGCTGCTGACCCCCGGGTCGCTGGCCCTGATCCAGGCGTCCTTCGCGTCCCGGGACCGGGCCCGCGCGATCGGCGTCTGGTCGGGCCTGGGCGGCATCGCGGGAGCGCTCGGCCCGCTGCTCGGGGGCTGGCTCGTCGACGCCGTCAGCTGGCGCTGGGTGTTCTTCATCAACCTCCCGCTGGCCGCCCTGGTCGTCGCCGTCGCCGCGCGGCACGTCCCGGAGAGCCGGGACGAGGAGGTGACCGGCGGCTTCGACGTCGCGGGCGCCGTCCTGGGCGCCGTCGGCCTCGCCGGGATCACCTACGCCCTGATCGCGGCCGGGGGAGCCCACCCGGACATCGCGGCCGTCACGGTCTCCGGCGTGGCCGGACTGGCCGCGCTGGCCGGGTTCGTCGTGACCGAGCGGCGCAGCCCGCATCCCATGCTGCCGCCGCGGCTCTTCGCGAACCGCCAGTTCACCGCCGCGAACCTGGTCACCTTCGCGGTCTACGCGGCGCTCGGCGGTGTGTTCTTCTTCCTGGTGCTGGAGCTGCAGACCGCGGCCGGGTACTCCGCGCTGGCCTCCGGCACGGCGCTGCTGCCCGTCACCGTCATCATGCTGGCGCTGTCCGAGCGGGCGGGCCGGCTCGCCGAGCGCATCGGCCCGCGCATCCCCATGACGGTGGGCCCGGCGATCTCCGCCGTGGGACTGCTGCTGATGCTGCGGATCGGTGCGGACGCGTCCTATGTGGCGGATGTCCTGCCCGCGGTGGCCGTCTTCGCCCTCGGCCTGGCCACGACGGTCGCTCCACTGACCGCCACCGTCCTCGGCGCCGCCGAAGTACGGCTGGCGGGCACCGCGTCCGGCGTGAACAACGCCGTGGCGCGCGCGGCGGGCCTGCTCGCGGTGGCCGCGCTGCCGCTGATGGCCGGTCTCTCCGGCGACGACTACGAGGACCCGGCGGCGTTCACCCACGGCTTCCGCGTCGCCGTCGTCATCTGCGCCGGGCTGCTGGCGGCCGGATCGCTGCTGGCGTGGATCGGGATCCGCTCGGACGTGCTCCAGGAGACCCCCGAGGAACCGGCGAAGCCGGCGCCCGCGTGCAAGCACTACTGCGCCATCGGTGCCCCTCCCCTGCAGAGCGGGACGGAACCCGCCTCCGGGGCCGGCGGTCGCTGCACGCCGGACGGCGGTACCCCGGTTCCCTGACCCGCGCGAGCGCGGTCAGTACTCCTCGGACTCCGGAACGAGATGCATCGCGGCCTCCTCGGCGGAGGCGGCGGCCCCGTCGATGCCGATGTCGTGGGCGACCATGCCCTCGGTCTCGTAGTGCGCCCCCTCGTCCGGGGCGACCAGCCGGCCGGCCCGCGGTCCGCCGACCTCGCTGTCGATCAGCTCCCCGTCGGTGTCCCAGGCGTCCCCGATACCGTCCCCGTCGGGGATCGGCGGGTCCGGGAGCTCCTCGGCCAGGCGTTCGTCGAGCGTCTCGCCCCGAAGGCGGCCCGCCGCGGTGGTGGCCGCCTTGTTCACCGCCCAGGGCCGCTCCGGCGGTGAGTAGCCCTCGTCGAGTATCTGGTCGACACCGTGGTAGTCCAGGGTGTCCTCGGGCTCCAGCAGCCCGGCGTCGTCCTGCACCTCTGACCCGTCCGGCTGGTAGACCTCGTCACCCATCTCGTTCTCTCGCATGTCCGTCTCCTCGTTCACGCGCCGCCACCGCCGTCGGCGCCGCCTCGCGGGCCGCGCGCCCCCTCTCTCCCCTCCACACTCTTCCGTCCGGACGCCGATCGCCACCCGGAAGCGTGAAAAAGGTCGGCCGAGCGGCGTCCCGGACTGCCCCCTGCCGCGTGCCGCGGAGGACGAGACCGATCCCGGCGTCGCTCGGGGCGGCGATCCGGCGGTGTCGGCGACTGTGACGGTGGCGACGGTACGGACGACCCCGCCGCGGGCGAGGCAGGCGGGGCCGTCTGTTCCTCCGGTGCCGGGTGTGGCGGATCGTCGGCCGCCACGGTCACCTCCACCACCAGGGCCGGCCGGTACCGCACCGGCGATCCCGGTGCCGTGCCGGCCGGCGTCAGCGGCGACGACTGCTCCACGGTCGTCGCCGACCCCGTCGGCCGGCAGGGCCTCACCGGCACTGCCGGCTCCGCATCCTCCCGGCCGCCTCGGGGTGGGGCGCCGGGCGTCACCGGCGGGCGAAGTGCCGATCCGGTCGGATGAAGTCGCCGCAGCCCGAACGGGAGAACCCGCCCCTGGGGAGGCGCACCACCCGGAAGGAGGTCGTGGCCTGGGTGCGCGGCGGGCAACGGAGCGTGACCGTGTACCAGCCCGGCCGGGTGTTCTCCGGCACCCGGAAACTGCCGGCCAGCAGACCGCTGCGCCTCCCCACGGGCAGCAGATTGACCTGGCCGCCGGCCTCCGACTGGCCTTTGGAGTAGGAGGCGTCACGGCCGCAGGCCGTGGTGGTGACGGTCAGCCGCATTCCGGGGAGGGCGTAGTAGGGCGTCACCCACGCATCGGCGACGTCGGTGGCCGAAGCCGTGGGCACAGTGAGACCGATGATGGCCGCGGCCGTGGCGACACCGCCAAGAACGCGTGTTGTGGGCATGAGGCAGCCTCCGAGTCGAAACGGTGGGAGAGCAGCGGCCCCGGTGGCGGGCCGCTCCAGGCGGAGCCAAACAGCGGCCCGCTCCCCGCGCCACTCGAGGACGACGCCGCACCCCACCCGCACAGCCCAGCGCGCGCGCCGGCACCGCGCGTCGCCACAGGTCACAGGCGTGCCTTGGCCTTCACGACAAGCAAGCGGGGCCTTCCGGCGAACAGGTGACGCCGCGCCAGATCCATGACGACCACAAGACTGACGCACCGTCACCAATCGTCGGCCCGCCCCTGCCACCCTGCCGCGAGATCGCACCGGGCGCCTCCCCTGCTACGCCGCTGCGGTGCCGATCACAGGTACGTGTGGCGTGCGGCGTTGATCCTCTTCGCGCTGTTCCACCCCACGAGGCCGACGGGGGTGCCGCCGCGTGCCGCCAGCATGATGAACCTGCGGGAGGCGAGGTCGCCTTCGAGGAGCGTGAGTTCGGCGTCCGGCGGCACGGTCCCGTGCACCTGGATCTTCACGTCGTACTGGTCGGTCCAGAAGTAGGGCCTCGGTCTGTACGGCTCGCTCGCGCCCATGATGTCCGCCGCGACGAAGGCGGCCTGCTCGGTGGCGTTGGTCCGGTTCTCCAGTCTCCCTCCGGAGCCGTCGCCTCCGTGGGGCCCGCGGGCGACGTCCCCGACGGCGTAGATTCCGTCTCCGGCGCGACAGCGCTCGTCGCAGACGATGCCGTCGTCCAGGACCAGCCCACTGCCGATGAGCCAGTCCGTGGCCGGGGTGGATCCCATGGTCATGACGACGAGGTCCGTGGGGATCGTGGCGCCGCCTTCGAGGAGTACGCCGTTCACCCTGTTCGCGTGCCGGGAGAACCCGGTGACCCGGGTGCCGGCCCGCACCTCCACCCCGTGATCGCGGTGCAGGTCCCCGAGCATCTTCCCGACCTCGGCGCCGAGTTGCCGCCACATCGGCGCCGGATTGGGGTCGACCAGCGTCACGGCGAGACCCAGGCCCCGCGCCGTGGAGGCGATCTCGCAGCCCAGGACGCCCGCGCCGATGACCGTCAGGGTGCCGGCCCGGAGCAGGGCCTCCCTCAGGCGTACGGAGTCCTCCACGGTTCTCAGCGTGTGCACACCGGCGAGGTCGCGCCCGAAGGGCAGCGTCCTCGCCCTCAGGCCCGTGGCGATGACCAGGGTCCCGTACGGGACGAGCCGGCCGTCGGCAAGGGTGACCACCCGGTTCCGCGCGTGGAGCCGGGTCGCCGCCACCCCCAGCGTGACGTCGGCCCCCAGGGCCTCCAGGCGCCGCGCATCGAAGAGCGTCACCCGCTCCGGGGCCCATGCGCCGGAAAGCACCTTCTTGGACAGCGGAGGCCGGTCGTACGGCAGGTGGGGTTCGTCGCCGACGAGCCGGATGCCACCGGTGAAGCCGCGTTGCCTCAAGGCCTCGACCGTCGTCGCCCCGGAGACCGAGCCCCCGATCACGAGTACATCCGCCGCGCTCATCGCGCGACCGCCCACGGCGGCGACGCGGCCCGCGCTTCCCCGTCCATCATGCGCATGAACAACCATTCCTCAAAGTCGACTTGGACGGCAACGCCGCCAATAAAGGTCAAACCGCCGTCAGTTGTGGCGGCTGCGCAGACAGGCTACTTGACACGGCAAGCAAACATCGAAATATTCGAGCCGCCGAGATCCCGCCGATGCCGGACCTCGCCTGGCCCCAGGTCGCTCCCCGAGTCCCGCACTCGGTCCTGGCAGGCCCTCCTGTGGACCACCCACTCGTAACTCGCCCTGAGGAGAATCGCTGTGACTGTCAGCGAAAGCCGCGGATTCGTCGTCACGGACAGGGAGCCGCGATGCCCGTTCGACCCGTCCGCGCGACTGGTCGCGATGCGTGAGAGCGGCCGGCCGGCCGAGATCCGGGTGAGCGAGGCGGAGTACGGCGAGGTGGACATGCTCCTCGTGACACGCTACGAGGACGTCCGCGCGGTCTTCGGCGACCGGAAGGTCGACCACAGTTTCGTCCCCGGGCCCGCGGGCGAGGACGGCATCTCCAGCACCCAGCCCGGTTTCCTCCCGAGGTACAACGGTGCCGAGCACCAGCGGCTGCGCCGCCTGGTCATGGGAACCTTCATGCCGAAGTCGGTCGCGGCGATGCGTCCGATGATCGAGCGGGTGGTGCGGGAGAAGCTGGACGCCATCGCGGCGGCCGGTCCGGAGACGGACCTGGTCACCAGCTACGCCCTGTCCGTGCCGTCCTCGGTGATCGGCCACATCCTGGGTGTTCCGGAGGCCGACCACGAGCACTTCAACGCGATCTCGGCAGGCGTGACCGATGTGTCGCTCTCCCGTGACGAGGCGATGGCCGCGTTCATGAGGCTGAACACCTACGTGGCCGGTCTCGTGGCCGACAACCGGGCGAACCCCGGCGACGGCCTGATCGGACGACTCGTCACGGGCCAGCACGGTGAGGCCACGGACGAGGAACTCATCGGCATCCTGGGCATCCTCGTCGTCGCCGGCCACGAGACGACCGCGGCGATGATCGGCCTGAGCGCACTGGCCCTCATGCAGCAGCCCGATCAACTGGCCGCTCTGCTGGACCCGGAGCACTCGACGGCGGACGCCGTAGAGGAGTTGCTCCGCTACCTGTCCATCTCGGGGACCATGCCCCGCGCGGTGGCCGAGGACATGTCGGTCGCCGGACATCCGCTGAAGGCGGGCGACCGGGTACTGGTCTCGGCGCTGACGGCCAACCGCGACCCGGAGTTCGTGGAGAACCCCGACGTCCTCGACCTGACGCGTGCTCCTTCGGCCCACGTCACCTTCGGGTACGGGATCCACCAGTGCGTCGGCCAGCACCTGGCCCGCCTGGAACTCCAGGTCGCCCTGCCCGCCCTGTTCGAGCGCTTCCCCGGGCTGAAGCCCGCCGTGCCCGCGGAGGAACTCCGGTACAGCACCGGCGGAAACGTCTACGCCCTGGAAAGCCTGCCCGTCTCGCTCTGACGCGAGGCCGCACGACAGCTCAACCCACACCGCACGTCATCCGAAAGGTAATCCCATGCACATCACGGTCGATGAGGACGTCTGCGTCTCCGGTGGCCAGTGTGTCGCCGCGGCACCCGCGGTCTTCGACCAGCGCGAGGACGACGGGGTCGTCATCCTGCTCGAGACCAACCCCGGCGAGGCGGAGTTCGCCAATGTGCGCCGGGCGGCGCAGATCTGCCCCGCGGCCGCGATTCGGCTCGAGGAGGCCCTCACGTCCTGACGCCTGAGGGTCCGGCGGTCTCCGGGTCGGAGAGCACCATCTCGGGCCAGCCGCCGTCGCGGGTGTAGCCCTCCTCGGGC
>NZ_JBEZXR010000111.1:0-20449 GCF_040638135.1 Streptomyces sp. NPDC026673 | reverse complement strand
CAGACCGGCATCAAGTACGACCAGGACCTGCGTTTCGGCGCCGGCGACCTGCGCTCGGCGTTCTGGCTGGTCGACCTGCTGGAGTCGGCCGCCGCCGTGTCAGCGCCGCCGCCGTGTCAGCCAGTGGTGGCGGCCCGGGCGCGCTGGTGGTGGCGCCGGGCCTTCATCCGGTTGCCGCAGAGCGCCATGGAGCACCAGCGGGCCGTGTTGGCCTTGCTGCGGTCCAGCAGGAACAGCCGGCACTCGTCGTTGGCGCAGGGCCGCAGACGTCCGGGCCGGTTCTCCTGGAGCACGCCCCAGGCCGTGACGGCCCGTATGGCCGGCATACGGTCCGCGGGGGCCTGAAGGACCCAGTCGATGCCGTGCCCGGTGACCCGCGGGGTCCGGGCGACCCCGGTGAGCAGCTTCTGGAGGTCGTCGGGCTCCCGGCGACCGCCGACGACGTCCTGCAGCACCTCGCGCGCCGCCAAAAGGTGCCGCAGTTCCGGTGCGCTGCCCGTGCCGCCGTGCGCGCGCAGCCAGCGCCGGCCCGCTTCCGGGTCGGCGAGCTCGTCGACCGGGGCGCCCTCGACGACCGGGGTCGTGTTGAGCAGCTCCAGCAGGAAGTCCTCGTCCGTCGTGTCCGTCGTGTCCGCCGTCATCGTCGGCACCCTCACCTCCGGGTAACCCTTCATTTCTCCTTTGAAGGTTACACCTTCACAGGGCGGCACGTCGGTGACGGCGGGCGGGGCCGAGGGGCGGCCGGGGCGAGGGGCCAGCCGCGGGTCGCGGGCGTCGCGGGGGCGGACCGCGCGAGGTTCTCGGCCACCGTGCGGCCGGGTCCGGCGGGTCGAACCGCATCCCTACGGACGGCGGGAAGCCGACGGCGGCAGACGGAGAAGAGCCGAGTCCGCGACCGGCGCGGCCTCAGGCTCCGGTCAGCTCCTGCTCGGCCCAGATCGTCTTGCCCCGCTCCTCGTACCGCGTGCCCCAGTGCCGGGTGAGGGAGGCGACGAGGAACAGACCGCGCCCTCCCTCGTCCTGCAGACGGGCGTGGCGCAGGTGGGGGGCCGTGTCGGCGTCGTCGTGCACCTCCACGGTCAGTCCCCGGTCGAGGATCAGCCGCAGGCGGATGGGGCCCGTCGCGTGGCGGATCACGTTGGTGGCGAGTTCGCTGACCACCAGGTCGGTGACCGGGACCTGGTCCTCCAGCCCCCACTCCGCCAGCCGGCCGCGCGCCGCTCGCCGGGCCTCACCGACGGAGAGCGCCTCCGCGGGGAAGGTCCAGCTGGTCATGCGGTCCGGGGCGATGGAACGGGTCCTGGCCACCAGCAGGGCCGATCCGTCCTGCGGCGCCGAGCCGCGCAGCACCCTGTACGCGACCTCGTCGCAGACCTGCTCGGGCGCCAGCGAAGCCTCGGCGACCACCTCGCGCAATCTGCTGACCCGTTCCGCGGCCTCGGCCGGGTGGCGCCACGTACTGCCGTCGGAGTAGAGCGTCAGCAGGCTCCCGGGCCGCAGTTCCGTGGTGAGCGGATCATAGGGGGCGCCCTGCCCGAGCGGTGCCCCGCACGGCACCTCCAGCATGCCGACGACGCCCTCGGGGCTGGTCAGCAGGGGGCTCGCATGGCCGGCGGAGGCCGCCGCGCAGCGATGGGTGACCGGGTCGTACGTCAGGTACAGGCACGAGGCGGTGAACGGCGGCCGCGCCTGGTGCAGGGTCACCGGGTCCGCGTCCTGCTCGGCCGCCAGCCGCCGGCCGACGTCGTCGAGGTGGGTCATCAGCTCGTCGGGCGGGAGGTCCATGGCGGCCAGCGTGGAGGCGGCGGTCCGCAACCGGCCCATCGCCGCGGAGGCCTGGAGGTCGTCCCCGGGGACGTATCCGATGATCAGGCCCACCCGGCAGCTGGACAGCGGGAGGACGTCGAACCAGTGGGCGCCGTAGCGGCCGGGCAGGTAGCAGTGCGAGGAGCGCACCGCCGCCGTCTCGGGCGGCGTGCGCGGCAGCAGACTGCGCTGCAGCGCGGTCGCGACCGCGTGCTCGCGGATGAAGCGCCGCGCGTTGTCGACGCATACCGCGGTGCAGGTGGCCAGTTGCGTCGCCAGCGACAGGTCCTCCTCGTCGAAGGGCCTGGGGTTGGATCCGTCCCGGTAGAAACTGGCCAGTCCCAGCACCAGGCCGTGCACGGTCAGCGGGCTCACGATCAGCGAACGCGCCCCGGAACGGGCGATGAAGTCGGCCCGCGCCCGGTCGTGGACGAGCCATCCGCCGGACGACGGGACCGTCTCGACCAGCCGCGGCCGCAGATCGCCCAGCGCCTGCGTGTAGGGGGTGGGGAAGGCGAAGTGACTGGCACTGCCGGTCGGAAAGGCGCCGTACTGCCCGTCGCGGGACGTGAAGGCGGCACGCCGCATCGGGAGCCGGACCGTGACCGGGCCCACGGGCGCGTCGCCGGAGAACACGGACTCCACCAGGTCGACCGCCACGGCGTCCGCGAAGCAGGGGACCGCGATGTCGGCCAGTTCCTGCGCGGTGCGCAGGGGGTCCAGTGTGCTGCCGATGCCGGCCCGCGCCATGTTCAGGAGATCCAGTTCCCGCTGTTTGCGGAGGTCCTCCGTGACGTCGCGGATCATCGCCGCGACGCCGATGGGCCGGCCGTCCGCCCGCAGCGGGTAGCCGTTGACGGCGTAGTCGCGACGGTTCCCCGGATCGTCGGCCGGGCAGGCGTCCACCGGCCGGTCGAAGACCGCGGATCCGGTCTCCAGGACCTCGGCCATGACATGCGAGAGCGGTATCCCGGAGTCCAGGTCGGCGAGGGCGGCGCCGACGACGGCGTCCTCCGGCAGCCCGCGCACGGCCAGGGCCGCGGGATTGGCCCGCAGGACGCGCAGTCGCAGGTCGTAGACCTCGAGTCCGGTCCTGGCCTGCTCGAACAGGGCCACCTCGTAGAGGCCCGCTCCCTCCGGCGGGCCGGCGGCGGTCACGGTCCGCGCCCGGGTCGCTGTCGCCGGTCACGAGGCATCGTCCACCTCATCTCCCCTCGACTAGGCCAGTTAACCCAGCGGGGCGCATGCCGCGCCACCGGGGGTCCGAGGCGGCAAGGCGGGGCGGTTCCGTGCGCTGTGCCCCCGGTCGGCGCCCGGAGGCTCCCCGCCGCACCGCCCCGCCGCCGGCCGGACGGACTCAGGCCTCCGCGGCCTCGCCGCCGCGGATGCGGCACAGGGGGGCGCCGGCGTCGGTGTCCGACGTGCAGAGGTAGGCCCAGCCGAGCGGGCTCCACCGCAGACGGCGCACTTCGACGCCGTCGATCGCGGCGTTGTCCCGCGCCGCGCACTCGTAGTCCTCGGCGGCGCGCCGCATCGCGGTCCGTACCGCGCCCTCGGCGTCGGCGGCGTCGCCGACCACGTAGTAGTGCCGGCCCACGGCACCCCGTGACGTACTGAACCGCAGACCCACGAACCAGCGGTCCTGGGGGGCGACGGTGGTATGCATCTGCACTGCTCTCCCTCGGTCGCGGGCACCGTGGCGGCCGCTTGGCGGACCACCACCCGTCGATCCTTGGGAACAGCGCGGACGGCGCTGTCCATCGCAGTCCGGGGAGGCCACGATGATCCTGGGACCGGCGTTACCACCCGGGCGCGAGGGCGGAGCCGGCGCTCAGGCGTCGTCGGCGGGCCGGCGGCGCAGCGCGCAGACGTAGGCCCCGGAGCCGGACCGCTCGCACTCGACGTACGGGACGGTCCCCGGCTCGCCGCCACGGGCCCGCCACGGCATGACGGCCTCACCCGCCAGCAGCGCCTGGAGGGTCTGCAGCCGCGGATCACGCGGGGCGGGGTGGTGCTCGTACTCGGCCGCGCCGAGGGCGAGGGCGATGGCCATGCCGAGCAGGTTGACCTCGGTGGGCTGCTCGGGCGGGACGGAGCCCTCCGCCGGCTGGAGGCGGATGCCCTCGCCGGTGACTTCGATCACACGGGCGGTGTAGCGCTCGGACATGGGCGGGATCTCCTCTCCGGTGCGGTGCTGCTCGGGGTCATCCCCCGCCGGGGCCGAAGCGCTCGGTGCGGATCCGGTCCGGGGAATGGCCGAGGGCCACCAGCAGCGCGGCGGCGGTCTCGACGAAACCGGTGGGTCCGCACACGTAGCAGGTGGGCTCGAACTCCGCGGGCCAGCCCCACTCGGCCAGGTCGCGCGCCTCGAGGCGGCCGGCCGGCCGCGCCCACCCCTCCGGCGCCGCGCGTGTGTAGACGTAGGTCGTGTCGAGCCCGGGGGCGCCGCGGTCCAGTTCGGCCGCGTACAGCCGGTCCCCGGGCGTGCGGACGGAGTACAGCAGCCGGAACGGCGTGCGGCTGCCGGCGGCGTCGCGCCCGCGGATCATCGCCATGAGCGGGACGAGCCCGGAGCCGCCCGCGACCAGCAGCACCGGTTCGGTTTGCTCGGGACGCCAGACGAACCATCCGCCCACGGGGCCGCGGATCTCGACCGCGTCCCCGACGGCGAGGTCGTCGGCCAGGTAGGGCGAGACCTCGCCGTCGTCGACGCGCTGGACGGTCAGTTCGATCCGGTCGCCGTCGGCCGCCGAGGCGAGGGAGTAGCTGCGCTGGGTGCTGTAGCCGTCCTCCGCGGTGAGCCGTACGTCGAGGTGCTGACCGGGCAGGTGGCCCGGCCAGCCGGGCACGTCGAACACCAGCGTCGCGGCGGCCGTCGCCTCGGGGCGCCGCTCCACGAGTTCGGCGGCCCGCCAGCGCAGGCGGTCGCCTAGTCGCCTTGGTACCGCTGTTCGCGCCATGGGTCTCCGTAGTCGTGGTAGCCGACGCTCTCCCAGAAGCCCGGTTCGTCGTCGAGGAGCAGATGGATGCCGCGGACCCACTTGGCCGACTTCCACAGGTACAGGTGCGGGACGAGCAGCCGGGCGGGACCGCCGTGCTCGGGCGTCAGGTCGTCGCCGTCGTACTCGTGGACGATCCATGCCTGCCCGTCAAGGAGGTCCTCCAGGGGCAGGTTGGTGGTGTAGCCGCCATAGGAGTGAACGAGCGCGTACTCGGCGGCGGTCTCGACGTCGGCGAGGAGGACGTCCAGCGACACGCCCCGCCAGTGGGTGCCGAACTTCGACCATTTCGTCACGCAGTGCAGGTCGACGGTCGGCGTCTCGGCGGGCAGGGCCATGAGTTCTGCCCAGTTCCACCGGTGGCGGGTGCCGTCCTCGGTGGTGACGGTGAGCTCCCAGTCGTCGTGGGTGACCCGCGGGGTGGGGCCGGCGGACAGGACGGGGAAATCGAAGGTCTCGTACTGTCCCGGGGGCAGTTTGTGGCCCGACGTGGGACGCCGGCCGTGGAATCCGCGCGAGATGATGGGCATGCCGCGCCGTCCTTCCTCTCCTCGCCGCCCCGGCTCGCCTGTGGTGCGGAACGTGCGGAACGTGCGGAACCCCAGCATGCCCGGAGCCGGGGAATCCGGTCCACCGGAGACCCCCGGGGTGCGGCCCCGGTCCGTCATGACCGGGGCCACGCCGTCCGGGGAGGTCAGGCGACCGGGCGGGAGGGCTCGACGACCAGGGAGGCGTCACCGCCGCGGACGCGCTCGAGCACACGGGCGGTCGCCTCGTGGGGGACGCCGAGCGGCACGGCGCTGACCTCGGTCAGCCGTGCGTACTGCTCGGGGGCGAGCCGCACGTCGAGCGCTCCGAGGTAGTCCTCGAGCTGGGCGGTGTTGCGCGGGCCGATGATCGGCACGAACGAGGTGGCGGCACGGGCGCCCCGCTCGAGCATCCAGGCCACCGACACCTGCGCCGGTGTCGCGCCGGTCTCCTCGGCGACGGCCAGCACGGTGTCGACGATCGCGGTCTTCTGGTCGGACGACTCGGTGTGGATCAGCGTCTTCAGGTCGCTGAGCCGGCCCTCCGCGCTGCCGCGGTACTTGCCGGTGAGCAGGCCGCCGCCGAGCGGGGACCACAGGGCTGCGCCCAGCCCGAGGCTCTCGGCCATCGGCAGCAGTTCGCGGTCCGGGGTCCGCTCCACGAGGCTGTACTCGACCTGGATGCCCGCGACGGGGGCCCAGTTCTTCAGCTCGGCGAGGGTGACGGCGCGGGAGACGCGCCACGCGGGGAAGTTCGACAGGGCGAGGTGCAGGATCTTGCCGGAGCTCACCAGGTCGTCCAGGCCGCGCAGGATCTCCTCGATCGGCGTCAGGTCGTCGGGGAAGTGCACCCAGTACAGGTCGAGGTAGTCGGTGCCGAGGCGCTTCAGGCTGGCCTCCAGCGAGTGGATCATGTTCTTGCGGCTGTTGCCGGTCTTGGAGACGTCCGTCCGCGGGGTCGCCGCCACGCTGAACTTGCTGGCCACCACGAAGTGGTCGCGGTCGGCGGCGATGAACTCGCCCAGCAGTTGCTCCGACTCGCCGAACTGGTAGTTGTCGGCGGTGTCGAGGAAGGTGCCGCCTGCCTCGGCGAACCTGTCGAACATCCGGCGGGACTCGGCCGGGTCGGCCCCGGCACCCCAGCCGGTGCCGAAGTTGCCGGTGCCGAGGGCGTACTCGGAAACGCGGAGTCCGGTCCGGTGTCCGAAGGTCGTGTAACGCATCAGGTCTCCTTGACGAGTGGTGCTGTGGTGCGGTGCTGCAGTGGTGTTCGGTCGGTCTGACGGAATGAATTCTGGTGTTTCGTCAGTTTTGGACGTCTATTGCGCCTTTCCCTCCTCCGGGAGGACGGTCACCCGGTCCGGCGACGCCGGGAGGCACGGGGCGAGATCCCGAGCGCGGCGAGGGCGCTCAGCGCCACGACACCGGCCGAGATCCACCAGGCGAGGGAGAAGGCGTGCGCCGGGCCCTCGGATCCGGCGGCCGACAGGACGACGACCAGACCGCTGACGCCCAGCACGGAGCCGACCTGACCGGCCATGGTGACGATCGCGCTGCCGGTGGCCGCCCGGTCGCGGGGCAGGCCGGAGGTGGCCGAGGAGATCATCGTCGGGAGCGCGAGGCCCACGCCGACCCCGGCCGCGAGCCAGCCGGGCAGGACGTCGGTGACGTAGTCGAGGCGTCCGCCGGCGGTGAGGGCGAGCCACGCGGTGCCGAGGGCGACCAGCGCCGAACCCATCGCGGCCACGGCCCCGACCGGCACCCGCCGGGCGATCCGCCGCCCGAGCGCGGAGGCGACGAAGACCATGGCCGGGCCGGGCGCGACACCGAGGCCGGTCTCGATCGCCGACCAGTGCCACACCTGCTGCAGCCACAGCGTGAGGCCGAGCAACTGGAGCCCGAAGGCGGCGTAGAACAGCAGGGTGGCGATGTTCGCCCAGGCGAACACGCGGTCGCGCAGCAGGCCCAGGTCGACGACGGGAACGGGGTGGCGCGAGGAGCGCAGCAGGCACGCCGCGAGCGCGGCCGCGGCGACCGCGAAGCCGCCGATGGTGGGCGCCGCTCCCCAGCCCCATTCCGGGCCCTGGACCAGGCCCAGCGCCAGCGCTCCGATCGCCACCACCAGCAGGACCCCGCCGAGGAGGTCGGGCAGCCGGGAGTCGGCACCGTGGCGCCCGCCCGGCAGCAGGCGTACGGCCATGACCATCGCCACGGCGCCGATCGGCAGGTTGAGCAGGAAGATCCACTGCCAGGCCGCCTGCACCAGCAGGCCGCCGACCACGGGGCCCGCCGCCGCCGCCAGCGAACCGCTGGCCGCCCAGATCTGCACATGGCGCGTGACCTTCGCGGGCGGCGCAGTGGTCAGCACCAGCCCGAGACTGGCCGGGGTCAGGACGGCCGCCCCTGCCGCCTGGAGGAAGCGGAACGCGACCAGGACCCACAGGTCGCCGCTCAGCGCGGCGCCCAGGCTGGCGAGGGTGAACACGCCGAGCCCGAGCAGGAATCCGGCCTTGCGCCCGTAGCGGTCGGTCAGCCGTCCGGCCGGGACGAGGAGGGCGGCGTACACGATCGCGTACCCGTTGAGGATCCAGCTGAGCCTGGACAGCGAGGTCTCGCCCACGCCCCGCCCGATGGGCGTCAGGGCGACGTTGACGACGAACGCGTCCAGAGCGGAGAGGAAGACCGAAGCGGCCAGGACGGCGAGCACGAGACCGGGACGCGGCTCGCGGCGCGCGGGCACCCGGGGCCAGGGGGCGGGCGGCCGCAGGACGGCGGCGCCGTCGGCGGAATCCAGGGGGGTTCGGGTCATGGGGGGCTGTCTCCAGGGATGGGGCGGGGCAGGCGGCCGGCACACGGACCCGGCGGCCCGGTGACGGGTTCGCGGATCACGGATCGCCGCGACGCTGCGGCGTGGCATCGAGGGAGGCGCCCCGGGACGCGGGCGCGCGTCCCGGGCAGAGGCGGCGGAACGGGTCCCTCGCACTCCTTAAGTAAACCGATCGGTTTCCTTATGCGCTCCACCGTAACAGCCGCGTCGAGCGAAGTAAAACGATCGGTATCCTCAAGGCATGAGCGACACACCCTCCCCCGTACGCCGGCGCAGTGGCCGAGGCGCCCGGGAGCGGATCCTCAAGGCGGCGACGGAGCTGTTCACCGCCCAAGGGGTCAACGCGACCGGGATGGACCAGCTGGCCACCGTCGCCAACGTGTCGAAGCGCACCCTGTACACGCACTTCGCCGGCAAGGACGACCTCGTCCACGCCTATCTGAGCGAGCTCGAGGAGGGCCTGCTGCCCGCGGCGCCGGCCCCCGGGGAGTCCTGCCCGGACCCGCGGGCGGAGCTCCTGGCCGTCTTCGACTGGAGACCGCGGATGGCCGACGGCCCGCTGCGCGGCTGCCCCTTCCTGAACGCCGCCGTCGAGGTCCCCGACCCCGAGCACCCGGTCCACGTGCTGGCGGCGGCCTACAAGACCGAGTTCGCCCGCAGGCTCACGGCCCTCGCACGACTGGCCGGCGCCCGCGACCCGGAAGAGCTCGGCGAACGGCTCGCCCTGCTGTACGACGGTGCCGTCGCCCGCGGCACCGCCCTCAACAGCACGGACCCGGGCGCCCACGCCCGGGCCATCGCGACCGCCCTCGTCGACGCCGCGATCGAGGGCACCAGCGGTGGCACTGCAACCGACGGGACGACGGCCGACGGGGATGCCGTACGGGAGGGCGATCCGGCCGCGACCGCCTGAGCACGCCTCAGCGCAGACGCGTCGCCGCGCGGCGGCGGTCCGACAGCACCTCGCGGGCGGCCCGCGCGCCCGAGGCCAGCGCCCCCTGGAGCGAGCCGGTCGCCCGGTGGTCGCCGCAGACGTAGCGCCCGGAGGAGAAGCGGGTGGTACGGGTCAGCGGGTGCGGAGCCGGCATCGCGGGCAGCGCCTCGCGCACGGTGCAGCGATGCAACTGCTCCCAGCCGGACGCGTCGGTGCCGTACACGTCCGACAGCGCCGCCGGCAGGGCGGGCTCGTCGGCGGGGCCCGGCGCGCCGAGCACGGACGTGGCCACCAGGGCGCGGCCGTCCGGGGAGAGCCCCGGCTGCACCTCGGTCAGGACCACGGTGTTGAGGAAGCGGCGGCGCTCGTCCACCATCAGCGTCGGTTCGGAGAGCGGCGAGCGGTCGGCGGCGTGGTAGTAGGTCGTCACGGTCCGGGTCGGCGGTGTCGTGAGACCCGGCAGGAGGCGGACGGCCGCCGCAGGTCCGGTCGCCACCACCACGACGGGCGCCGCGATGTCCGTACCGTCCTCCAGCAGCACTCCGTCGCCGGTCAGTTCACGCACCGGGGCCTCCGTGCGGACCACGCCCTCGGGCAGCCGTTCGGCGAGCTGCGCGGGCACCGCCCCGATCCCCTCGGCCGGCAGGGCCAGGGTGCCGCGCAGCATGCTGCGCCAGACGAAGTGGAAGAAGCGGCTGGAGGTCTCCAGTTCGTCCTCCAGGAAGACGCCCGAAAGGAACGGCCGGAAGAGCGTCTCGACCAGTTCGGGCGAGACGCCGGCGGCGGCCAGCGCGGTGAGCGTCGTGGTGTCCGCGCCCGCGCGCAACCTCGCCGCGGGCAGCACCATGTCACGGGCGCTCAGCATCCCGAGCGCGGCCAGGTCGCGGCCCGACGCCAGGCGTCCGGGCAGCAGATCGGCCGTCGCGTACGGCGGACGGGTCGGGTCGGCGAAGCGGAGCCTGCCGTGGGAGGTGTGCACCAGGACGCCGGGACTGAACGGCCGCAGCCGCAGCGGCCCCAGTCGCAGGCGCCGCCTCACCTGGGGATAGGAGGTGTTGAAGACCTGGAAGCCGCGGTCGAGGAGGAAGCCGCGGTGCCGGTCGGTGCGCATCCGCCCGCCGACGCCGTCCGAGGCCTCCAGCACCCGTACCGCCAGACCGCCCACGGAGAGATCGGCCGCGCACGCCAGCCCCGCCGCACCGGCCCCGACCACGATCACGTCACAGCGGCCACCGCGCTCCTGCTGCATGGATCGGTGCCCTTTCCTCCGTGTACACCCCGATACGGGCCGGCGTTCCGTACGCTACGCGGGTGCCCCGGACCGCCCCGCGCGGCGCGCCGCCGGACGGGGGCGACACGGCGGCGACGGACCGATGAGTCCGCGCCGTCACGGGAGTCCACTCTGTGACGGCACACGAGAGAGGCGGATCGATGAAGCGGCGATTGGGCGACATCCTGCAGAAGTTCGTGGACGACGGATCGGTACCGGGGGCGGTGGGCCTGGTGGCACGCGGCGACCGGGTCGAGGTGGCGGCCGCCGGGACCCTCGGTGTCGGGGATCCCACCCCGATGGCCGCGGACTCGATCTTCCGCATCGCGTCGATCACCAAACCGGTCGTCGCCGCGGCGGTCATGATGCTCGTGGACGACGGCCGGATCGCCCTGTCGGACCCGATCGCGGAGTGGCTCCCCGAACTGGCGAAGCCCGTGGTCGTCCGCACCCCGTCGAGCCCGCTCGACGACGTGGTGCCGGCCGCGGCGCCCATCACCGTCCTCGACCTGCTGACGTCCCGTGCCGGGTACGGCTTCCCTCCGGACTTCTCCCTGCCCGCGCTCGCCCCGCTGGTCGGCGAGCTGAGGCAGGGGCCGCCGCAGCCGCAGATGGTCATGGCGCCCGACGCGTGGACGGCCACGCTGGCGGACATCCCGCTGCTGCACCAGCCGGGCGAGGCGTGGCTCTACAACACCTGCTCCGACATCCAGGGCGTCCTGGTCGCCCGGGTGTCCGGCCGCCCGCTGCCGGAGTTCCTGGCCGAGCGGATCTTCGAGCCCCTCGGCATGACCGACACCGGATTCGCCGTGCCGAAGAGGGACCTCGGCCGCTTCACCGGCTACTACCGGCCGGATCCGGCGAACGGCCTGCGGTTGGTGGACGCGCCCGACGGGCAGTGGAGCACCCCGCCGGCGTTCCCTTCCGGCGCGAGCGGGCTGGTCTCCACGGTGGCGGACTGGCACTCCTTCGGCCGGATGCTGCTGGCGGAGGGTGCCGCGGGGGACCGCCGGCTGCTGTCCGCGGAGTCCGTGCGGCGGATGACCACCGACCAGCTGACGCGGGCCGAACGCGAAGCGAACGAACTGTTCCTGGAGGGTCAGGGATGGGGCTTCGGCGGCTCGGTCGACGTCGCGGCCGTCGAGCCCTGGAACGTACCGGGACGCTACGGCTGGATCGGCGGCACCGGCACGGCGGCGCACGTCACGCCGTCCACGGGCACGGTCACGGTGCTGCTGACGCAGGTGGAGCTGACGGGCCCGACCCCGCCGGCCACGATGCGGGCGTTCTGGCGCTACGCGGCCGGGGACTGAGGCCCGCCGCGGCCCGGGCCGGTCGGTCCCGGGCCGCGGCACGGGCGGAGTGTCAGGCGGCGCAACAGGACTTCGACCCCGTCCCCCCACCGGCATCGGTTCCGGTGCCGGTGCCGCTGCCGGTGCCGGTGCCGCCTTCCGCGCCGACGTCCGACGTGACGACGTACACCTCCCAGCGCTCACGGCCGGGGCCGGTCACCCACACCTTGTCCTGGACGGCGTAGCAGCAGGAGACGGCGTTCTCCTCCAAGGTGGCAAGACCCGCCTCCTGGAGCCTGCTCGTGGCCGCGGTGACCTGCCCGGTGGATTCGACCTCGACGCCGAGGTGGTCCAGGCGGGTGTCCTCGTCGCTCCCGCCCTCGATGAGGACGAGCTTGAGCGGGGGCTCGGCGACGGCGAAGTTGGCGTAACCGGGGCGGAGTTTGGCGGGCTCGACGCCGAAGAGCCTGGAGTAGAAAGCGATGGACCCCTCGAGGTCGGCGACGCGCAGGGCGAGCTGAACGCGGGACATGACGGTCTCCCTCACCTGTTTCTGTATCGACATTCATCGATACAGCTCGACAGACCCGAGGTTGCCATCGGATTCGACAGCCGTCAACATAGACACATGTCGAAGTCAGAGCTGCGGATCCTCGGTCAGGACGATCAGGCCGCCGTGTGCTGCTCCCCCATGGTCCGGGACCCGCTCGGCGAGGCCGACGCCGTCGATCTGGCCCGGATGTTCAAGGCCCTGTCGGACCCGGTACGGCTGCGTCTGCTGTCGCTGATCGCCTCCCACGAGGGCGGCGAGGCGTGCGTGTGCGACCTGACTGGGCCGTTCGACGTGTCGCAGCCGACGATCTCCCACCATCTGAAGGTGCTGCGGGAAGCGGGGCTGGTCGGCTCCGAGCGCCGCGGGACCTGGGTCTACTACTGGGTACTCCCGACGGCGCTCGCCCGGCTCTCCGCGCTCCTGCGGATTCCGGCCGAACCCGCTGCCGCCGGAACCCGCGGATGACCGCCGCGGTGCCACTCGGTCGGCGGGTGACCGCCGAGTTCACCGGTACGGCGGCCCTGGTCACGGTCGTCGTGGGCTCGGGCGCCCAGGCCGCCCAGCTGTCCCGGGACGCAGGGGTGCAACTGCTCGCCAACTCCCTGGCCACCGTCTTCGGCCTGGGTGTGCTGATCATGCTGCTCGGCCCGGTCTCCGGCGCGCACTTCAACCCGGTCGTCACCCTCGCCGCCTGGTGGAACGGGCGCGTCACCGGTGACGGACCGTCCCCGCGCGAGGCCGCCGCCTACCTGCCCGCCCAGGTCGCCGGCGCCATCGGTGGCGCGGTCCTGGCCAACGCCATGTTCGGCGAACCGCTGGTGACGTGGTCGGCACACGACCGCGCCGCCGGACACCTGTGGCTGGGCGAGGTCGTCGCCACCGCGGGCCTCATCCTCCTCGTCCTCGGCCTCGGCCGCACCGGACAGCAGCGCATCGGCCCCGTCGCGGTCGCCTCGTACATCGGGGCCGCCTACTGGTTCACCTCCTCCACCAGCTTCGCCAACCCGGCCGTCACGATCGGCCGCGCCTTCTCCGACACCTTCGCCGGCATCGCTCCGGCCTCGGTGGCGCCCTTCGTGGCCGCCCAGTTCGCCGGCGCCGCCCTCGGGCTGGCGCTGGTCGCCGTCCTCTTCGGCCGCACCACTCCGGCCGCTCCGCCCGCCACCGCCCCCACCGCCGAGCCCGAACTCGCCACCGCCGACCACTGATCAAGGAAAACCCGTGAGCACTCCCGACGTCCCGTCCGTGCTGTTCGTCTGCGTCCACAACGCCGGCCGCTCCCAGATGGCCGCCGCCTTCCTCACCCACCTCGCCGGAGACCGGGTGGAGGTCCGCTCGGCCGGCTCCGCCCCCGCCGACGCGGTCAACCCCGCCGTCGTGGAGGCCATGGGGGAAACGGGGATCGACATCTCCGCCGAGGTCCCCAAGGTCCTCACCACCGAGGCCGTACAGACCTCCGACGTGGTCATCACCATGGGCTGCGGGGACGCCTGCCCCTACTTCCCCGGCAAGCGCTACCTCGACTGGCAGCTCGACGATCCCGCGGGCCGCGGCGTCGAGGCCGTCCGCCCCATCCGCGACGACATCGAGCAACGCGTCCGCGGCCTGCTCACCGAACTCGGCGTCGCCGCGCGGGCGTGACCGACGGCGGCGGCGTCGGAGATCGCGGCGGCAGCGGCGACCCGCCCCGGAAAGCCGCCCGTTGAAAGACCGTCATCAGGGCACACGTACTCCAGACCGCATTCTCGGAAAGGAGCACCACGTGCCTCTTCGCTTCCGCAAGTCGTTCCGGATCCTGCCCGGCGTCCGCCTGAACATCAACAAGCGCTCGCTGTCCATCACCACGGGCGGCAACGGCGTCCACCACACCGTCAACACCCGCGGTGAGCGCACCGAATCCGTCGACCTCCCGGGGCCGTTCTCCTGGCGGCGCACCTCGCGCAAGGGGCACTGACGGCCGTCGTCACTCGAGGATCCAGCCCGACATCCACCGCTCCCGCACGGCCGACCACTCGGGCGCGACCAGGGAGTAGTACACCGTGTCGCGCCACGAGCCGTCGACGCGGCGGCAGTGCCGGCGCAGCACCCCCTCGCGGATGCCTCCGATGCGGGACACCGCGTCCTGGGTCGGCAGGTCGAGGTCGTCCAGGCGCCACTGGACGCGCCCGAAGCCGAGGTCCTCGAAGGCGTAGTACACCAGCATGAAGTGGGTCTCCAGGTGTACCGGGCTGCCCCACAGGGCGGGATCGAGCCAGCTCCAGCCGATGTCCACGCGCTCGTCCGCGACCGAGATGTCGACGTAGGCGGCCCAGCCCGACGGCCGCTCCGTCGTGTGCGGGACGACGGCGAACACGACGGACTCCCCCGCCGCGGCCTGCGCGAGCCGCTGGTCCACCAGCGCCGCCATCTCGGTCGGCGAACCGGGTGGCGTCGTCGACAGCCACCGCCACATCGCCTCGTCGGCGCGTCCTGCCGCGTACAGCGCCGGGACGTGCAGCGGCGAGAGGGGGACCAGCCGCGCGTACCGGCCGTCGATGGTGACGGAAGCGGGGAAGCGTACTGCCATATCCGAACGCTAATCCGGCGGGACCCCGGCCGCACCAACTCGCGGATTCCCGCCCGTGCGCCGCTGCCGCCCCAGCACCCTGGGGCGGCAGCGGCGTGGCGGGCGGGCGCGGTGATCGCGCCCGCCGCGCGCGGTCCGGCGGCGCGATAACGTGCCCGGCATGACAGACGACTTCGACGTGCGCCGGGAACTGGCGGCGGGCATGACGGATCCGGCCCGCGCCCTGCGCTTCGTCCGCGGCTTCGCCGGCCACTGGCTCGCGCCCCTGCGGGACGGCGACGGGTACGGTGAAGCCGACCTGGCGGCGGCCGAGGAGCGCCTGGGCCGTGCCCTCCCCGCGGTGCTGCGCGACGCCTACCGGCTCTTCGGGCGACGCCCGGACCTCACCAGCAACCACGACAGGCTGCTCGCCCCCGCGGAGCTCCACGTCGACTCCCGCGGCGAGGCGCTGGTCTTCCGGTACGAGAACCAGGGCGCCGCGTCGTGGGGCATCCTCCTCACCGACCTCCACAAGGCCGATCCGCCGGTCGTCGTGAAGCCCGACCTGGCCGACACGGCGGCGGAGCGGTGGACGGCGTGGCTGGACCGGTTGTCGTGGGCCTGCGTCGAGATCGTCCTGTCCGAGTCGCTGCACGAGCCGGACGACCTGTGCGACTTCCGCGACGACCTCGACGAGACGGACTTCGAGGCCATCAGCGGGCGGTTCACCCCGCTGCCGTTCCCCGCGTACCCGCCCGACGGCGACCTGGGGGCACGGTGGTACGCGGGCCCCGACGTGATACTCCGCGAGGACGACCGCACCTGCCTGTGGGCCCGCGCCCGCACCGGGGAGGCGCTCGACTGGGTGCGCGACGACCTCCCGGGCGACTGGCTCAACGACCCCCGCTGAACCCGGGTCCCTCCGGTGCCCGCCGGAGGGACCGCGGGACGGGCGGGCTCAGCCCAGGGGGACGTCCTTCTGCCGCAGGGCCTCCAGCGCGGGGCCGTACATACGGGTCTTGATCGTGCCGAGCGTGGGGCCCGCCTTCCCCGCCAGCGGCCGGGCGAGGGCGACGGCCGCCTCGCGGACCTCGGCCTCTCCCGCCGTACGGTCGACGATGCGCTCGGCCAGCGCCTCGTGGCCGCCGTAGCGACGCGCCGTCGTCATGGCCTCGTGGGCCGTCTGCGGGTGCAGTCGGGCCTGGATGAGTGCCGACATGCCCTCGGTGAAGGGGATGTTGATGTCGGCCTCGGGCAGGCACCAGTAGCCGCGGTCCGCGCGCATCACCCGGAAGTCGTGGGCCAGGGAGAGCATCGCCCCCGCGGCGAAGGTGTGGCCCTGCAGGGCGGCGACGGTGGCCACCGGCAGGGTCAGGACGCGGGCCAGGAGGCCCTGCACACCGGTGACGTACTCGCCCGCCAGGTCCGCGTGGGCGAACAGCCACTCCAGGTCCAGGCCGTTGGACCAGAACTTGCCCGTGGCCGCGGTCACCAGGGCGCGCGGGCCCTCGGCCTTCTCCACCTCGTCCAGGAGCGCGTTGACGGAGGTGAGCCAGTCGGGGTGGAAGCGGTTCTCGGTGTCCCCGAGGTCGAGGATGAAGACGTCGTCCTGGCGGTCGAGGGTGGGCATGACTGCGGCTCCTTGAGGCGAGGTGTCGTACGGGGTGCCGGCGCGGCCGGGTGCGCGGCGCCGCGGGGCGCGTCCGGCGCCGGCGCCTTCCGCGGCGTGCCCGGGCGGCGGCGAGGCGTTGCCGTGCGGGGCCTGCCGGCGGCTGTCGTCCGTGCGGCGGTTCATGCGCGCACCACCCCGCCTCTGCCTCGGCGACCGACATACTTACCGGACGGTAACTACGATGGTCCGCATGCTACAGGGACGGACGACCCCTGTCCCCCTCCCAGTCCGCCGCGTCGCCGACGGGTCGCACCGGGACCCGCGGCGCACGGCTTACCGGACGACGACCTGATGCCGCACGCACCACGGCGTCGAGGAGACGGCCCTGCACGCGGAACGCCGTCGCGTCCGGCCGGCTCCGCCCCGGGGTGTCCTTGGCGCGCCTCGGCAGAGCGCGACCCGACCCGGCGTACGCGGCAGTCCTTCCCCGGCTCCGGACCACGAGCGGCCGCACGGGGCGTGGCGGACCGTCGCCGGCTGCCGCGCCGGGTAGCCCTCGAGCACTTCCAGGCGCTCACCGGTGCCGCCGCCCGGCTCATCGCCGAGGCCACGGCCGGCACCGGGAAGAGCTGCCGCGTTCCGCCTTCCCGGCGTTCGCCGCGGCGCCATTTCACGGTCATCTCCCGGATGTGTCGGCCTGTGACGGTCGGGGAAGTTGGCTATACAACTTTTCCCGAGGAGTGATCGTGTCCACCCTGACCAGCTTCCCTATCGGCGATCTGCCGGCGATGTGGCTCCGCGACAACTGCCCCTGCGCGCGGTGCCGCGACCCGCGTTCCGGGCAGAAGCTGTTCCAGATCAGTGCCCTCCCCGCCGGGCTGCGGGTGGGAACGGCGGACGACACGACCGTGGCCGGCGAGCCGGCCGTGGAGGTGGTCTGGGAACCCGACGGGCACCGCTCGGCGTACCCGCTGGCCTGGCTGGACGCCGCCCGGCCCGGCCGGACCGGGCACGGCGACCGGCGCACGGAGGCCGGCAAGGAGCTGTGGACCGCGCGCGACGTCGCCGGACGGCTGCCGGAGGCGGGCTGGGAGGAGTACCTCGCGGAGCCGGGGGTGCGGGCGCGGATGCTGGAGTCCGTGCTGGGCCTGGGCTTCATGGTGCTGCGCGACGTGCCGGAGCGCGAGGGCCAGGTGCTCGCGGTGGCGGAGACCTTCGGGTTCGTCCGCGAGACCAACTACGGGAAGCTCTTCGACGTGCGCGTCGAGCCCGACCCGAACAACCTCGCCTTCACCTCCGCCGCCATCACGCCGCACACCGACAACCCGTACCGCGACCCGGTCCCGACGCTCCAGTTGCTGCACTGCCTGGTCAACGACGCGGACGGCGGCGACTCCGGCCTCGTCGACGGCTTCGCCGCGGCCGCGCTGCTGCGCCGCGAGAACCGGGAGGCGTTCGAGGTCCTGACCCGCACGCCCGTGCCGTTCGTCTTCCGCGACGCCGGGACCGAGCTGCGGGCCGACCGTCCGCTGATCGACACCGACCCACTGGGCCGTGTGCGCGAGATCCGGTTCAACAACCGCTCGATCGGAACGCTGCGGCTGCCCGCCGACGAACTGGAGGCGTTCTACGCGGCCTACCGCGCCTTCGCCGAGCTGCTCCTCCGTCCGGAGCTGCAGCTGAACCTGCGGCTCGTACCCGGCGACTGCCTGATCTTCGACAACACCCGGCTGCTGCACGCCCGCACCGCCTTCGCCCAAGACGGGGCGCGCCACCTCCAGGGCTGTTACGCGGACCTGGACGGGCTGGCGAGCGCCCTGTCCGTGCTGCGCCGCGCGGACACCCTGGAGCCGTTGGCGGCACTGTTCGCGGGGGCGGTGTCGGCCGAGTACCTGGGCGAACCCGTCACGATGGCCGAGCACATGCTGCAGGCGGGGGCCAGGGCCGAGGCCGCGGGGGCCCCGCCGCACCTGGTGGCCGCCGCGCTGCTGCACGACGTCGGGCACGTGGAGGGCGACGTCGTCACCGGCCGGGAGCTGATGGCCGGCGACGACAACCGCCACAGCCACACCGGCGCCGACCTCCTCGGCCGCTGGTTCGGGCCCGAGGTCACCGAGCCGGTACGGCTGCACGTGGCCGCCAAGCGCTATCTGTGCACGGTGGAGCCGGGGACCACGACCGGCTGTCGGAGGCGTCGAAGTACACCCTGGAGGTGCAAGGGGGTGCGATGACCCCGGAGCAGGCGGCCGAGTTCGCCGCGCTGCCGGGCGCGGCCGACGCGGTCGCCGTTCGCCGCTGGGACGAGGAGGCGAAGGACCCCGACGCCGTTACCCCGCCGTTCGAGCACTTCCTCCCCCTGCTCACCGCGCTGCTGCGCGGCTAGAGCCCTGTGGAGGTGCCGGCCGGCCGGGTTCGGGCCAGGGGGAGGCGGGGGTGGCTCCTGTGGTGGCGGTGGTGGTTCGGTTGTCGTGCCGTCTCGCTCCCTTCGGTCGCAAAGCGGCTGGCTGCGGATGGGAGGGTGGCGGCCTGGGGTTGGTCGGCGGTGTGCGGGTCGGTGGGTGGCGGGGGTTCAGGCTCCGGAGCGGGGTGCCTCTCCAGTGGTGGCGGTCTCGTTTCCGTCCGCGGGTATAGATGGCCGCTTCCACGCCATCGGTGCGTGGTGGGCGCGCCCGCCGTAACCGGCGCCTGCGGCTGATTCGAGGTGTTGTCGAAGGGTGAGCGGGACATCGGGCTCGCTTTCGCCGATATGTTCGGCGGAACAGAGCCCCATCTTTGCGCCGGGGAAGATCGGGCCCGCTTTCGCCGACTATGTCGGCGAAACAGAGCCCGATCTCGGAAACCCACCCACCGATCCCGCTACCGACAGGGGAATCACCCGCAGACGCCGGTCACGGCGGGCGCGCCACCCACGAACGGTGGGCGTGGCAACCAGCCATCTCTACCCGCGGACGGAAACGAGACCGCCACCACTGGAGAGGGACCCCGCTCCGGCGCCTGAACCCCCGCCACCCACCGGCCCGCACACCGCCACAACGGACCAGCCGCCCACCCTCCCATCCGCAGCCCGCCGCCTTGCGACCGAAGGGAGCGAGACGGCGCGACAGCCGAACACCGACCCGACGCCCCCACCTGACCCCACCCCACCGAGGCGCCAAGGCAGCAGGGCGGCAGCACGCCGGTGGCCTGCTCGCGGGTCCGGGACGTCAGCCCCGTTCCGGTCGGGGGCTGTGGCGGCGGCCCAGGGTGGAGGCCGCCACGGAGTTGTGGACCGTGAAGGCGATGGTCCCTGGCAGGTAGCGGTCCTCCGACCACTCCACCGGCGCCCCCTCCGGGTCCGTGGTGCGGCGCCGTTCGCGCAGCAGGACCTGCCCGGGTGGGCAGTCCAGGAGGCGGGTGTCGTCGGCGTCGGCCCAGGCGAGGTCGATCGTGTGGTCGGCGTCCGTGAAGAGGACGCCGTGCGCGACGAGGGCCTCGGTGTGCGAGACCGTGTCCGGCGGCAGTTCGGCCACCAGCGCGCCCACCCGGGCGGCGTAGAGGGAGCGCTCGACCATCACCGGCTCACCGGAAAGCGTTCGCACCCGCAGCACCAGGTACACCTCGGCGCCCTCCTCCAGGCCGAGCCGGTCGGCCTCGTCGGCTTCGGCCGGCCGCCGCACCACGCGGTCCACGCGGCCGCCCGGCGTCTCGCCGATGGAGCGGGCCCAGTTGGTGAAGCTCAGCAACTCCGAGAAGCTCTGCGCCCGCGGGCCGCCGAGCACCGTGCGCCGGGTGCCGCGGCGCGAGGTGACCAGGCCGTCCGAGCGCAGCACGGCCAGTGCGTGCCGGACCGTGCCGCGGGAGACGCCGTAGCGTTCGGCGAGCGTCCCTTCCGGGGGGAGTTTCGCGCCGGCGGCGTATTCGCCCGCGATGATCGCCTCGCGGAGTTCGGCGGCGACCTTGCGGTAGCGCAGCCCGCTGTCCGGGGGGACCTGTTCCTGCCGCACCGTGTCGTCTCCCGGGCTGCTCGTGTCGTGCGGGCCGTGCTTTCCGGCCGTTTCCCGACCCTACCCGCAGGCGGGACGGGTGCGGGCGGCCGCCCGCACCC
>NZ_JBEZXR010000110.1:0-20484 GCF_040638135.1 Streptomyces sp. NPDC026673 | reverse complement strand
GCGCCCGCCTCGACGCCGAGGTACGCGTCGGCGGCGAATCCGGCACCGGCGAGACCGTGCTGCTCCGCCTGCACGGCGAACTCGCCGACCACGCCCACAGCGTCGTGCTGCCGCTGCTGCTGCCCGACGCACCGGTCGTCGTCTGGTGGCCGGTCGACGCCCCCGCCAACCCCGCCGCCGACCCGCTCGGGGCGCTGGCGCAGCGCCGGATCACCGACACCTACGCCGTCGAGCGGCCGCTCGAGGAGCTCGAGGCCCGCGCCGCCGGCTACACCCCCGGCGACACCGACCTCGCCTGGACCCGGCTCACCCCCTGGCGGTCCATGCTCGCGGCGGCGCTCGACCAGGCCCGGGCCACGGTCACGTCCGCCGCCGTGGAGAGCGAGGCCGACAACCCCAGCGCCGAACTCCTCGCCCGCTGGCTGGGCAACCGCCTCCGGGTGCCCGTCGACCGCGTCGTCACCGACGGCCCCGTCGTCACCGCGGTACGGCTGAGCACCGCGGACGGCGACATCCACATCGACCGCCCCGAGGGCCCGCTCGCCACCCTCACCATTCCCGGGCAGCCCAGCCGGCACCTGGCGCTGAAGGTGCGGTCCACCGCCGAGCTCATCGCCGAGGAACTCCGCAGGCTCGACCCGGACGAGATGTACGCCGCGGCGCTCCGCCACGCCGGCGAGCCGGAGCCGCCCCGCCGCGCGAAGACCAGCGCGCGCAGCACCAAGAAGCGGCCCACCCCGGCCAGCCCGGAGGCCGCCAAGTAGACCGACTGACGTAGCAGCACGCCGGGGGCGGCGCAGACCGCCTGCAGGAGCAGCATCGCGGCCGTGGTGAACAGGTAGCAGACCACGACCGTCAGCGCCGACTGCAGGTGTGCCCGCCACCCGGCGCGGCCCCCGCCGAAGGTGAACCGGGCGTGCAACTCGGTGGCCAGCACGGTCGAGGCCGCCGTCACCACCGCGTTCGCCACGGCGAAGGGCACCGGCCCCGACAGCACGACGAGGGCCCCCGACGACGCCAGCCCCACGCCCCCGCCGAAGACGGCGAAGCGCACGAAGGCGGCGGACGCGGAATGCGGAGTGCGGGCACCTGCGGCGGCGCGGGCGCCGTCGTCGTCGGCGGCGGAGGGCGAGGGCCGGTTCGCGGTGACGGTGTCCATGCCCGAACACTGCCCGCCGGCGCTGACAGGGCGCTGACCGCGCGCTGACACCGCCCCGGCAGGGCCTCCGGGCACGGCTCCGGCGAGAGGAGCGCCGTCCACGCCGCCGGTCCGACAGGCGGCGCCGTGGACCGGCGGCTCCCCACCCCGCACCGCCGGCCGTCGGGGGCCGCGGCCCCGGTCAGAAGAGTGCGACCGGGCCTTCCATCGCCTTGCGGTGCTGCATGGCCGTCAGCTTGCGGACGAACAGGACGGCGAGGACCGCGGCGAGGATGTCCAGGCCGTCGACGGCGATCGTCATGCCCGCGGCGTCGCGGAGGTCGTCGGCGTACTGGGAGTTCTCCTTGGTGACGAACACCGAGAGCTGGTCCAGCAACTGGCCGGCCACCCATGCCGCCCACCAGAAGGCGACCGGTCCCGAGTCGGCGGGCCGCAGACGGCCGTCCTGCGTCGTCTGGGAGCTCGCGACCCAGGTCTCCCGGGCGATCCGGGAGGGGATCCAGTACCAGGCGATCGGGATGAACCAGCCGCCGATCGCCCACCCGCGGCTCTTCTCGAACCCGTTGGGGGAGAACACCTCGCCGTTGCAGCGCACGCGGTGGAACCAGACGAGGAAGACGACGATCGTCCCGATCATCGTCAGCAACTGCAGCGCCACGGTGACACCGACGAACACGTCCGACCGGGTCAGCGCGGACTGGTCGACGGTGGCCAGTTCGTCCGCCACCGCCGTGCCCATGAGCGCGTAACGACCGGCCTGCGCGGCGATGTCGACCACGTCCGCGACGATCACCAGCGACAGGAGCACCGTCAGGGCGGTCGCCAGCCCCAGCGGCGAACGGAGCACGGCGGTGGTCGCCGGGGGCCCGGCAGGCGCGGGGTACGGGTACGGGGCGCCGGACGGCGGCCCGACAGGGCTGTGCGACATGGGGTCCCCCCGGGGACACAGAAGTACGAGGTCCCGCCGAGCGGCGGGCAGAAGGACATTACGGCAGAAGATCTTGGCGCGTCCACATCATTGACTCGGCCCTGCCGGCTCCGCGGCCCGGTGCTGTCCGCACTAGTAATGCGAGGGTCGAGAAACTGCCGCCCCGGGAGGTCCCGTTAGCCGCCGTCCCCTGTCCGCTCCCTGTCCGCGCGGGGTTTGCCCGCGGGGTGCCTGCCCGAAAGCATGAATGCGCACTGGATTTCCGCGTGTCCGGATGCCGGAGGCGGCACTGTGCGGTGGCGGGTCCGGTGGTGCCGTACCCGCCGGCGCGCGGATGTGCCGCCGCGGGAGGCGTGGCAGGGGGCGGGGGACGGGATGGGAGTGGATCGGTGGACGGGGCGGCGGCCGGTGTCGCTGCGGGACCGGGTGCGCTACCGGTTCGACCGGACGCTGGCGCGCAGTATCGGCACGTTGATGGGCTGGCTGGTGGTCACCTGCCTGGCGGTGGTCGTGCCGGTCAGCGCGCTGATGGTGTGGACGGATCCGGGTTCGCCGCGGTCGTTGCCGGGCCGGCTGGCGGCGGTGTGGCGGACGAGCGCGGAGACGTTGCGTCTGGGATCGGTGTCCGGCACCCCTGTGCGCATGCTGCTGTCGGCCGTGCTCGGGCTGGTCGCCCTGTTGTGCGTGTCGACCCTCGTCGGGGTGATCACCACGGGTCTGGCGGAGCGGCTGGCGGAGTTGAGCCGTGGGCGTTCGACGGTGCTGGAGTCGGGCCACGCGGTGGTGCTCGGATGGTCGGACCGGGTGCCCACGGTGGTGGGTGAGTTGGTCGCCGCGCGGGGCCCGGACGGGCAGCGTGCGGTGGTGGTGCTCGCCGACCGGGACAAGTCGGGGATGGAACAGGCGCTGGCCGCCCGGGTCGGCCCGGCCGGCCGGGCCCGGCTGATCTGCCGCAGCGGTCCGGCGAGCGATCCGGCCGTGCTGCGCCTGGTCAGCCCGGAGCGGGCGAGCACCGTGCTGGTGCTGCCGTCCGGGGGGCCGGGTGGGGACGCGGAGGTGCTGCGCGTCCTGCTGGCGCTGCGGGCGGTGCTGGGGGAGCGGGGTGGCGGGCCGCCGGTGCTGGCCGCGGTGCAGGACGACCGTTACCGGGCGTCGGCCCGGATGGCCGTGGGTTCGCGGGGCACGGTGCTGGACACCGACACGGTCACGGCCCGGCTGGTCGCGCAGTGCGCCGGGCGTCCCGGGCTCTCCCTGGTCCTGCGCGATCTGCTGGACTTCGCCGGTGACGAGTTCCACCTCGCGGACGCGACGGCGTTCCACGGGGGTTCCTTCGGGGAGGCGTTGCTGGGGTACGCGGAGTCGTGCCCGGTGGGGATCCTCACGTCCGAGGGACGTACGCTGCTCAATCCGCCGGGCGGCACCGTGATCGCGCCGGGCAGCCGCCTCATCGTCCTGGCGCGGGACGAGCACTCGGTGCGGCCGCGGGAGTGCGGGCACCTCGTCGACGCGGCGGCGGTCGCCGTGGCCGAGCCGCCGCCGGAGGGCGCCGCGCGGCTGCTGCTGCTCGGCTGGAACCGGCGGGCGCCCCTGGTCGTGGGGCAGTTGGGGCGCACCGCGCGGCCGGGTTCGGTGCTGGACGTGATCACGGACAGGGTGCCGGGGCCGGTACGGGGTCCGGAGGCGGAGGCGGAGGCGGAGGCGGAGGCAAAGGCGGAGGGCGATGGGGATGGGGATGGGGAGACGGCCGCCGGGAGGCGGCTGTCGGTGCGGTTCCGGTCGGCCGCGTTGTCGCGGCCGGAGACCCTGTTCGGGCTCGATCTCGCCCCGTACGACGGGGTGGTGGTCCTCGGTCCCGATCCGGGCGACGGGCCGGATCATCCCGACGACCGGACCCTGGCGACCCTGCTGGCGCTGCGTCTGCTGGAGGAGCGCACCGGGCGGGAGACGCGTGTGGTCACCGAGCTCACCGATGACCGCAACCGTCCGCTGGCGCCGGTGAATCCGGGATCCGATGTGATCGTCAGCGGGGAGCTGACCGGACTGCTGATGGCGCAGATCGCGCAGAACCGGCATCTGGCGGCGGTGTTCGACGAGTTGTTCTCGGCCGAGGGCGGCACGATCTGCCTGCGGCGGGCGGGGCACTATGTCCGCCCCGGTGTGGAGGCCACTTTTGCCACCGTTGTGGCCGCGGCGCGGGACCGTGGGGAGTGTGCCGTGGGTTACCGCCGGCACGACCGGTGGGCGCTGTCTCCCGACCACGGGGTGCGGCTCAACCCGCACAAGGGGGAGCGGCGGGTGTGGAGCGCGGAGGACCAGGTGATCGTGGTGGCGACGGAGCCGGCCGGACCGGCCGAGCCGTCCGATCCCGCCGAGTGCGCCGGTTCCGTCCGTCGGGACGGCGGGGGACGCCGGGCGGGGCGGGCGGAGTCCCCGGTGTGCGGGGGGCCGCCGGAGGGGTCTGGCGCGGCCGTGAGTGCGGGGCCCTCAGGGGGGAGGTGAGGGCCCCGCCGCGCGTACCGGCAGCGACGATGACACCGGCACGCCCGCCTACTGAAACCCATCGCGGCCGCGGTGCCGGCGCGGCGCGACGACGAGGTGCCGGATGCCACTCCAACGGCGGTGCGTCCGCCGCCGGCGGGCGGTGGAGATGCCGGAGGGGATCCGCGAGAAAAACGTAGTGACACCGTGTGACTAGAAATCCTGTGTATAAACGACGTGTATAGTCACCACATGTTCCCCAGTCGCATCCTTCCCGGGCGCGTGGAATCCCGGTCGTGCCGGCGCGCCCACCCGGACCAGGTCCCCGGCATCCTTCCCCAGACGCCCCGCGCCCTCACCGGCCCCGCGCAGCCGTGCCCCTCCGGCGGCGCCTCGTACCGGGGAGGAGCGGCATGACCGGCATCGACGCCGGGCCGGCGCCCGCGGTCCCGCGGCCCCGTTCGGCCCTCGGCGATCTGCGGCTCGGCATGCGGCTGGCGCTCTCCGGGGGCCGCGAGGGCTGGATCCGCACGGTGCTGACAGCCGTGGGGGTCGGACTCGGCGCCGCCCTGCTGTTCCTGGCGGCCTCGGTGCCGCACATCCTCGACGCCCGCAGCGGGCGCGGCCTGGCCCGCGAGACGCCGAACGCCACCTCCCAGGAGTCGGTGAGGCGCACGGACGCGACCTTCCTCTGGTACGACGCGGACACCGAGTACCGCGGCGATCGCGTCAGCGGTCAGTTGCTGCGCCCGGACGGCCCCGACGCCCCCGCGCCGCCCGGCGTGGACGGGATTCCCGGGCCGGGGGAGATGGTCGTCTCGCCCGCCCTGCGCGAGCTGCTCGGCTCGCCGGCCGGCGCCCTGCTCAAGCAGCGGTTCGATTACCGCGTCACCGGAACCATCGCCGGCGGCGGCCTGCTCGAACCCGGTGAACTGCGGTACTACGCCGGGAGCTCGACCCTCTCCACGGGGGACGGTGCGGTCAGATCCGCCGGTTACGGCCACCACCCCCGCAACGAGCGCTTCGACCCGCAGCTCATGGTCCTCGTCGTGCTCATATGCGTCGTCCTGCTGGTCCCGGTGGGCGTCTTCATCGCCACCGCGGTCCGCTTCGGCGGCGACCGCAGGGACCGCAGGCTGGCCGCGCTGCGGCTGATCGGCGCGGACATCGCCATGACCCGCCGCATCGCCGCCGGCGAGGCGCTGTTCGGCGCCCTGCTGGGACTGCTGGCGGGAACCGCGCTCTTCCTCGGGGCACGCCAACTGGCCGGTTCGGTGCGGCTGTGGGGCGTCAGCGCGTTCCCCGCCGACGTCACCCCCGCGCCGCTGCTCGCGGGGCTGATCGCGGTGGTCATCCTGGTGGGGGCGGTCCTGGTCACCCAGTCGGCGCTGCGGTCGGTGGCCATCGAGCCCCTGGGCGTCGTGCGGCACTCCGGTCTGCGGCCGCGCCGGCTGTGGTGGCGGCTGCTCGCCCCTGTGGCCGGGATCGCCGTCCTGGCCCTGACGGGGCGGGCCGACGGGGACCTGGGTTCCGCCGGTGCGTATCCCATCGGCCTGGGCGCCGTCCTGGTCCTGGTCGGGCTCACCGGACTGCTGCCGTGGCTGGTGGAGGCTGCCGTGCGGCGGCTGCGGGGCGGGCCCGTCGCGTGGCAACTCGCCGTGCGCCGACTGCAGTTGAGCAGCGGGACGGCGACCCGCGCGGTGAGCGGTATCACCGTGGCGGTCGCCGGCGCCATCGCCCTGCAGATGATGTTCGGCGGCATGCAGGAGGACTTCGTCAGACCGAGCGGGCCGAAGGCCGCCGGTGGCCACACCGCCCGTGCGGAGTTCCGGGCGGACTTCAGCGTCGCGGCCGGGTCCGGCAGCACGGGCGATCCGGCCCTGGCGGAGCGGATGATCGAGGAGTTCCGCCGGGTCCGGGGCGTGTCGGGGGTCCTGGGCACCGTCGAGACCTATGTCAGCCGACCGGACGCGGCCAGGGGGGAGGCCGTCACCACGCTCACCGTCGGCAGCTGTGCGACCCTGCGCTCGCTCGCCTCGCTGCCCTCGTGCCGGGACGGCGACACCTTCGTGGCGCACCAGGCCGGAACGTCGCGCCGGGCGAGGGAGGCGAACCTGCGCACCGACGACGCCGCCCGGCCGGGCACGGCGATCGACCTCGACGGCGAGGGCGATGCCGCCCGGTGGACGCTGCCCGCGTCGGCCCGCGCCGTCGTGGCCGTCCGCGACCCGGCGGGCGAGGTCCACGACGGCATCCTGGCCACCCCGGCGGCCCTCGGCGGGCACCGCCTGCCCGGGGCGACGACCGCCGCGTCCGTCGCGGTCGACCACCGTGTTCCCGACGCCGCGGAGCACCTGCGCAACGCCGCGGCACGCGTCGACCCGACGCTCCGGGTGTTCGGACTGGTCAACGTCCAGCGCGACAAGGAGTACTCCAGCATCCAGACCGGCCTGCGGATCGGCGGCACCCTCACGGTGCTCCTGATCGCCGCCGGCATGCTGGTGGCGCAGATCGAGCAGCTCAGGGAACGCAGGCGGCTGCTGTCGGTGCTGGTGGCCTTCGGCACGCGCCGCAGGACGCTCGCGTGGTCGGTCCTGTGGCAGACCGCCGTCCCGGTCCTCGCCGGCACCGCCGTCGCCGTCGCCGGCGGACTCGTCCTCGGCACGATTATGCTCGGCATCGTCGTCAAACCGGTCAAGGACTGGTGGGTCTTCCTCCCCTACGCCGGTATCGGCGCCGCGGCGATCCTGTTGGTGACGGCGCTGAGCATGCCGCCGCTGTGGCGGATGATGCGGGCGGGCGGCCTGCGCACCGAGTGATCGGGGCGGCCGGGCGCGGCCTCACGGTCCGTGACCGCGGCGCCGGGGCGGGGGACCGCCCCGGCGCACGCCCCCGTGCGGCCGCATCGGGCCGCACCGGGCCGCGCCCGGTCTCCGCGGTTCCCGACTCCGCCCGGAAAAAGGGCAGTTGACGTGCGGGAACGCCATCGTGAGGGCGCGCCCGGGAGGAACCTCGCAACGCCCCTTGACGTCTCCTGATCGCCGATGCCACCATCGCGTCCATCAAATGTTTGCGTAAACGTCCCTTGGCGCCGCTCATCGATGTTTACGCAACCATCCCGGTCCGGCCCGATGCGGCGGGACCCCGCACGACGACGTGAAGGATGGGATCATGGCTGCCATACCGCCGCCACCAGGTACCGGCCGGGCCGCACCGCCCCGAGGGCGCGGGGGCCGCCGATGGCTGGGGTGGGGCTTCGTGGCACCGTTCATGATCGTCTTCGCGCTGGTCTTCCTGGCGCCGATCGGCTACTCGATCTACCTGAGCCTGTTCCGCGACCGTCTCATCGGCGGAACCTCCTTCGTCGGCCTGGACAACTATGCGCAGGCCTTCCAGGACGGCCAGTTCTGGTCCGGGCTGGGCCGCGTCGCGCTGTTCCTCGCCGTGCAGGTGCCGGTCATGCTCGGCATCGCGCTGCTGGTCGCGCTCGCGCTGGACAGCGGAAGGCTCCACGGCAAGAGCTTCTTCCGCATCACGATCTTCCTGCCCTACGCGGTCCCGGCCGTCGTGGCCACCCTGATGTGGGGCTTCATGTACGGCGACCGCTTCGGTCTGGTCGCCAACATCAACGACGCCCTGGGCGTCTCCCTGCCGAACCCCCTCTCGCCCGGCCTGGTGCTGGCGAGCATCGGCAACATCGTGACCTGGGAGTTCGTCGGCTACAACATGCTGATCTTCTACTCGGCGCTGCACGTCGTCCCGCGCTCCCTCTACGAGGCGGCGGAGATCGACGGCGCGAGCCGGCTGAGGATCGTCACCTCCATCAAGATCCCCGCGATCCGGGGCGCGCTGGTCATCGCGACGATCTTCTCGATCATCGGCAGCTTCCAGCTGTTCAACGAGCCCAGCATCCTCAAGCCGCTGGCGCCCAACGCCGTCACGACGTACTTCACGCCGAACCTCTACACCTACTCGCTGTCCTTCTCCGGCCAGCAGCACAACTACGCCGCGACCGTCGCGATCGTCATGGGAGTCGTCACAATGATCATCGCCTACGTCGTGCAGGTGCGCGGCATGCGCAAGGAGGCGTGACGATGGCCCGGTCCGGCTCCCTCACCCCGACACGCGAACGTCCCGCCGCCGCACCGTCCGCGCCCCCCGCCCGCCGGCGCCCCTCCTCCGACCGGCCCCGGCGCAGCGTCCTGACGACCGTCCTGACCTCGCTCGTCGCCATCTACGCGCTGATCCCGCTGGTCTGGCTGCTGATCAGCGCGACCAAGACCCAGAAGAGCCTGCTCGACTCCTTCGGGCTCTGGTTCAGCGGCGACTTCGCGCTGTGGGACAACATCCGGCAGACCCTCACCTACGACGACCACATCTTCGTCCGCTGGCTGCTCAACACCCTGCTGTACGTCGCGCTGGGCGCGGGCGGGGCGACCTTCCTCGCCGTGCTGGGCGGCTACGGGCTGGCGAAATTCACCTTCCCCGGCAAGCGCGCGGTCTTCGCGGTGGTGATCGGCGCGGTCGCGGTGCCGGGTGCCGCGCTGGCGGTGCCCACGTTCCTGATGTTCAGCAAGATGGGCCTGACGAACACCCCGTGGGCGGTGGTCATCCCCTCGCTCATCTCGCCCTTCGGCCTCTACCTGATGTGGGTCTTCGCCTCCGAGGCGATCCCCGACGAACTGCTCGAGGCGGCCCGGGTGGACGGCTCGGGGGAGATCCGCACCTTCTTCCGGATCAGCCTGCCGCTGCTGGGGCCCGGCATCGTCACCGTGCTGCTGTTCACCGTGGTCGCGACCTGGAACAACTACTTCCTGCCGCTGATCATGATCAAGGATCCGGACTGGTACCCCCTCACGCTCGGGCTCAACGCCTGGAACGCCCAGGCCGCCACCGCCGGCGGGCAGCCGGTGTTCAACCTGGTGGTCACCGGGTCGCTGCTGACCATCGTCCCGCTGATCGCGGCCTTCCTCTTCCTCCAGCGCTTCTGGCAGTCGGGACTCGCCGCCGGCAGCGTCAAGGAATGATCACCGGCGCCGCGGCGGCGCCGTACCCACCCCCTGCAGCCTCTCCCCGGCACACCCCTGCGGTGACGGCCGGCGGGGTGCCGCAGATCATCACCACAACGAAGTGAGATGCGATGACGAACAAGCCACTGCGCCGTTCGGCGCAGGCGCTCGCGGTGCTCTGCGCGGCGGCACTGTCCCTGACCGCCTGCGGTTCCTCCGACGACTCCGGCTCCGGCGCCAAGGCCGCCGACGCCGGCAGCGTCGAGGCCGCGCTGAACAAGGGCGGCACGCTCAAGGTGTGGGCCTGGGAGCCCACGCTCAAGCAGGTGGTCACCGACTTCCAGGCCAAGTACCCCAAGGTCAAGGTGAAGCTGGTCAACGCGGGCACCGGCAACGACCAGTACACCGCGCTGCAGAACGCCGTCCAGGCCGGCTCCGGCGCCCCCGACGTGGCGCAGATCGAGTACTACGCCCTGAGCCAGTTCGCGCTCGGCAAGTCCGTCACCGACCTCAGCCCCTACGGCGCCAAGGACCTGGCCAAGTCCTACTCGCCCGGCCCGTGGAACTCCGTCGCCGTCAACGGCGGCGTGTACGCCCTGCCCATGGACTCCGGGCCGATGGCGATGTTCTACAACAAGAAGGTCCTCGACAAGCACAAGATCAAGGTCCCCACCACCTGGGACGAGTACCTGACCGCGGCCCGCGACCTGCACAAGGCCGACCCCAAGGCGTACATCGCCAACGACACCGGGGACGCCGGCTTCGTCACCAGCCTGATCTGGCAGGCCGGCGGCCACCCCTACACGGTGGACGGCACCAAGGTGAAGGTCGACTTCACCGACGCGGGCTCCAAGAAGTTCACCGAGGTCTGGCAGAAGCTGATCTCCGAGAAGCTGCTCGCGCCGGTCACCTCCTGGAGCGACCAGTGGTACAAGGGCCTGGCCGACGGCACCATCGCCACCCTGTCGACGGGTGCCTGGATGCCCGCCAACTTCGTCTCCGGTGTGTCCTCGGCGTCCGGTGACTGGCGTGCCGCCCCGCTGCCGCAGTGGCAGGCCGGCCAGACCGCCAGCGCCGAGAACGGCGGCAGCTCGCTGGCGGTGATGGAGGCCGCCAAGGACAAGCCCCTGGCCTACGCCTTCGTCAAGTACGCGAACAAGGACGCCGGCGTGCAGGCCCGCATCAAGGGCGGCGCCTTCCCGGCCACGACCGCGGACCTGAACTCCCCGGCGTTCCTGGACGCGAAGTTCCCCTACTTCGGCGGCCAGCAGGCCAACAAGATCTTCGCCGAGTCGGCCGCGAACGTCGCCAAGGGCTGGTCGTACCTGCCGTACCAGGTGTACGCCAACTCGATCTTCAACGACACCGTCGGCAAGGCGTACGTGTCCTCCACGCCCCTGTCCGGCGCGCTGGGCAGCTGGCAGGACGCCTCGATCAAGTACGGCAAGGACCAGGGCTTCACCGTCGGCGGCTGACGCCCCTCGTGACCCTCGGGCCGGCACCGGCGGATCTCCCCGGAGACCGCCGGAGCCGGCCCCCCCGGGGGGCCCGCGGATTGCCGGTCCGCGGAGTGACGCCCCCCTAGACTTCTGACGACCAACGGCTGTGAAACGTATGAGGTGTACGACGCACGTGGACGGGACCGGACAGAGCTCGGCGGAGGGCGCGCAGCGGCGGCGGCGCGGTGCGTCCATGGCCGACGTCGCCAAGCTGGCGGGCGTCTCGGCGCAGACCGTCTCCCGGGTCTCCAACGGCTTCCCCGGGGTGCTGGAGGAGACGCGGCAGCAGGTGCTCGCCGCGATGAAGGAGCTCGGCTACCGGCCCAACAGCGCGGCACGCGCGTTGAAGCGGGGCGAGTTCCGCACCATCGGCGTCATCCTGTTCAACCTCTCCAGCACCGGCAACATGCGGACCCTGGAGGCCGTCGCCTCCTCGGCCGCCCGTGAGGGCTACGCGACCACGCTGCTCCCGGTCACCGTGCCGACGCAGGACGGGGTCAGGGGCGCCTTCAGCCGGCTCGGCGAACTCGCCGTGGACGGCGTCGTCATGATCATGGAGGTGCACCTCCTCGACGCGATGACGGTGGCCCTGCCGCCGACCGCCCCCGTGGTCGTGGTGGACTCCGACGCCGGCGGCCAGTACTGCGTGGTCGACACCGATCAGGCCAGTGGCGCCCGGACGGCCGTCGAGCACCTGCTGGACCTCGGCCACGCGACGGTGCGGCACATCGCCGGCCCGAAGGAGTCGTTCGCGGCCGAACGCCGGGTGAACGCCTGGCGGGAGGCACTGGAGGCGGCGGGCCGCGAGGTGCCCGAGCTGCTGCGCGGCGACTGGTCCGCGGAGTCCGGCTACGAGGCCGGGCTGCGGATCGCCGCGGACCCCGGCTGCACGGCGGTCTTCGTCGCCAACGACCAGATGGCGCTCGGGCTGTTGCGCGCCCTGCGCGAGCAGGGCCGGCGGGTGCCCGAGGACGTCAGCGTCGTGGGCTTCGACGACATCCCCGAGGCCGCCTCGTTCATGCCGCCGCTGACGACGATCCACCAGGACTTCGCCGAGGTCGGCCGGCGCTGCGTCGACGGCGTGCTCCGGCAGATCCGCAACGACGAAGCGGAGCGCGGTACCACCCTGGTGCCCACCAGCCTGGTCGTCCGCCGCAGTACCGCCCCGCCGCCCGTCGGCCGCTGACCGGCCCCGGCGGGCCACCGGTCTCCACACCACCGGCCCCCGCACCCACCGTCGCCGCACACCACGATGGCAACGCAAACATCCCGTCATGGGGCCCTCTCGCCCACAACGCCGGCGAGCACCCCGCGACGCACCACACGCACCTGAACCCCACTCCACTGGAGGAGCACGGCCCATGCCCGTACTGCGGATCGAAGGGAACGAATTCCGCCTCGGCGGCGAGCCGTTCCGCATCATCTCCGGTGGCCTGCACTACTTCCGCGTCCACCCCGACCAGTGGCAGGACCGGCTGCGCAAGGCACGGCTGCTCGGACTGAACACCGTCGACACCTACGTGCCGTGGAACCTCCACCAGCCGCGGCCGGACACCTTCCGCACCGACGGCGGCCTGGACCTGCCGGCCTTCCTGGCACTCGCCCAGGCCGAGGGCCTGCACGTACTGCTGCGCCCCGGGCCGTACATCTGCGCCGAGTGGGAGGGCGGCGGACTGCCGTCCTGGCTGCTCGCCACCCCCGGCATCCGCCTGCGCACCACGGACCCGCGCTACCAGGCGGCCGTGGACGGCTACCTCGACCGGCTGCTGCCGCTGGTGACACCCCACCTCGCCACCAACGGAGGCCCCGTCCTGGCGGTGCAGGTCGAGAACGAGTACGGCGCCTACGGCCAGGACCCGGCCCACCTGACCCATCTGGAGGCCAGGCTGCGCCAAGGAGGCGTGGACGTCCCGCTGTTCACCTGCGACCAGCCCGCCGATCTCGCCCGCGGCAGCCTTCCGGGCGTCCTCAGCACGGTCAACTTCGGCAGCCGCCCGGCCCAGGGCCTGGCGGCGCTGCGCGAGCACCAGCCGGACGGCCCGCTGATGTGCACCGAGTTCTGGAACGGCTGGTTCGACCGCTGGGGCGGCGTGCACGTGGTCCGGGACGCCGCGGGGGCCGCGGCGGACCTCGACGAACTGCTGGCGGCCGGCGCCAGCGTGAACCTCTACATGTTCCACGGCGGGACCAACTTCGGCTTCACCAACGGCGCCAACGACAAGCACACGTACCGGCCGACGATCACCTCCTACGACTACGACGCGCCCCTGGACGAGGCCGGCGACATCACCCCCAAGTACCTCGCCTTCCGCGACGTGCTCGCCCGGCACACCTCCGTCCCCGACACCCCCCTGCCCGAGCCGTCCAAGAAGCTCAACCTCCTCGGCGTCGAACTCACCGCCAACGCGCCGCTGCTCGGCTCGGCCGGACGGCTGGGCGAAGCCGTGACCGGCCCCCGCCCGCTGACCATGGAGGAACTGGGTCAGGACTTCGGCTTCGTGCTGTACGAGACCGCGCTCCCCGAACCGGGCCCCACCCTCCTGCACTTCACCTCGGTCGGGGACCGTGCCCAGGTCTTCCTCGACGGCGTCCCGGCCGGCGTGCTGGAACGCGAGCTGCACGAGAGCGCCCTGGCCGTCACCGTCCCGGCAGGCGGCGCCACCCTGGCCGTACTGGTCGAGAACCAGGGCCGCGTCAACTACGGCCAGGGCATCCACGACCGCAAGGGCCTGACCGGCACGGTCACCGCGAACGGCACCGAACTGACGGGATGGCGCAGCAGGCCGCTGCCCCTGGACGACCTGTCGGGCCTGGCGTTCACCACCGGTGGACCGCAGCCCGTGGGCCCCGCCTTCCACCGCGGGGTGTTCGAGGTGGAGCGGCCCGCGGACGCCTTCCTCGACCTGACCGGCTGGACCAAGGGCAACGCCTGGATCAACGGCTTCGCCCTGGGCCGGTACTGGTCCCGCGGCCCGCAGCGCCGCCTGTACGTCCCCGGCCCGGCGCTGCGCCCCGGCGCCAACGAACTGGTGGTCCTCGAACTCCACGCCACCGCACGGGCCGTCGTCGACCTGCGCGACACCGCCGACCTCGGACCGACCGAGGAGTGAGCGGGGTGCCGACCGCGCGATGACCGCGCGATGATCGCGGGGTGACCGGGGCCGACCGGGTGCGCCACCGCCCGGGCCCGAGCGCGGTGCCCGGGCGGTGGCGGCGGGGCGGCCGGTCCCGGGCCGTCCCGCCACCGCCTGTTCAGTCCCGGTCGCCGGTCCTCGCGCGGGCCTCGGGGTCGCGCAGGCCGACGCAGTCGTGTGCCCAGAACGGCTCGGAGTAGACGAACGTGCCGGTCATCCAGGGCTCGTACGACGACAGCGTCGCGACCTGGAACGCCGGATCCGGGATGCGCAGCGACGGCGATCGGAACCCGCACGCGCCGGCCCGCCGAAAACCGCGCCCGCCGTAGTAAGCGGGCGGGCCCTCCAGGAAGACCAGCGGTACGCCCCGCTCGTCGGCCGCCCGCAGGGCCGCCTCGACCAGCCGGGTTCCCACGCCCTGGCGCTGGTGGTCCGGATGCACGCCCAGGGGCGAGAGACCGGCGACGTCGACCAGCCGCGGCGGGGCGTCCAGCCGGCAGGCGCTGAGCATGACATGCCCGACGACCTCCTCGCGCCGCGTCGCGACGAGGGAGATCGGCTCGACCGCCGCGGGGGCCGCACGGAGCGCGTCGACCAGACCGGGGACGCGCCCCGGATCGCCGAAGGCGAGCGCGTGCAGGCGGCGCACCGCCGGGTGATCCCGCGTCCCCTCGGCTCTGATGTCGATGGCGAGGCCCATGCCCGGCAGGTTAGGCAACCACGCGCGCGGCGGCGAACGGTTTTGCCCGGCACCGGTCGCCCGCCCGTCCGCCCCGGACGCCCTCGCCGCCCTCCGCGCCGACCCCGGCTTCTGAGACGGGATCGGCGGGTCGCACCCGCAAGGCCGGATTCGGGCGTGGACCAGGTCCGGATCCCGAGCCGTTCAGCCATCCTCCGGATGAATCCTCATCCGGCGCCGGGCTTTCGCGCGGTACGGGGTGCGTCAGTCTTCGTCATCCGAAGAGGAGCCGCGTCGTACGGAGACCACCAGGATCACGGCCAGGGTCAGGATGACCAGCACGGCGACCAGACCCCAGATGCCCGATGCCCAGCCGCTGTCGTCGTTCTTGAGAGGCGACGCGCCGCCGGGCCCGGCAGCCAGGACCGCGAATCCCCTATCCCACGGTGTCATGGAGGGAGCGTATGGCCGCCGGCGGCCCGACGCACCGGGGAATCCGCGTCACTCGCCGTGGGCCCGGCGGTGGCGTCGACTGGTTCCGTGCGGGCCGCCCGAGCGCCGCCCGCACGGAACCCGGCTCATCCGGTCTCGCTCGAGTAGGGGTGCTTGGCGAGCTTGGGGAAGTACGCGGCCCGGAACTTCCTCCCGCACTCCAGGTCCTTGCGGGCGATCCCGATCTCCTGTGTGAGCTTGGCCCGGGCCTCGTCCTTGTCCATGTTCCGGACGCCGTCCTGCGGCGTCAGCGTGGCCGTCGCGAACTTCACCATGTCCCCGATGGCGGTCGGCTGCGTCGTGGTGACGGCGATGCCCTCGTCCCGCAGGCAGGACGCGAACTGCTGCGCCAGGGAGATCAGCTTGGGATCGCCGTTCAGCGCCTGCTTCGCGTCCCGGACCTGCTCCTCGTTCGCGGCACGCTCACGATCCAACTGGGCCTGGGACTTCTCCGGCCCGTAGGCCTTCGCCATCGCGTCCTTCATACAGCCCGGAAACATCGTCTTCTTCCCGTCGCGGACCCCCGCGCGGCCCATCGCCGTGTCGTAGGCCTTCCGCTGCGCCGGGGACAGCGCGTCGAGGTAGGGCCGGTCCGGATTGGCCATCACCTGGGCCTCGTGGGCCTTGCTGCCGGGGACGTCGGGGTCGTCCGGGTAGACGGCCGGAGCGAAGAGGCCGAAGCCGTACTTCTCCCGGTACTTCTTCGCCAGTTCGTAGTCCTGACCGTCGACGGGGCTGTTGGCGGCGGCCCCCCAGTCGGTCACGTGCGGGGTGTAGGTGAAGCCCTTCTTCCGCATGCAGACGGCCAGCGCGTTCTCCAGCACGTACTGCTGCCTGGTCTCCTCGTCGGCCCCTTCGGGAATCGCCAGCTCCCCCTTAGCGGCGGCGCGCGAGGGCGACGCGTCACCGCTCGGGGCGGCGGGCGCGGCGGAGCCGCCGTCACTCTTGTCCCCCTGGGAGCATCCGGCGAGTGCGAGCACACCGGCCATGGCCGCCGCCGGCCAGAGAGCGCGCGTGGTGTGTGTGAGAGCCATGTGTCGTTCCGTCACTTCGGTCGAAGGGTGTCGCGCGGGGTGGTGCGCCCTGTCGACCTCCTCAACCCGGTGGACGGCCCCTCAGGGCAGAGCCCCCGTCGCAGATGTGGCGTACATCACGAAACCGCGGGAGCGTGCCGGTGCGCCGGCGGCGCCTCGAGGGCAACCGAACGGCTCTCCACCTGGTTGAGACAGGGGTGAGGAGTTCGACCGGGACGGGAGTGCGATGGCAGGGGGAGGGGACCGGCACGGTGAGGGGCGGGTCCGAGCGTCGAGGGGTGCGTCACCGGGCACGGCCCGGGGCCGCACCGGGTCGCCGCCGACGCGGCGGCGGGTGGCCGCGGTCCCGCGGCACGTCGCGGGCCTGGGTGTCGAGGACGTCGCACACGTGCCGGCGTGCCGTCCGGGGGGCGTCGTGAGCCCGGCGGTGGAGGCTCCCGGCGTGCGGTGCACGGAATCGGCGGCGGTGCCGGGACCGGTGAAGGGGAGTGAGGGACATGCGCATCGCGGTTGACGAGCCGTCGCACGAGACGGAACGAGCGCTGCGCGGCCTCCTGGAGGACGTGGTGCCGCAGGCCGCCGCGCCACCGGACCGGATGGACCGGATCAGGCGGCTGGTCCGGCGGCGCAGGAGCCGACGGCTGGCGGCCGCCGGCACGGCCGCGGCGGTCGCCGCCCTCGTGGCGTGCGTGACCGTCGTGCCCGGACCGCGGCCGGGCGGCGGAACGGATCAGAGGTACGCGGTCCCGGCGGTGCCCCCCTCGCCGGGACCGACGCGGGACCTCGCGACGGTCCGCCTCCTGGAGCCGGCCGGGCTGAACCTGCGGGTGCCTTCGGGCTGGCGCAGCCTGTCCGTCGACGACCGCGGGACGGTCACGGACTTCGTCTCCTCGCAGCCGCTGACCGCGCCGGCACAGGGCTCCTGCCCCCACCCGCAGGACGGTGGGCTGTTCGACTGCGTCCCGCTCGGCGGCCTCGAGCGGGACGGGGTGCTCGTGGCGTTCCGGTTCGCCGGGACGGGCAAGGCCGGGCGGGCGACGCCGCTCGCCGTGGGGCGCCCGGCGCGCGCCGGCAAGAGCTGCCGGGTACTGCGGGGCGACACGGAGGTCGCGGCCTGGGGGTACGGCCGCTCCGCCGCCTACAACAAGCCCTTCGAGGTGCGGATCTCCGCATGTCTGAGGCAGCCGTCGGGGGAGACGCTCACCCTCCTCGACAACGCCCTGCGCGGGGCGTTCCCCGCCACCGGCGGCTGAGGAGTCCCCGTCCGCCGGCGGACGGCGTATTCCAGGGCGGCCCAGCACAACCAAACCCTTGCCCGGCATGTCGTACATGGCAAGGAAGCGAGAGTCGCGATGCAAGGGGGAACGATGCGTGCGAGACGATACGGGGTGGCGCTCGCCGCCCTGGTGACGGCGGGTGCCGCGGTGGCCGTGGCGGTGCCCGCGACGGCCACCGCGGCACCGAAGGCGGTCAGCGCCTGCCCGACGGGCTGGGGCAGCCTTTCGAAGTCGGCGGCGGACGCCGAACTGGGTTCGCTGACCGACATCAGGACGGGCCGCCACGAGTGCTACGACCGCATGGTGTTCGACGTGCCCACGACGGGACCGGACGCGATCGGTTACACCGTGCAGTACGTCGACGCCGTCTATCAGGACGGGTCGGGCCGGCTCATACCGGTCTCCGGCGGGGCGATCATCGAGATCCGGGTGGCCGCTCCCTCGTACGACCCGGAGACCGGCGGGGCGACCTACCCCGGCCGGGCGGGTCGGCCGCTGCCGGGCGTCGACCTGACGGGCTACCGGACCTTCCGGGACGCGAAGTTCGCCTCGAGCTTCGAGGGGGACACACAGGTGGGCCTGGGTGTCCGGGCCCGGCTGCCGTTCCGGGTGTTCGAGCTCTCCGACCGCCTGGTGGTCGACGTGGCCCACACCTGGTGAGGCGGTCTCCCGGGCCGGGTCCGGCGGGGTGATACCGCGGGGCCCGGCGCGGGCCGCATACGCGCCGCAGAAGCAACTCCTGTTAATTCCCGGGACGTTTGAACACTCCCGGTACCGCGTCCGTATGTAGCGGCGGCCTTGTCGTGTCAGGCCGCCACCATCAGGCGCGCAGGAGGGTTTCCTTGGTACGCAATTCGCGCAGACGAGCCACCGGCACACGTAGCGGCACTTTTGTAGCCGTCGCCCTGATGCTGGGAGGCGGGGTTCTGGTCACGGCGAATGTGTTCGCCTCCGCGACCGAGGGAGACGCGACCGGCCAGTCCGCCCAGCCGTCGGCCTCCGCGGGTCAGCAGGTCGTCACGGTCGACTGTCCGGACGTCGGCACGGAGCTCACCTCCGTGCCGGAAGAGGCGAAGGAGGACGTCGACAAGGAACTCGCCCTCCTGGACAAGCAGATAGCCGAGGCATACCAGCGGCTGAAGGAGTCGGCGGCGGCCCAGCAGCAGGATGCCGGCTTCGTCGACAACGCGATCCTGGGCCCGCTGAAGGACAAGCGCGCGGCGACGATCGCCCGCATCCTCGACGCCATCGACCGCGCGGGCGACCGCCCGCAGGGCGTCGAGGGCCTCGCGCAGTGCCAGGTCCGCACGACCGGCGGCCAGCAGGGCGGTGCGCAGCCGACCGCGAGCGGCGGCGGCGAGAACGGGCAGAGCGCCCCGCCCGCACAGGGCGGTGGCGGACAGGGCGGTAACGGTCCCGTCGCGGCCGACTTCGCCGACATCAAGAGCGTGAATCCGAACGCGCCGCGTGCGCCGCAGCCGGCGGACGCCTCGTCGGGCACCTTCACCTCGCGTTGCGGTGTGAACGCCAACGGCCTGTTCAACTCCGACAACATCATCGTCGCGCCCGGAGTGACCAACGGGGCCCACCACTTCCACGATTACATCGGCAACCAGTCCAACAACGGACTGGCCACCATCGACGACTTGGCGAAGGCCGACACCAGCTGCGAGGACAAGGGCGACAAGTCGTCGTACTACTGGCCCGTGCTGCGTCTGCAGAACGGCACCAAGGAGCGCGACGCGGACGCCCCCGGTGGCGGTACCGAGGGCAACGCCGGCCAGATCGTGACCCCCAAGGAGGTCACCCTCACGTTCGTCGGCAACCCCGTCAGCAAGGTCACGCCCATGCCGCGCCTGCTGCGCATCATCACCGGTGACGCGAAGGCGTTCGTCAACGGCCCCGCCAACGCCAACGCCTCCTGGAGCTGCACGGGTCTGGAGGACCGTCAGTTGAAGGACAAGTACCCGCTCTGCCCCAACGGCAGCGACGTGGTCCGCACCTTCCGCTTCCAGAGCTGCTGGGACGGCCAGAACGTCGACAGCGCCAACCACCGCACCCACGTGGCGTTCGCCGACGCCGGGGGCAACTGCCCTCAGGGGTTCCGGGCGATTCCGCAACTGGTCCAGCGCATCGTCTACGACGTGAACGCGCCGAGCCTCGCGGACGGTGGACGCAGCGTCCCGTTCTTCGCGGTGGACTCCTTCCCGGAGAACCTGCACAAGCCGGTCACCGACCACGGCGACTTCATCAACATCTTCGACGAGAAGCTGATGGACGAGGTGGCCGACTGCATCAACGAGGGCCGTGAGTGCGGTGCCGGTGGCCAGGAGCCGGGTGACGGCGGGAACGGCGGCAATGGCGGCAATGGCGGCAACGGTGGTCAGGAGCCGGGTGACGGCGGCAATGGCGGCAACGGTGGCCAGGAGCCGGGTGACGGCGGCAATGGCGGCAACGGTGGCCAGGAGCCCGGTGACGGCGGCAATGGCGGCAATGGTGGTCAGGAGCCGGGTGACGGCGGCAATGGCGGTCAGGAGCCCGGTGACGGCGGCAACGGCGGGGACGACGACCCCGGCGCCGAGCCCCCGGCGGACGTACCGGACGACGGGCAGAACGGCGGCGACACCCCCGAAGCACCCGTCACGGTGACTCCCAAGGCCGACTCGACGCGTCCGGCGACCCAGGGCGCGACGGCCACCCCGACGGCCGCCCCGACGGCCGGAGGCCACGAGCACCACGGCGAGGACGAGTCGGCGGCACCCGAGCAGACTCCCGCCACCGGCGTGGTCGCCCCC
>NZ_JBEZXR010000109.1:0-21354 GCF_040638135.1 Streptomyces sp. NPDC026673 | reverse complement strand
GCGAGTTCACCACCCACCACGCGTTCATGGTCCGCCACTACCTGGACGAGATCGACCGCCTGAACAGCACGATCGCCCTGTTCGACAGCCGCATCACCACACTGCTGGCCGAGCGCGAACAGGACCTCAACAACCTCGACACCATCCCGGGGATCGGCCGGCTTGCTGCCGAGGTCATCATCGCCGAGACCGGCGGCGACATGGCCCAGTTCGCCTCCGCCCAGCACCTCGCCTCCTGGATCGGGGTCTGCCCTGGCCAGAACGAGTCGGCCGGGGTCAGCAGATCCGGACGCACCCGACCGGGCAACAGCAACATCAAACGCCTGCTCGGGACCGCCGCCATGGCGGCGATCAGAGACAAAGCCTCCTACCTCGCCGCCTTCTTCCGCCGGATCTCTGCCCGCAGGGGCGGCAAACGGGCCCTGGTCGCCGTCATGCACAAGATCGCCATCGCCATCTGGCACGTCCTGCGAAACAAGACCGCCTACCGCGATCTCGGAGCCGACTACTTCGCCAAACGTGATCCCGAACGAGCGATGCGCCGCATGATCAAGGAAGCCAACAGTCTCGGACTGACCGTCCGCTTCGAACCGATCCCAGCTGCCTGACCTGCGTGGTTCACTCTATTTTCGTGTCAGACCCCTGGCCGGCACTGTCACCAACATGTCGGCCGAGTAGAGCTAGAGTCCGCTTCGTGACGACGTACGAACTCGGTCCCACCCGGCTTTACACCCCGGGTGAGCGGCTGCTCCACGGCAAGGGGGCGGACTCGGCGGTCGGTGGCGGGCGTGCCGAGGACTGGGTCGCCCTCGACCGCAGCGTGTGGTCGGGTACCGCCTGCACGGGCAGGAACCGGAGCCGGATCCGGGTCGGCTTCCGCTATGTCGACGGCCGGGAGATCGCGGACTGGGAGCGGGCACCGCGGTGGCAGGAGCCCAGTCCTGGTCCCGGCGCTCCTTCCTGGAGCCTGCCGCCCACCGAGTCCGAGGTCGCCCTGTGCCTCGGTCACGCGGATGCCCGCGTCCGTGCGACGGCGCTCGCGCACACCGGGTCCGGGGCTCTGCCGGTGCTGCCGCTCGTCCTGATCCGGTGCGCGGACGGCGACCAGCGGGTGCGGGCGCTTGCCCGCGCAGCTTTTGACCACGCGCTCGCCGACGCGGACGAGGCCACGCTGCGCCGACTGGCGCCCTTGGCGGCGCTGGTGGGCATGCGGTGGCGGTACGGCGGGTGGGTGCGGGAGGCCGTGTTCGGGCGCCTGGGCGGGCTACCTGACGAGGCGGTGGCGCAGCTGCTGTCGGGACGTGGCGAGGAGGTCCGGATCGCCGGCCTGCTCGCCGGGGTCGCGTACGGGCGGCTTGGCCTGCCGCAGGTCTGGGCGATCGCCGAGGGGGATCCGGAGGAGAGTGTGCGCGGGCACGCGGTACGCACGGCGATGCGTCTGACTCTTGCGTCCGGACAACAGGACGTCCTCGACGACGCAAGGGACCGGGTTCTCGCTCTCGTACACGCCGACCCCTCGTGCAACATCCGCCGCACCACGCACGCCGCCGCCATTGGGGCAGGCATCTTCCGCGCCCGGGACCTGGCCGATCTCGCCACCGGGCACCGGGACCGCCGCATCCGACGGCGCAGTTGCACGGCCGCCCTCGCCCACGCGGACGGGAACACCTTCCTCGACGTTCTGCTCTCCGCGCGGGACACCACCGTGCGCTTGGCCGCCGTCGGGCAGCTGCGGAGCGCCGGCCGCGGCAATGAACTGGTGCGGCACCTGGCGGACTCGTCGGCCGTCATCCGCGCGGCGGTGTGCCGGGAACTGCATGCGGCAGGCGACGATCCCCGGGCGCACTACCAAGCGCTGTGCGCCGACCCGGCCGCCGTCACACCGGCGGCGGTCATAGGGCTGGCCGAGCAGCGGCACCCCGAGGACGCCATCCTGCTGGGCGCTCTCACCCGACACCCTCGTGACGCGGTCCGGGCCCGTGCGCTGTCCGCGCTGCGGATGCTGGGCGTTCTTCCCGACGACGGGGTGCCGCCGTTCGCCGACGACCCCGATCCCGGTGTGCACGCCACGGTCTGACGTGTCCTGCGCGGCTGCCCCCGTCTCCTGTGAGACCTGGTCCGGAACCCTCACGACGACGTGCGGGTCGAGCGCGGGTCTGTCCGTTGAACGGCACCTCTCTGTGTCAAGCGGGGGCGATCAGAGAGGTGTCCCAACGTGTTGGATCGGCACCGGAGATCGTGGTCTGCAGCCATGTCCGAGGCTGTGGCAGGGGTCGCTCACGTTACATCCGCTGTTTTGATGGTGCCGTCCGGGTCGGGTCGCAGGGCGCGGCCGATGCCCTGCGCCCAGGCCTTTTCCGGGGCGATGTGCCGGTGAGGATCGAGGTCGTAGAAGCCCGCGTCGAGGACGACGCCGGCAACGCCTGGGCTTCGGTCAGGGCATGCTCGGACGGCTCGCTCGCGTAGAGCTCCGCCGCGGTCTCTGCGAGGGGCTTGTCCTCGTTCAGGAGGATTCGCCTCGGTCGGATGCGTCGGCAGGCGCGATCGCAGCCGGCTCCTGGTTGGGCACTTGTCTGATTGCGGCGTTCTGGGCTGCGGCGGCCCTTAGGATCTGCGGCATGGCGACACGACTCGTGCAGATCAACATGAAGGCGCAGGACGACTCCGTGCTCGGCCGGATCTGGGCGGAGGCGCTGGGTTGGGGTGTCGACAGTGAGGGACCAGGGGTGACCAACCTGGAACCGGTGGGCTTCGCCTACCCCGACCCCGTGGCCGTCTGTATCGACATCGTCGCCAGCCCGGAACCCAAGACGGTGAAGAACCGTGTGCACCTTGATCTGGCCACCACCTCGATGGCCCATCAGGCCGAGTTGGTCTCCCGCTTGCAGGATCTCGGCGCGACGCTGGCCGATGTGGGGCAGGGCGACGTTCCCTGGACGGTCATGGCGGACCCGGAGGGCAACGAGTTCTGTGTCCTGGAGCCCCGTGCGGTCTACCAGGACACCGGGCCGATCGCCGCGGTGGTGGTCGACTGCACCGACCCGCGAGGGATGGCCCGGTTCTGGGGTGAGGCGATGGACTGGACGCTGCACGAGGTCGCCGACGACCACGCGACCATGCGCTCCGCCAAGGGCGTTGGACCCTACCTGGAGTTCGTCCGCACTCCCGACACCAAGAGCGTGTGGAACCGCGTCCACCTCGACGTCCGCCCCTACCCCGGTGACGACCTGGCCGCGGAGGCGGCCCGGTTGCGTGCCCTGGGCGCCACCGACCCTGATATCGATCAGTCCGCGATCTCCTGGACGGTTCTGGCCGACCCGGAGGGCAACGAGTTCTGCCTCCTGACGCCTCGCTGATCTCGAGCGACGACTCCGGCTGGTTCCAGCGGCGAAGACCGCGCGGTGCCAGCCCATGCCGCCGAGAGGCGGGATGGCGTTCCCTGTGCGCCGGCGCGCGTCCTCGGGAGCCAGAAGGCTGCGAGGGGGCCGTGGTCGTCGGCGGTGCGCGTACGGCTCTGGCGCGCACGGCGGCGCTGTGCGCCGGCCTTGGGTCATGCTGGGGCAGGCCCCCTCCCTCGGAGGGGCCGACTGCCCGTGGCGGCCTGTGCGCGCTGCTTCTGCGGCGCAGCGCCATCGGCGGTCGCGCCCCGGGCCGGGCCATCGCGTTCCATGTCAACTTCCGCACGGTGGCGAGATTCGGCGAACCCCTTCGCGCCACCGAGGGCACCATCTTCACCGCGCAACTGCAGGAATTCGCCGACCGGGGTGTGCGGGTGATGCCCGCGAACCTCACCGCGGGGTCGGTCGCCGCGGCCCTGGCCGGTCACCCTGCCCGGACCGTGGACCGGATGCTGGCCCAGCTCGACCGGATCGCGGTCTACACCACCCAGGTGAGCGTCCAAACCACCGCACGGCTGTCGGCGGTACCCGGCCTCGGCGCGGTCCTGCGTCACCGATTGACCGGGAGGGACCGGGATCTCCTCCGGTCCGCCTTCCGGCACACCGCTGAGCTCCTCCTGGAAGCCGGCGCGGTCGAACTGCTGCCGCCCGCACCCACCAGTCTCACCACCGCCGCGCAGGCGACCGACTTCGCGCTGCACGCTCGGCCCGAGACCTGGGACCTGATCTCCGTTCACGCCATGGCGTCGTGTCGGATGGGCCCACCCGTCTTCGGTGGAGTGTGCGACGCTCAGGGACGTCCGCACGGCTTCACGAACCTGCGGCTGTGCGACGCGAGTGTCCTGCCGGGAGCCACTGGTATCAGCCCACAGGAGACCATCATGGGCTTCAGCCACCTGATAACGACCCGATATCTGGAGCATCCCGCCCGTTAGGGCGCGTATCGGGTCGCGACCGGCCGAGGCCCGCAGGGCACCGAAGCGACGCCTGTCGGACGTTGTCCATCGCACCCTCGGACGCGACCGCCGCATGAGGGGGCCAACGGCCCTCGTGCCGGACCACGAAAGACACAACGGGGCGCCCCGGCCGGATCAGTCGAACTCTTCGACGTACTCCTCGGTCGGGCCCAGTTCGGGCTCGTCCCGGAGTTCCAGGGTGTCCCCGAGGCCCTCGAGTTCGAGGACGGTGACGGTGTTGACTCCCGCGTGCAGCAGCGGTGCCGGGCAGTACAGGGTGACCTGGGGGCCGATGTCCCAGTGGCGGCCGAGCAGGAAGCCGTTCACCCAGACGAGTCCGTGCACCGATCCCGGCAGCGCCAGGAACGTGTCGGCGGGCGCGTCGGCGTGGAACTCGGCGACGGCGAAGCCGGCAGCCGTACCGGTGACCGGGCCGGCGCCCGCGTCCAGTGCCGCCGACAGTTCCCGCTCGGACCACTCGGGCAGTGCCACCGGCGTGCTCTCCCAGCCCTGGACCATGCGCCGGTCGACCAGGACGGGACCGAGCAGCCCCTTCGGACGGCCCACGCTCGGACCGTAGTTGACTCTGCCGAGGCTCTCGACCAGGACGTCCAGGCGGACGGTCTCCCCGGTGCCGGTGATCTTCAGCTCGGGGGAGTCCGCGTCGGCGACGCCGAGGTGGACGCCGTCGGCGAAGACCAGGGCGCGGTCGCGGACGTCGGTGAGGACCAGCCGGTGTTCGCCGGCGGGGATGCGCGGGCGGGCGGTGCAGCGCACCAGGCCCGCGTCCAGGCCGAGTCGTTCGAAGGTTGCGGGCCGCGGCGCGGCCGCGGTCTCCACCGGTACGGCTCGGAGCGCGGCGTCGAGGCCCTCGAGCAGGCCGGTCCGGCGGACCAGCGCGACCCGGGCCGGCGGGAGGACGGGAAGCCGCTCGGGGGAGCGCAGCGGCCCGGTCGCGCCCAGCACCTCGCGCATCGCGTGGAACTTCGGCGTGAAGCGGCCGTCCTCGGCGATCGGCGCGTCGGAGTCGTAACTGGTGACGACGGGCTCGAGCCGCCCCTCGGTCTCGTTGGCGCCGGCCCACAGACCGAAGTTGGTGCCGCCGTGCGCCATGTAGATGCTGACGCTGCCGTGGTCGTCGAGGATGCCGCTCAGGGTGTGGACGGCGCTGTCGACACTGCGGACGTGGTGCCGTTTGCCCCAGTGGTCGAACCAGCCGTTCCAGAACTCGGCGACGACGAAGGGCTCCTGGGGACGGCGGCCGGCCAGCAGCTCGCGGGCCTCCTTCGGCTTGGAGCCCAGGGTGGCGGCGGTGAGGGTGCCGGGCAGCGTGCCGCCGTCCAGCATCAGTTCGGTGGGGCCGTCGGCGGTGAACAGCAGTTCCGTGATGCCCCGTTCGGTGAGGGCCTGGCGGTTCCAGCGCAGGTAGGCGTGGTCGTCGCCGTAGGAGCCGAACTCGTTCTCCACCTGGACGGCGACGACCGGTCCGCCCTGGGACGCCTGCAACGCGGCCAGGCGGGGGATCAGTTCGCCGAACCAGTCGGCGACGGCCGAGGTGAACTCCGGGTCGGAGCTGCGGATCGCGAGGTCCCGGCCGGTCAGCCAGCTGGGCAGGCCGCCGTTGGACCACTCGGCGCAGATGTAGGGACCGGGCCGGACCACGACGTCCAGGCCCTCCTCTCCCACCGTGCGGATGAACCGCTCCAGGTCCCGCCAGCCGTCGAAGCGCGGCGCGCGGTCCTCCCGGGGCTGGTGGAAGTTCCAGGCGACATAGGTGTCGACGGTGTTCAGCCCGAGGTCGGCGATACGGCGGACGCGGTCGCGCCAGAGATCGGGGTGGACCCGGAAGTAGTGCAGTGCCCCGGACAGGATGCGGTGGGGGATCCCGTCGCGGTACAGGCGGCTGTCTCGCCAGGACAGAAGCGCGGGGGAGGCGGCCGTGGCCGCCGCGCCCGAGGGCGCGGCGAGGGCGGTCTCGGGGGCTTCGGCCGGGCGTCGCGGCGGGCCGATGTTCGTCGTGGGCGACTCGTTCACCGGGGGAGCGTATGTTATCGATGACATCAGTAACAAGCCTGCTAAGGTCCTCCGAACCGATCGGGGGAGGGAACACCATGAACGAGGACGCCTCGCGGCCGCGGCAGCCGAGCATGGCCGACGTGGCCAGGATCGCCGGAGTGTCGGCCCAGACCGTCTCCCGTGTTCTGCGCGGCTCGCCGAACGTCAACCCCGAGACGTCCCGGCGGGTCCTGGCCGCCGTGGAGCAGATCGGCTACCGCTTCAACAGTGCCGCGCGGACCCTGTCCTCGGGCCGCAGCCACACCATCGGCCTGGTCCTGCTGGCCTCCGGCGGGTACTACTCGCGCTCGGCGGTGACCGCCGGTGTGGAGTCGGCGGCCGGCGAGGCCGGGTACGCGGTGAGCATCGCGACCATCGCCGCACTGGACGTGGGCCTGATGGAGCGTTCCCTGGCCAAGCTCGCCGACCAGAACGTCGACGGCTTCGTGATCGCGGTGCCACTGATCTCGGTGACCCGCAAGATGGAGGAGATCACCCGGGACATCCCGACCGTCACCCTGGACGGGTCGCGGACCGCGGGTGCCCGGGTGCTCGGCATCGACCAGCGCGAGGCCGGCCGGATCGCCACCCAGCACCTCCTCGACCTGGGACACCGCCAGGTCTGGCACGTCTCCGGGCCGGACGAGTGGATCGAGGCCCGGCAGCGCCGGGAGGGCTGGCAGGAGTGCCTGGAGCAGGCCGGGGTCGAGGCTCCGCCGCCGCTGGAGGGCGACTGGTCGCCCGCCTCCGGCTACCGGCAGGGGCAGATCATCGCCATGATCCCCGAGGTCACGGCGGTCTTCGTGGCCAGCGACGAGATGGCCTTCGGGGTGATCAAGGCGCTGCGCGAGCGGGGCCGATCGGTGCCGGAGGACGTGTCCATCGTGAGCGTCGACGACATCGCCCTGGCCGCGTTCTGCGCGCCGCCGCTGACCGCCGTACGGCAGGACTTCTTCGGCTACGGTGCCGCGGCCGTGCGGCTGCTGCTGGACGCGGACGCGGGTCCGGAGGAGGCCGTGGGTACCCCCACGCTCTCCGTGCGGGCCTCCACGGCGCCGCCGCGCGCCCTCTGAGGAGCGTCCGCGGGGTGCTCAAGAGCCAGGTTTTCTCTGTGAGCTGATCCGACGGCACCCAACCCCTTGCGCCCGTCATGTGATCGATGCCATGGTACCCAGCATGTTATCGGTGCCACCGTAACAACGCCGGGTCGTACGTCCACCGGATCCGGGGTGCGGTGGCGTGGTGCCCGCGACGCGGAGGGGCCCGGACGGGTCCGTGGCGGGCCCGCACTGCCGCTCAAGTCAGGTGGGCGTACGTCCATGGGAAGGACCCCAAATGAGGAGATCGTTCGCCTTCGCCGGCACCACGGTCATGGCGCTCTCGCTGCTCGTCGGCTGCTCGTCCGCCGGTGGCTCGGACTCCGGCTCGGGCAAGACGACCCTCAAGGTCGCCGCTCTCGAGGGCGGCTACGGCAAGGACATGTACCACCAGGTCATCGAGGCCTACGAGTCCTCGCACCCGGACGTCGACGTCCAGCTCCAGATCTCGAAGAGCATCGAGGACGAGATCACGCCGAACATGAAGGCCGGCAAGTACCCGGACGTCGTCGTGCTCGGCCAGGGCCGCGAGGCCGGTCTCACCGAGACCCTGATCAAGGACAAGGCGCTGGAGGACCTCACCCCGCTCCTGGACACCAAGGTCCCCGGCGAGAAGCAGACGATAGGCGAGAAGCTGACCGACGGCATCGTCGGCAACCTCAACACCAACCCGTACGGCACGGACAAGACGTACCTGATGCCGATGTACTACTCGCCGACCGGCCTCTTCTACGACAAGGGCCTGTTCAAGGAGAAGGGCTGGGACGTCCCGACCACCTGGGACGAGATGTTCGAGCTGGGCGACAAGGCGAAGAAGGAGGGCATCGCCCTCTTCACCTATCCGACCGCCGGCTACCTCGACTCGTACTTCTACGCCCTGCTCGCCGACGTCGGCGGGGAGCGGTTCTACCAGGACGTCATGACGTACAAGCAGGGCGTCTGGAAGACCGCGGAGGCCAAGAAGGTCCTCGACATCACCACCAGGCTGCTGAGCTACGCCGGGAAGTCCACCGTCGGCTACGCCAACGAGCAGGACTTCACCAAGAACCAGCAGTCGATCCTCGACAACAAGGCGCTGTTCATGCCGAACGGCACCTGGATCACCGGCGAGATGGCCGACGCGCCCCGTTCGGACGGCTTCGAGTGGGGCCTGACCCCGCTGCCCTCGGTGAACGAGGGCGACACCCGCTACCTGACCACCTCGGTCGAGTCGGTCTGGGTGCCCGGTGCCGCCAAGAACAAGGACGCGGCGGAGGAGTTCATCGCCTTCCTGTACTCGGACAAGGCCGCGAAGATCTTCGCCAAGTCGAACGCGATCCAGCCCGTCAAGGGCCTCTCGGACAGCCTGACCGGTGAGAGCGCCGGCTTCTACTCGCTCTACGACGACACGTCGGTCTCCGCCCTGGTCGGCGGATTCGCCTCGACGAACCCGGTCGAGGGTGTCGACATCAAGTCGACCCTGTTCGACACCGCCAACAGCATCATCAGCGGCGACACCACCGAGGCCAAGTGGCAGGCGGCGCTGGACGAGGCCAGCGAGAAGCTGCGCCAGGCGGGCAACTGACCGGCCCGGCGGCGGCGTGGTCCGGCCGGGCCGCCGCCGGAGCCTTCCCCACCCGGTGAACCCCCGGGTTCGCCAGCACCACTTCGTACGACCGGAGGACCGGCACGGTGACGACCCTCTCCACCCCACCCCAAGAACCGGCGGCACGCCCCGTGAGGAAGACCGGGACGACCTTCCGCCGCACCCGGCCGGGCGCTCCCGCCCGGCCCCGAAAGCGGGGCGACACCCGCTTCGTGCTGGCCTGCCTGCTTCCCGCGCTGGTCCTGTTCGCGGTCTTCATGGTCTACCCGACCGTGAACGTGTTCCGGATGTCGCTCTACACCTGGAGCGGCTTCTCCCTGGACATGAGGTTCGTGGGGCTGGACAACTTCCGCCATCTGCTGGACGACCGGCAGTTCGTGCGGGCCTTCCAGAACACCGTCGCCCTGCTGGTCGTGGTGACCGTGGTGACCATGGGCATGGCCCTGTTCCTCGCCGCGATCATGACCCGGCAGAAGCTGCGTGGCGGCAACCTCATCCGGTTCATCCTCTACGTCCCCAACATCCTCTCCGTGGTTGTGATCGCGGCGATCTTCTCCGCCGTCTACGACCAGAACAACGGCCTGCTGAACGGCACCCTGCGGGCGGTGTCCCCGGACACCTGGCAGCAGGTCTGGCTGGGCGACCAGAAGCTGGTGCTCTACTCGGTCGCGATGGCCATGGTCTGGCAGTCGCTGGGCTACTACATGGTCCTGTACATGTCGTCCATGGCGAGCATCCCCGAGGAGCTGTACGAGGCGAGCTCCCTCGACGGGGCCTCCGCCGTACGGCAGTTCTTCTCCCTCACCCTGCCGCTGATCTGGCAGAACCTGCGGACCTCGCTGACCTTCTTCGTGATGAGCGCGGTCAACCTCAGCTTCGTGCTGGTCCGCGCGATGACCGGCGGCGGTCCGGACGGCTCCTCCGAGGTGCTGCTCAGCTACATGTACAAGCAGGCGTACACCAACTCGTCCTACGGCTACGGCATGGCCATCGGTGTCGTCATCTTCGCGTTCTCGTTCCTCGTGTCGCTGCTGGTGAGCCGCGCGACGCGGCGCGAGCCCCTCCAGTTCTGAGGACGGAACCCTACACCATGACCATGATCGACTCTCCGAGCCCCGACGCGCCCCGCGCCGGGTCCGCCCGTGCCGGTGCCGGCCGCGCCCGCGCCGGCCGCGCGCTCACCTACACCCTGGTCATCGCCCTCGCGCTGGCGATCGCCGTACCGGTCGCCTGGGTGCTGACGGCCTCGCTGAAGGCGAAGAGCGAGTTCTTCGGCAGCCCCTGGACGCTCCCGGAGGGCCTGCGCTGGCAGAACTACGCCGACGCGTTCACCGACGCCCACCTCGGCTCGTACTTCCTGACCTCGGTCTTCGTCACCGTCCTCGGGCTGGTCTTCGTGCTCGCGGTGTCGGTGCCGGCCGCCTACGTCATCGCCCGCTACGACTTCCCCGGCAAGGGCGCCGTCGAGACAGCCCTGCTCGCCGGCCTGTTCGTGAACGTCAACTACATCGTCGTGCCGATCTTCCTGATGCTGGTCGACTGGGACAAGGCGCTGGTCGACGTCTTCCCGGACGGCTTCTTCCTCGACAACCCCACCGTGCTGTCGCTGGTGTACGCGGCCACCTCGATCCCGTTCACCATCTACCTGCTGACCGCGTACTTCCGGTCCATCCCGGTCGAGTACGAGGAGGCGGCGGGTCTGGACGGGGCGTCCCGCTTCCGGATCATGACCACGATCATGCTGCCGATGGCCCGCCCGGCGGTGACCACCGTGATCCTCTTCAACTTCCTCGCCTACTGGAACGACTTCATCATCTCGCTGACCCTGCTGCCCGGCGAGGGCAAGACCGTCCAGGTCGGCCTGCTCAACCTGTTCACCGCACAGAAGGCGGCGGCCGACTACGGCCGTCTGTACGCCGGCATGGTCATCGTCATCGTGCCCGTGCTGCTCGTCTACGCGCTCATCCAGAAGCGGCTCATCGAGGGGATGGCGTCCGGCGGAGTCAAGGGCTGACATCCCCACGCGAACCCAAGACGGAAGGAAACGAACCGAGATGAAGGACTCGACGCGTGCCGGCCTGCTCGTCGTCGTGCGCACCCTGATCGCGGCGGCCCTGGTGGCGCTCGTGGTGGTGGAGCGGACGACGGTCGGCTGGGGCCACCTCGCGGTGATGCTGGTCGCCCTGGGCGGACTGCTCGCCCTGCTCGCCTCGTACAACCGGAGGTTCCGGTGACCGCCGCGGCGTCCGCGCGGACGCTGGCCGCCGTCCGGCCGAGCGAGCGGCAACTCGCCTGGCAGGAGATGGAGTTCTACGGCTTCATCCACTTCGGCATGAACACCATGACCGGCCGCGAGTGGGGCGAGGGGGGCGACGACCCGGCCCTGTTCGACCCGAGCGACCTGGACGCCGACCAGTGGGTGCGGGCGCTGAAGGCGGCCGGGATGACCGGTGTCATCCTCACCTGCAAGCACCACGACGGCTTCTGCATGTGGCCGAGCGCCGCCACCGCGTACTCGGTGGCGGCGTCCCCGTGGAAGGACGGCAAGGGCGACGTGGTCGCCGAGGTGGCCGACGCCGCCCGCCGGCACGGCCTGAAGTTCGGCGTCTACCTCTCTCCCTGGGACCGTACCGAGGCCTCCTACGGCTCCGGCACCGGATACGACGACTTCTACGTCGCCCAGCTCACCGAACTCCTCACCCGCTACGGCCCGGTGTTCTCGGTGTGGCTCGACGGCGCCAACGGCGAGGGCCCCAACGGCAAGCGCCAGACCTACGACTGGGAGCGGTACTACGCGGTGGTCCGCGAGCTGCAGCCGGAGGCGGTCGTCAACGTCTGCGGCCCCGACGTCCGCTGGTGCGGCAACGAGGCCGGCGAGACCCGCCCCGACGAGTGGAGCGTCGTACCGCGCGCCCTCCAGGACGCCGAGCGGACCGCCTCCCGCTCGCAGCAGGCCGACGACGGCACCTTCGCCCGGCTGGTGCGCAGCGACGACCAGGACCTCGGCAGCCGGGCGGCGCTCGCCGGGCACGAGGACGACCTGGTCTGGTTCCCGGCCGAGGTCAACACCTCGATCCGGCCCGGCTGGTTCCACCACGAGGCCGAGGACTCCCAGGTACGGTCGGTGGACGAGCTGTTCACGCTCTACCTCCGCTCGGTCGGCGGCAACTCCTGCTTCCTGCTCAACGTGCCCCCGGCCGCCGACGGCCGGCTCCACCAGGCGGACGTGGACGCCCTGGAGGGACTGGGCCGGCGGATCGCGGACTTCCGCGGCCGCCGGATCGACGCCACCGCCACGGTCAGTTCCGGCACCCCGGGCGACATCGCCACCGTCTGGCCCGGCCGGGCCCAGTCCTCCTGGCGCGCCGGCGAGGACGACACACGCCCCTGCGTGACGCTCGCCCTCGGCGTCCCCCGCCCGGTCGAGGCGGTCGTCGTCGGCGAGGACATCACCCAGGGCCAGCGCGTCGAACACGTCGTCGTCCGGGGAGCCCTGGACGGCGTGTGGACGACGCTCGCCGAGACCGGCGCCGTCGGCTACCAGCGCATCCTCACCTTCCCGCCCACCGAGGTGGACACCATCGCCTTCCAGATCACCGCGACCCGGGACACCCCGGTCCTCGCCCGGGTGGCGGCGATCGGGGCGTCCTCGTGAGCGCGGGCGGCCGCCGGCCGGCCGGTTCGCGCAAGCCCGGCGCGCGCAAGGCCTCCGCCGCCCGGCGGCCGGTCGCGCCCCCGCCCAAGGCGGCGGGCCGCGGACGGCTGTCGCGGCGGGTGGCAGCCGTGTCCGGCGCCGTCTGCCTGGCGGTCGCCGTGCTGGTCGCCGGCGCGGTCACCGCGTTCGGAGGGCAGGACCACGGCGACGAGGTCGCCTCGCTGGACGGCCACCCTGTCACCCGGGAAGAGCTTCTCTTCCACATGGACCGTCTCGCGCCGACCGTGCAGAACGAGCTGCGCAACACGTACCCCGGCCTGAAGACAACGTTTTCCTGGAACGCCGAGGCCGGGAACCGCACCGCGCTGCAGCGTCTGGAGACGCGGGCGCTCGCCGAGATCCGCGAGGACAAGACCACGTTGCTGCTCGCGCAGCAGCAGGGCCTCGTCGGCTCCGTCGACTTCGCGGACCTTCAAGCCGAGCGCACCGCCGAGAACACCTCCCGGGCCGAGGCCGTCGCCGCCGGCCGGACCGTGTACGGCGTCACGGATTACTCACCGGACGAGTACTACGGCCACCGGCTGACCGAACTCGCCACCGGCCTCAAGGACAGGCTGAGCAAGAGCCCGGGCGACCCGCTGCACGTCACCGACGCCGAGGTCCGGAAGGCCTACGACGACGACCCGGACTCCTGGAACGCCAACGCCACCACCTACACGTACACGCGGCTCGTGGTGCAGGTGCCGGGGAAGGCGGGCGCGGACTTCGACGCGAAGCTCGCGCGGCGGGTGAAGGCCGCCGGCGACCTCTCGGACGTGAGCGGGGTGGCGGACGCCAAGGTCACCACCGACACCTACGGCGGCGACGGCACCACCAGCGTGAACACCCACGAGCAGGACCTGATGTCCGTGCTCGGCGACCTGAGGCCGGGCGAGATCTCCGAGCCCGACAAGGGCGGCGGGCAGATCACCTACTACCAGCTCGACAGCAAGAAGACCGACGACGACAAGGCGTTCGGCGACTACAGGTCGCGGATCCGCCGGTCGCTGGTCGAGGAGAAGTACGACAGATACCTCCAGCGCCGGGCCGACGACGCCTCGATGCGCGTCGACCACTCGGCGATGGCCGCCATCAACGCGAAGGATGTGCACCCATGAGCCCTGCCGACGTCGGCCCACCCGAGGACAGGAAGGCGAGGCGCCCGAGGATCACCGGGCGGACCCTCCGCGCGGGCCTCACCTCCCTGCTCGCGGCGCTGCTCGTGGGCTCGCTCGCGCCGTCCGCGTACGCCGCCGCGGAACCGGCCGCCGCGGCGAAGTCCGCGACGAAGCCCGCGGCCACCGCGAAGTCCTGGCCGGGCAACACGCGCAACAAGACGGGCGGCACCGACTACTACATCGACGCCACGCACGGTCACGACACCGCGTCCGGCACCTCGGGGCGGCACGCCTGGAAGACCCTGGCCAAGGCGAACGCGACCACCTTCAAGCCGGGCGACCGCATCCTGCTGAAGGCCGGCGAGCAGTGGCAGGACGAGCAACTGTGGCCGAAGGGCTCCGGCAGCGCGGGCAAGCCGATCACCATCTCGGCCTACGGTGACAAGAACGACGGCCGCCCCTACATCGCGACCAACGGCAACGTCCCCAGCCCGTTCAACGCCGACGGCACCAAGAACCCCGACACCGTGGGTCTCACCGGCGCCATCGTGCTGCGCAACCAGCAGTACTGGGACATCGACAACGTCGAGCTGTCCAACGACGACGACTTCTCGACCGACATCACCAAGGGCACGTACGTCCGCGACGGAATCATGGTGTCGATCAACGCCGACCTGCTGAGGGCCGGCGAGGACACCGTCATGGACCACTTCCGGATCTCGGACATCTACGTCCACGACCTCGACGGCCCGAGCCGCTGGCAGAAGATCCACTACGGTGCGGTGGACTTCCAGGTCTTCGGCAACAAGAGCTACAAGGACTACGCGACCGGCGGCCACTACTTCAAGGACGTCCGGATCGAGAACAACACGTTCGTCAACGTGGAGCTGCACGCGGTGCAGTTCGGCTTCAACTGGTTCAACGCGGACGGCACCGCCGCGGGCCAGTACGACGACAGCGGGAAGTTCCACGAGGGCTGGGAGCAGCTGTGGGTGCGCACCCGCGACCTGTACAGCCGTGACGTCTACATCGGCCACAACTACGCCGAGAGCATCGGCCAGGGCGCCATCCAGCTCGCCGACACCGAGCGGATGACGGTCGAGTACAACGAGGTCAACGGCTTCCTGGCGCGCTACGACGCGGTCTCCTGCGGCCTGTACCTGTGGGCGGGCGCCGACTCGACCATGCAGTACAACGAGGTGTACGGCGGCCCGGACAACGAGTACGACGGCACGCCCTGGGACATGGAGTACACCAACTTCAACGTCACCTACCAGTACAACTACTCGCACGACAACGCGGCGGGCTGGATGGCCTACATGGGCAACAGCTCGAACTCGGTGGCGCGCTACAACCTGAGCGTCAACGACAACGGCGTCCTGGTGAAGAACATGCTGTCGTCGAACTACGAGCCCTCGTACTTCGTCAACAACACCTTCGTGTACGACGGTTCCGAGCTCGATTACGTCCACGACGAAACGTTCCTGAGCCGCGTCTACTTCCTCAACAACATCTTCTACAACACATCGAAGACCGACGAGACGACCTGGTACCGCCGCACCGGCGCGCTGCGCCAGGCCGTGTTCTCGAACAACGACTACTACGAGGCGAGCGGAAAGCACTCCACCCAGGAGCCCGCCGACCCCGACGGCCTGCGCGTCGACCCGCGGTTCAAGGGCAGCGTGGACTCCTACGTCACCGACGCCGGCGTCGCGAAGATCCGCACCGCGGCAGCGCACTTCTCGCTGAGCAAGAACTCCCCGCTGATCGACGCGGGCCGCTACAACCCTCACCTGGGCACCGCCGACTTCCTCGGCACCAAGCTCTACTACGGTGACGCACCCGACATCGGCATCGCAGAGTCCCGCAAGGGCAAGCGGGTCGCCCACCCGGTTGACGACGACCCGATCGAGGAGGAGGCCGACAACCGCGTCGACCTCGCCCTCGGCAAGACGGTCACCGCCAGCTCCACCCACCCGGGGGCGAACGGCACCCTCGGCGCGGAGAAGCTGACCGACGGCAACCTCAGCACCCGCTGGGCCGCCGCCGACGCCGCCACCTACCCGATCACCCTCGACGTCGACTTCGGCACGGCGACCACCTTCGACCAGGTCTACCTGGACGAGTACACCGACTCGGGCACCAACCCCCGCGTCCAGTCCTTCGACCTGCAGCGCTGGGACGACACCACCGGCACCTGGGTCACCTTCGCGAGCCGCGACACCGGCATCGGTCACGACCTGACCGTCACCGGCTTCGGCCCGGTCACCACCTCCAAGCTGCGGGTGGCCCTCACCGGCCAGATCGCCACGGAGCAGTACACACCGACGCTGACCGAGATCTCCGTCTACAACTCGGCGTCCTGAGCCCCCGTCCGGTCCCGCGGGCATTCCGCGGGACCGGCGGCGGGCGGTCTTTGCCGCGGGCCGATGCTTTCCAGCAGGCGCGTTCGGACCCCATTTTGACGTGGGCACTGCGGCAACGTCCGCCGGTGTCCCCTGATACGTCCCCACCACCGGCCCAGCCGCGACGCGTGAGTGTGTTCAGCGCACCAGATCGCCGGCCAGCAGGTCCATCAGTAGGCCGTCGTGCCAGGTCCCGTCGGGGCCACGCTCGTACTGCCGCATGATGCCGACCGGCCGGAAACCGGCTTTCGCGTAGCAGCGGATCGCCGCGGTGTTGTCGGCCGCCGGATCGATGACCAGACGGTGGTAGCCGAGGTCGTCGATGAGATGGCGGGCCAGCGTGCGTACGGCGTCGGTACCCAGACCCTTGCCGTGCGCCGCGGGATCGAGGAAGAGGTCGATTCCCGCGTGCCGGTAGTCCGGATCCTCCTCGGAGTACCACTGGATCATGCCCACGATCCGTTGCTGGTGCAGGACCGTCGAACAGGCCGTGCCGGGGTCGTCAAGGTCGGTCGCGACGTCGGCTTTGAGATCATCCCCGCCGTTCCAGCGTGCGTGCACTTCGGGAGTGCCCCGGATCGCGGCCAGAGCGGGGATGTCCTCGGTGGTGGTGGGCTGGAGGACGACGAGGGTGCCATGCAGCACGGTCACGACAAGAACTCTATGCGACGTCAGGTGGGTGTCCAGCGGGGTGAAGAGACGGTGGCCTCTCAATGTTGGAGTCGTCACGCGACGCATGAACCTGATGGAACCCCGTGCCGTGCTCCTCGGTCGCCGAGTGGAGGTGGACGGGCAGGCCGACCACGCCGAAGCTGACGTAGCCGGTCCGGATCGCGCGCATCCCGACAGCATGCGACCCGGGGCGATCAGACGCGCGGTGGGCTACTCCTCGCCGCTGATCGTCAACTGGCGTTCTCGGCGGCGTAGGCCTGGAGCTTGCGCAGGGCCCCCGGCGCGGCGCTCTCGTCGACGCGGGCGACGATGACGATCTTGCTGGTGGCGACCGCGACGATTGCCTTGTCGTCCTTCTTGCCGATGACGGTGTCGTCCTGTCGGGCGGTAAGCGCGTAATTCTCGCCCTGAACCGCCAGGCGCGGAGTGGCTTCGGGATCGCGGACCGTTTGCACGATCTCCTTGGTCTCCTGGGGCGAGGGGCGCCAGTGCGCGGCGTCGCTGGTGCCGTAGAAGCTCCCGCTGGGATCGGCGAGGAACACCGCCTCCACGCCCGGAGTGCTTCGGACGATGCCTTCGCAGGACGGTTCCCAGCTCATGGACCGCTCCTTTCCGATGGGGAGCCGGCGGCGGCCGGACTCGGCGCCAAGACAGCGCGCATACCGCCAGCGTGCGACCCGGAGCGGTTCCCCGCGCGGGATGCTGCTCCGGGCCGGTGATCAGCGCACGCGCAAGGGAGCCACCGCTTCCGCCGTCCATGTCCGCGCAGGGCCCCACTGTGCGCCTCGTGGCCCAGCCCCAGCCGCGGAGGCCTTGGCGCCACCGGGGGTGCACCGGGGTGCAGGAATGCAGGTGGACCCTGGTCGTCTGCCGCCGCAGCCACTGCAACTGGGCGATCGCCGCACCGCGTTGCGCCTCCTGCTGCGCCAGCTCGGCCTGGCGGCGGGGGACGGTCCAGCCGACTCCGGAGTCCCGGGCGCGTACACGCCAGGCGTAGGTGTAGCCGGTTGCCTCGGGGGCGGATCCGTCCTGGGGGACCCGGCCCGCACGGAATCCGCGCTCCGGCAGGATGGGCGCATGCATCTCGATGTCCAGCGAATCCGTGACGACTTCCCCGCGCTGAGGGAGAAGGTGGCCCACTTCGACGGGCCGGGTGGCTCACAGGTGCCCCGCCAGGTCGCCGAGGCGGTGGCTGCCGCGATGTGCTCGGGCATCTCCAACCGGGGCGCGGTGACAGCCGCCGAGCGCCGTGCCGAGCACGTCGTCAAGGAGGCGCGGCTGGCCATGGCGGACCTTCTCGGCTGCGAGCCACGCGGTGTCGTCTTCACCCGGTCGGCGACGCAGGCGGCGTACGACGTCTCCCGTGCCCTGGCGCGGCAGTGGACAGCCGGTGACGAGGTGGTCGTCACCCGTCTGGACCACGATGCCAACATCCGGCCGTGGATCCAGGCCGCGGAATCCGCCGGTGCGGCGGTGCGGTGGGCCGCGTTCGATCCCAGGAGTGGTGAGTTGAGCGTCGACGCCCTGCGGGAACAGCTGTCCGGCCGAACCCGGCTGGTGGCGGTCACCGGGGCGTCGAACGTTCTGGGCACACGCCCCGACGTGGCGGCGATCGCCGCGGCCGTCCACGAGGTCGGAGCCCTGCTGTACGTGGACGGGGTGCACCTGACGCCCCACGCGCCGGTCGACCTGGCCACCCTGGGCGCCGACTTCTTCTCGTGTTCGCCCTACAAGTTCTTCGGCCCCCACCATGGTGTCGTGGTCGCCGATCCGGGACTGTGGGAGGAATTGCGACCGGACAAGCTGCTGCCTTCCACCGATGACGTGCCGGAACGCTTCGAGCTGGGCACTCTGCCGTACGAGATGCTCGCCGGTACCACCGCGGCCGTGGACTACATCGCCTCACTGGCGTCCTCCGCGGGCGACCGGCGCAGCCGGGTGCTGGAGGCGATGCGAGCGGTCGAGGCATACGAGGGGGACCTGCTGGGGCGGCTGCTGGAGGGGCTGTCGGGCATCGACAGGGTGCGGCTGTACGGCTCGCCGGCACGCCGTACGCCGACGGTGTTCTTCTCCGTGGAGGGAGTGCCCGGCCGGGAGGTCTACGAGCGGCTGGCGCGGCGCGGTGTGAACGCCCCCGCGGGGAACTTCTACGCGCTGGAGGCATCGCGGCTGCTGGGGCTCGGCGACACCGGCGCGGTGCGTGCCGGGCTCGCCCCGTACGTCGACGGCGAGGACGTGCAGCGGCTGATCGACGGTGTCGCGGAGGTGGCCAAATAGACCGCGGAGTGCCGGTTACGGGCGCGTCCCGGGGCATCGACCGGGCCGCCGCCGCGGCGTTCGCGCGCGCCGGCGACCAGGTCGCGGTGCACGGCAACAGGTCCGCACGGGAGGCCGAGCGGGTGGCACAGGTCGCCGGGTTAGACTCTCGCCTCGGACGCGGGAAAGGGCGGACACGTGAGCGCAGCACCCATACGGTTCGGCATCGTGGGCAGTGGCTGGCGGGCCGAGTTCTTCGCCCGGCTGGCGAGGGCGCTGCCCGAACGGCTGGCGGTGGCCGGCGTGGTGACGCGCTCGGCCGAACGAGCCGCCCAGGTGGAGGCGGAGTGGGAGGTGCCCGCCTTCCGGACGGTCGCTGAACTGTGCGGCATTGAACCGGAGTTCGTGATCCCGTCGGTGCCGTGGGAGGTTACGCCCCAGGTCGTACGGGAACTCGTCGAGCACGAGGTGCCCGTCCTCGCGGAGACACCGCCGGCGCCCGACGTGAACGGGCTCCGGAATCTGTGGGATGCCGTGGGAGGCGCGACGCACGCCGGGGGCGGAGCACTCGTCCAGGTCGCGGAGCAGTACACACTGATGCCCGGCCACGCCGCTCGCATCGCCCTCGTACGAGAAGGCGTGATCGGCGAGGTCACGTCCGTCCAGGTGTCCTCGACCCACATGTACCACGCGATGTCGCTGATCCGGCACACGCTGGACGTCGGTTGCGGGCCCGTGACGGTGACGGCCCGGGCCTTCACCGCTCCGCTCGCCGATCCGCTGTCCCCAGGTGGCTGGTCGGACGACCTCACGCCCAAGGACGCCGTCACCACTCTCGCTCTCCTGGACTTCGGCGGGGCCCGCACGGGCCTGTACGACTTCACAGACAACCAGTGGTGGAATCCGCTGCGCGCCCGCCGGATCGTGGTGCGCGGCTCGCTCGGCGAGATCGTGGACGACACGGTGGTGCGGATGGCCGATCCGCGCACGCCGGTGGAGTCCCCGCTGGTGCGTCGCCGCACCGGCACCGACCTCAACCTCGAAGGGGCGGAGGTGCACCACATCTCGTTCGACGGACGGGTTGTGTGGCGCAACGAGTATCTGGGCGCGAGTCTGTCCGAGGACGACCTCGCCGTGGTGGACCTGCTGTGCCGTACGGGCGCATGGGTCCGGGACGCCGGCCCTGAACCGTATCCGCTGGCCGAGGCCTGCCAGGACCATCTGCTGGCGTTGGCCATCGACGAGTCGGCGCTTACGGGGGCGCCGGTGACGACCGCGGTGGAGGCGTGGGCGGCCCGCTGATCCGGCCGTCCGCCCCGCTCCCTTCGAGCCCGCCCGCAGCGCACTGGCCGATGCCTCGGTCCGGCCGCCCTGGACAACGTCCACGGGACCCGAGCTCGCCGAAGTCTCGTGGTTGCTGAGGTTTGCCAGGCGGACGAAGCCGGTGCCAGTGAACACGTGCGGACTGGGAACCAAGCCGCATCAGCGGGCACCGGAACCTCGGCCGCCGCGGCAGCTGAGCTGAAGACGGTCCGGCGTCTCGCGCGTTCCTCGGGGCAGGGCGCGTCATGACCCAGCGCGTGGTGCTGCTCCCCACGCCCGCGGTCAGGCGTTCGCCGACCGCCGATCGAGCCAGGGCGGCAGCCTGATTGCGAGTCTGCGTCGCTGTGCTCACTTCGAGGCACGGAGACTGCTGGCTGGTCACGAGCCAACCGGTATTACCTGCGCGGACGCGGGATCCGCTGCACGATTCCGGAGAAGGCCGACCAGGTACGCAACCGCCATTAGCTCGGTGCCCGCGGCGGCCGTCCTCCAAAGCGACAAGGCCGACTACCGCGATTGCCACGCGGTCGAGTGCGGGATCAACCGCCTCAACCGCCTCGAGCGCCACCGGGCTGTGGCCACGAGATACGACAAGCTCGCTGTCCGCCACGAGGCCACCGTCACCATCGCTGTCATCAACGAGTGGCTCTGACCTCGCCCACCAGCTTCGGTCCGCGAGAAGCGCGGTATCGCTGCAGGTGGGTTGCGTCCTTGGAAGTGGTGTAGCGGGTTGGACCTGATGCGGGGGTTTGCTCCGGCGTCCGGGTTGGTGCCCGCATAGACAAACGGCCACCG
>NZ_JBEZXR010000108.1:0-21795 GCF_040638135.1 Streptomyces sp. NPDC026673 | reverse complement strand
CGGTCTACAAGGTGTACGAAGGGGCCCCGCACGGGCTGGCGATGGTGCCCAAGTTCGCCGAACGGTTCAACGCCGACCTGCTGGACTTCGCACGCGGCTGAATCGTCCGCGCGGGGGAGGGCGACGCCGCCGCGGGGCATCCGCGGCGGCGACCCGGTTTGCGCGGCCTGGCGCAGGCGTCACGCGACCTGCGGGGCGGGGTCCGGCGAGGGCCCGTCCGCGCGGCGACTCAATGGGGTCCCGCGCCCTGCCGGGCGTCGGCGGGGCGACGGTAGGCGCCGTACCACCAGATCCGGGCGAGTTCGCGGGCGAAGACGGCGTCACGGCTGCCGTCGTCCACTTGGATGTGGTGCGCGATCGCCTGGGCACCGCCCCAAGCGATGATCCGGCTCGCGGCAACGGCGTCGAGGTCGGCCGTCGTCGAACCGGCGGCCTGTTCGGCCAGCAGGGTCCGCAGCGCGGCCTCCTCGAAACCTTCGAGGTCCGCGGTGTAGAAATCGCCCACCGCGGAGTCGTACGCCGCCGCCTCCCGGACCGCGGTGATCACGCCCTGATGGGCGCGGTGGATCCTGAGCACCTCCTCGAAGAAGCGGGCGAACCGGTCGGCCCCGTCCTCCCCGGCGGCCGGGTCCCACTGCCGTGCCAGCGCCAGCAGCGACTCCCGCAGTCCGTCGGTGAGCCGCACCAGGACGTCCGACTTGCTCGGGAAGTGCGCGTAGAAGGTGGCCCGGGACACCCCCGCCTCCTCCAGGAGCCGCTGGACGCTGATGTCGCGGAACGCCTCGCCGGAATCGAGCAGCCGCTCCAGGGTGGACATCACCTGCGCCTGGGTCGCGGCCGAACGCGCGGCGTAGCTGTCGGCCTGCCGTCGGGTCACGGGTCTCATCAGGCACCCTCCAGTCTGTTCTCGTGCTCGGATCGACCCGGGCTCGGTGAAGGAGACCCGCGGTCGGCGGCACTGCTCCACCGGAGCGGCGCGAACCGGATCCGCGGAGGCGAGAGCGGCCACGCGTACACGATGGGGGACCGGTGCGCGGCGTCGTTCGGCCGTGCGGGCGGTCCCCCACGGTACACCGGGGGGATCGGGGTCAGCGCACCACGGGAAGGGCGTACTCCCACAGCCGGTCCGCGGCGGCCGGGTCGACCGACCACTTGGCGACGCCCGCCATCACCTCGGGGCCCCCGTCGACGACCTCCGACTCCTGGTTGTCCTCGAAGTACCGTCCCGTCACGCCGTCGAGGAGCGGCGACGCGGCCAGCAGCACCGTGGTGGCGGCTCCCTGTGCGGGGGTCTTGTAGTAGTCGGGGGTCACCAGGTTGCCGTCCGCGTCCATGGCCCCGATGGCCTGCATGGTCGCGTCGTCGAGGTGGCGTGCCAGGTTGGTGTGGATGAACCCGGGCGCGCAGGCGTTGGCGGTGACGCCGTGTTCGGCCCACCGGCGGCTGATTCCGACGGCGAGCAGCACGTCGGCGGTCTTCGACTGTGCGTAGGCGACGAACGGGTCGTAGGCGCGTCGCTCGAACTGGGGGTCGTCGAAGTCGAAGCCCGCCCGCAGCTGGGCACCGGAGCTGACCACGACCACGCGCGACTGCTCGGCGGCCTGCAGAGCCTCCTGCAGGCCGACCGCCAGGGCGAAGTGGCCGAGGTAGTTGGTGGCGAGCTGCATCTCCCAGCCCTGTGCGCTGACCTGACGGGTCGGGAGCATCATCACGCCGGCGTTGGCGATGAGGCCGTGGACCGGCCCACTCCAGGCGTCGCAGAAGCTGCGGACGGAATCCAGGTCGGCGAGGTCGAGTGCGACCGCCCGCGTGCCCGGGAACTCCTTGATCAGTGCCTCGGCGGCTGCGGGGTTCCGGGTGGCGATGGTGACCTGCGCTCCCGCACCGGCGAGCGCGCGCACCGTCTCGACGCCGATACCGGAGGCCCCTCCGGTGACGATCATCCGGCGCCCGCTCAGGTCGACCCCGTCGAGTATCTCGGCGGCGGTGGTCCGCATCCCGAACGACGTGGTTGTCAGCGTCATGGCTGTGCCCTGCCTTCAGAAGAACTGGTTCCTTGCTTGGCCGGCGAGGTCTCTCATACCGCTCTGGCCAAGACATCACACAGAAACCATACATCGTGTTCGGACTAGATGTCTGATGTGGGCGTGAGGCCGGCCTACCGGGCAGGGCGAACGTGTGTGCCGCGGCCGTCGAAGGGCACGTCCGGGTGGCGATGGGCGAAGTGGTCGCCTCCCTGGAGAGCGGCGCCTGCCGGTGACCGTGCCGACTGGGCGACGGTGCGGCCGTCGGGTCGGCGGCGGTGACATCGGGTCGACGCCCGACCGAACGCTGGGCAGCCTCGACGAGGTGCGAAACGCCGGCCGCCACATGTGAGCGTGTGCGGCGGGGCCCGTTGACTTGGGCACCCTCGCCTCGTCTACCGAAACGTCACCTTCATCAGGCGTTCGCGTGCGGCCCGGCACGGCCGACATGTACACCTCACCGTCGGTGACCGCACGCGCACTATGAGCTCGTAACACGATCTTGTTGATGACCTCAGATCCGTCATCGCGAGCTCGTCTGGGGGCTGCGGTGGCAGACTCGGCCGTATGTCCGAGCAGCTTCCAGGTGTGACACCGGCCAGAGTCGCCAATCCGTTTCATAAGTACGCGCCACTTCCGGATGTGGCGTCGACGGATGCCACCCATCCCCTGCACATGTACGCCACGCTCTATCCCGAGGTGGTGGAGGCAGGCTCGCTGCAGAACGCTCTCCAGACGACGGTCGATCGTGAGGGCCGTGCGCTTACGGTCGAGCTGACGTCCTCACCGGGCTGGCGCTACGTCGCCGCGAAGATGGAAGCCAATGACCGCTCGGCGAATGTCCTGATGGCCAGCGGCGAGCGCAAGTTCTTGGTCGACTGCTGGGCCCACGAAGTCCACATGGCCTCGGGCAGCGCGCAAGACCTGGCCGAGGTGGCCGGCGCACTGCGCACCTGGATTCAGGGGGCCAGGGTGCGCGAGCTCGTCGCACAGTGGGCCTTCCTGAGGACCTGGGAGCTGGCCGAAGCCCACGAGCGCGGTGAGGCCGTGCCGGCTCGGTGGCAGATGATGCGCGAGTCCGCCGCGCGCAGGCAGGACGCTGACTGGCAGGACCTCATCGAAGCCGCCTTCGAACAGCCGCGATTGCGAGTCCTGTCGCCCGGGCGCTCCATGTTCTGGCTGACCTTCAGCCGCCGGGCCGCGCCGCCCATCTGTCACGACCTGCCGCGGACCAGACCGCTCGGCAACGGCCGATTCGAGGTGACCTTCGCCAACGGTCAGGTTCAGCAGGTGGACGGTGCGGCAACGACTGTCGCAACGATCCTGAACGGACTGCCGGACGATGCTGTCCCGCAACCTTTGTGACCATGGCACCACGCCGGTCATGAGTTCTTGAGGCGTCTCCAGCAGATGATCGTGCAGCCCAGAGAGACGAGGGCATCGTGGAGGTCGAGGCGGCGTTCCCAGCGGATGGCTAGGCGCTTGAACTGGTGCAGCAGTGCGCAGGTCTGCTCGACAACGTAGCGGACCCGGCCCAGGCCGTGGATGTCCGGGTGGCCACGTCGGGAGATCACCGGCAGGATGCCGCGGCGCCTGAGCTCTCGGCGGACCGCTTTGCTGTCGGGGTAGGGCGCCGACTAATGAGGGGATGAGTCGTTGTCGGATTTCATGGAGGACTATGCTCTCTGGCGGGGCTCGCCCTTCCCCCGTCTACGCCGCGGCGGGAATCGTTTGCGCGCGGGCGAGAACCTGGCACTTATTCATGGCGACCTGGCTCTCGCTGACGAACATGTGACCCAGGTGATCCCTTTTGTGGACGAGGGGGTATTCAAGCCGTCCCGGGGGGATGTCATGGGTTTGCTTGAAGAGATCATCTCTCGCTTGGAACGATTTGGCGAGGGCGCGACCACGGAAGAGCGGGAAGTTGTCGAGGCCCATTATCAGTATGCAGTCATGCTGCATCGAATCTATGGCGAATTTCTACGCATGGGAGCTCCGTAGCCCGGCACCTGACCGGCAGGGAAGTGAAGAGCCGCCCACGGCGTGTGGGCGGCTCATCGTTTCCGTTGAAGTCCTGGGAGTCGGAGTGGTCGGCGAGCATCGGGCAGAGCGCCACGAAGTGCTCGTCGACGGCTTGGGTGAACGAAGCGCCATACGGCCTGGAAGGGGGGCGGCTCCCTGCCCAAAGAGCCTCGACCTGATCCGCTGTGTGGGAGAACGCTCGGGCCAGGGTGGCAGGATCGGCGCGATCAGTGCCCACAACTTGTCATCCAAGAGCCATGGCTTGACGCTCGCACCCTCACGAACGGCTCAGTCATCGGACCGGTTACGGCTGACCTGTCCCGCCCCGCGTGATCGTGTTACGAGCAATTAGAGGTTCTCTCACGTGGGCAGGTCCCTGAGCTCCTTGCAGGTCGGGGCGGTGACCACAGCTGACCACGGCTCCGGCAGTCGGTGCGGACCGCGTACGGAATCTTGAGACCATGAGGAGGCCATGGCAGGCTCGTGCCGCATGATCGATGAGTTCGCGAAAGACAACCTGCACAACAGACTGCGGCGGGACCGTGAGGCGCTGCTCTGGAAGCTCGACGGCTTGTCCGAATACGACGCGCGCCGGCCTCTGACAGCGACCGGGACCAACCTCCTCGGCCTGGTCAAACACGTGGCCACGGTCGAGGCCAGGTACTTCGGCGAGGTCTTTGACCGCCCTTCTCCGGAACCGCTGTGCCGGTGGCAGGACTCCGACGGCAGCGATCAATGGGCGGCCGAGAAGGAGACGCGCGAGCAGATCGTCGGGTTCTACCAGCGCACGTGGGGACACTCGGACGCGACGATCAACGAGCTTGCCCTCGATGCCCCCGGCCACGTGCCCTGGTGGTCGGAGCCTTATTCGAACACGAACCTATTCGCCATCATGGTCCATGTCCTCGGCGAGACCATCCGGCATGCCGGGCACGCCGACATCCTGCGCGAGGGCGTCGACGGCCGGACCGGGATGCGCGCCGAAAACGAGCAGCCGATCGACGTGGAAGCCCGTGCAGCCTACTTTGCGAAGATCGAGCAGGCTGCCAGGACGACCGCACCAACGAAGGCTTAGAAGGCTGTCCCACGACGTGACGTGATGTTCGAGCGGCGTGATGTCAGTCGTGAGCGCTGATCTGTCGAAGCGTCTGGTTCCTGATGCACTCTGGGAGCTGGTTGCCCCTTGCCGTCGTTCGCGGCTCGACCGCAAGGGAGTGGGACCGCTCCGCGTGACGAACGGGCCGTGTTCACGACAGTGGTGTATGTCCCGACCACCGGCTGTGCCTGACGGCATCTGCCGCCGACGTTCGGCACCTCTCCCGCCACCGTGCATCGCCGCTTTACGCAATGGACCGAGGCTGGCCTATGGCGTCGGCTCCACCGGGCGGTGCTGGACGCACTCGGGGCCCGGGGCGAGGTGGACTGGACCTCGGCGATCGTCGACGCGGCCTCCGTTCGCACCAAAAGGGGGGGATCGCTGACCGGGCCGAACCCGGTCGATCGCGGCGAGAAGGGCAGCAGGCTGCACGTGCTGTCCGATGCCCAGGGCATCCCACTCACCGTCGCCGTGTCCGGCGCGAACATGCACGAGAGTCTCGCCCTCGAACCGCTCATCCGCGGCATCCCCGCCATCCGGTCCCGCCGGGACCACGGCGGCGCCGCCCCGTCAAACTCCGCACGGACAGGGCGTACTTCTCCGCCGAACACCTGGCCTGGCTGCGCGAGCGTGGGTTCGTCGCGCGCATCGCGCGGCCAGGTGTTGATTCCGGCGAACGACTCGGCCGGCACCGCTGGAAGATCGAGCGGTCGATCGCTTGGCTCGTCGGCTGCCGTCGCTTGACCGTCCGAGATGAACGAAAGGGAGCACACACTCCTCGCCCTCCTCGGCCTGGCGGCTGCCCTGACCTGCTGCAAGAACCTCGCGAAGCTTGCCACGTGAGACACCCTCTTACGCACCGTCGGAACGCCGAGCGTCACGCAGTGCTTCCGTCAGGAAAGCCCGGGCGGTCGGGTTCAGCGGACGGTCGTCCGGCTCGGCCAGGCTGACGTGGTACAGGGGGCGGTGCTGCTCCACGGGGACGAAACGCACGCCGCCATCACGTTCGGCGATGTGCTCGGGTACGAAGGCCAGGCCCAGGCCGTGCCGGACGAGGTCCAGTGCCGTGGGAATGTCGTCGATCTCAAGGGTGGCCTTGCGCGGCGGCAACCCGGCACGGCTGAAAGCGCAGTCGACGGCGGATCGCACTCCCCAGCCCACCGGGAAGTCGATCACTTGGTGTTCCACCACATCGGCGAGTCCGACACTGCTCCGTTCAGCCAGCGGATGGTCCGGGGCACAGGCCAGTGCGAGGAACTCGGTACCGAGCGGGTGCAGCCGCAGGCCGCTGAGCGGGCGGCCTGCCGTCATGAGGACGGCCAGGTCGAGACTGCCCTTGCGCAGATCCTCGACGTGGGAACCGGAGCCGTGGCGGCCGGGGCCGCGCAGATGAACCTCGACCCGGGGGTGCGCCCCGCGGAAGGTCGCGAGCGCGTTCAGGATGCCGCCGGGGGTGAGGCCGTAGAGGATCCCCAGCTCCAAGGTTCCGCTCAGGCCGGCCCGGGCTTCATCGACAACCTGTCGTGCGGTGCGCACCGCACCGACTACGCGGCGGGCCTGAGGCAGCAATGCCTCGCCTGCCGGGGTGAGTTCGACGCGCTGAGTGGTGCGTTCGAAGAGCGCGGCGCCCAGGTCCTTCTCCAGAGCGCGGATCGACGCCGAAACACCGGACTGCACCAGGCTCAGCCGCTCGGCCGCCCGCGTGAAGCTCCGCTCCTCCGCGACCGCGATGAAGTGCTGCAACCGGCGGATTTCCACGCCTCGGCCCCCTCCAGGCGGTTCATCACGCCTGTTGCTCAAGTGATCGATGTTTGATGTTGGACAAGCATAGTTGCAGGAAAGAAACTGGAGCCCTTGTTCAGCGGAAAGGGCGAAACATGACAAACAATTCCATACTCATCAGAGGCGGGCACGTGGTCACCGGTGACCCGACTCTTGGTGAACTTCCCGGCGCCGACGTGCTCGTGGACGGCGACACCATCACCGCCGTCGGCCACGGACTCCAGGCCGAGGGTGCCGAGGTCATCGACGCGTCCGGTCACGTGGTCATGCCGGGCCTGGTCGACTCGCACCGTCACGTGTGGCAGGGCGCCATCGGCGGCGCCGGCGGGAAGGTGTCGCTCGGCGGGTACTTCCAGGTGGTGCTGGCCGGGTTGCTGGACAAGTACGAGCCGCGCGACGTCTACGCCGGTGTGCTGTGGGGCGCCCTGCAGGCCGTCAACGCCGGCGTCACGACGGTCGCCGACTGGTCCCACATCGTCACCACCCCCGAACACGCCGACGAGAACGTCCGCGCCCTGCGCGACTCGGGCATCCGCGCGGTGTTCCTCTACGGTCCCCCCGTCGGCGAAGGCGTCATGAAGTGGTTCGTCGAGAGCTCCGAGCGGCACCCGGCCGACGCCCGCCGGATGCGTGCCGAGGTGCTGTCCGACGACGACGCCCGGGTCACCATGGGCCTGGCGCTGCGCGGTCCGGAGTTCTCCACCGCGGACGCCACCGCCGACGACGTCCGGCTCGCCCGCGAACTCGCCGTCCCCCTGAGCATGCACTCCGGCATCCCCGGCTACCTCTCCAAGTACCGCACGATCAGCACCCTGGAGGAACTGGGCCTGCTCGGACCGGACGTCCACCACGCCCACGGCGCCGCGTTCGACGACGAGGACCTGAAGCGCATCGCCGCCACCGGGGGCCACATCACGCCCTGCCCGACGGTCGACATGCAGATGGCCATGGGCACCTTCCCCGTCACCGGGCGCGCCCTGGCCCACGGCATCCGGCCGGCCCTCGGCGCCGACACCGTCGCCGGCGCCGGAACCGACCTGTTCAGCGAGATGCGGCTGACCCTCGCCGCCGAGCGGGCACGCGCCAACGCCGACGCGCTCGCCCGCGACGAACCGCCCATGGAGGTGGATCTCGACCACCACGACGTCCTCGGCTTCGCCACCACCGCCGGTGCCGCGGCGTGGGGCATGAGCGATCGCATCGGCTCCCTCACTCCCGGCAAGCGGGCGGACCTCATCCTCGTCGACGCCCGAAGGCCTCACCTGACCCCGTTGAACGACGCCGTCACCACCGTGCTGCTCAACGCCGGCCCGGCGGACGTGGACACCGTGCTCGTGGACGGCCGGATCCTCAAGCGCCACGGCAATCTGACCGGCCAGGCCGCCCGGGCGCAGGAGCAGTTGGAGGAGTCCCGCCGCAGGCTGTTCGCCGCCGCCGGACTGAAGGACGTCCTCGGCCCCGCCTGGGCATGACACCGACCTCACCGCCGGGTCGGCCCGGTCCGGTGGGACGCGGTGATCAGACGGCTGCGGTGGTGGCGGCGTCCGTCGGGGCCGGGCCGCCTTGAGCGCGAGCGGTCGCTCGGAACCGGCCCGGCGGTTGCGAGCGTGCCCGGCGGAAGGCCCGGCTGAAGGCGTAGCCGGAGGAGTAGCCGACCGAGGCGGCGATCGCGTCGAGGCTGTCGTCGGTGTCGCGCAGGCGGCGGGCGGCGAGGTCCATGCGCCAGCGGGTGAGGTAGGCGCCGGGCGACTCGCCGGTCGCGGCGGCGAAGCGGCGGTCGAGAGTGGCGCGCGAGATGCCGACCGCGCGGGCGAGGGCGGCGGTGGTCCAGGGTCGGGCGGGCTCCTGGTGGAGTTCGGCGACGGCGGCTGCCACCACCGGGTCGTTCAGGGCCCCGAGCCAGGAGGGCGCGGAGGTTCCTCCGGAGGCGAGCCAGGTCCGCAGTACGTGGACGAGCAGTACGTCCACCAGTCGGTCGAGGACCACGCCGGTGGCCGCTCGCGGAGTGGCGAGTTCACGGCCGAGCAGGCGCACGGTGTCCTGGGCCAGTCCGTCCGGGTCGTCTGCCGCGCGCAGGTGGACCACGGCGGGCAGCAGGGTGAGCACCTGCGTCGAGACGGTCCGGTCATGGCCGTAGTCGGCGCACAGGATGCGGGCGCGAACCGGTCCGGTGCCGATCGCCACGGTTCCGGAACCGGTGAGCTGCCAGTCGTCGAACGTGCGGGGCCCCGTACGGGCCACGGCTGCCGGGTCGCTGCCCAGTGCGTGCTCGGCCCCGCCGGGCAGGAGGACGACGTCACCCGGCATCAGTTGCAGGGGCGGGCCGTCGGGCAGGCCGACCCAGACCGTTCCCGCGGTGACCGCGTGCAGCGACGCGCGGGGCGTGGCGGAGGTCCACCACCAGCCCCAGTCCTCGCCGGCCTCGATGCGTGCGCCGACGGCTCCCCGTACATCCGACAGGGCCAGTACCTCGGCGAGCAGATCCATGACTGGAGCCTACTGCAGTCCGGTGAGGCAAACAGACATGAATCCGAGCCAATGAGCCATCGATTCGCTCACTGCCTGAGTCATACGGTGAGTGCATGAAGATCGAAGGAAGCACTGTACTGATCACCGGGGCCTCACGGGGGCTCGGCCGTCACTTCGCCGAACAACTCCTCGAGCGCGGTGCCAAGGTGTACGCGACCGCCCGCGATCCCGAGCGCGTGGACATCGAGGGCGCCGAGCGCCTGCGCCTGGACCTCCTCGACCCCGCCTCCGTCACCGCCGCGGCGGCGGCCGCGGCGGACGTCACGCTGCTGATCAACAACGCGGCCGTCAGCCTCTACCAGGATCTTGTCACCGGTGACCTGGACAAGATCCGTCGCGAGGTGGACACGTCCTTCTACGGCACCCTCTCGGTCGTGCGTGCCTTCGCCCCGGTGCTCGCCGCGAACGGCGGAGGCGCGATCTTGAACGTGCTCTCGCGCCTGTCGTGGCTCTCGTATCCGGGGGCCAACTCCTACGCGGTCGCCAAGGCGGCCGCCTGGAGCCTGACCAACGGCGTTCGCCTGGAGCTGGCGGGGCAGGGCACCCAGGTCACCGGCCTGCTGATGAGCTCGACCGACACGGACATGATGAGCGGGTGGGACATCCCGAAGAACGACCCCGCGGATGTCGTGCGCCAGGCCCTGGAGGGACTGGAAGCCGGCGCGCTGGAAGTCCTCGCGGACGAGGACACCCGCGCGGCGAAGGCGGCGCTGAGCGCCGACCCGGCCCGGACGTACCGCGCGTTCCTGACGCAGGCGGGAACTCACGCCGGCCCGGAGGGCGCCCGGCGGTGAGACGTGGTCTACCGGGCGGACACCATCGACAGTGTTCCCGTGGTGTACACCTATGTGCTCGATCCCGCTGCCGGGGTCTACCGCGACGGAAACGTGTTCACAGACGTCGTGAAGACCTCGGTTCCGTTCTCCCTCGAGATCAGCCTCAGCTCGATCTGAGGCCCGGCCCCGGGTGCGATGCCTCCGGCGCTCACCGGACGGGTAAGGCCCCTGCCGGGGCAGGGGCCTTACCGATCGCCGCACCGGCGTCAGCGGAACCCGGAGGGGTCCGCTGGACCGGAACCGCGGGGGCGTGGGCCCTGGACCGCGGTTCCGATCCGACGGGGGCTACTTCGTGAGGTAGGCGTCGATGATGGTCTCGTCGACGGTGTTGCCCTGCTTGTCCACGGCCTGGGCCTTGAACGACACGCTGCCGCCGGCCTTGGGGTTGGTGACCTGGACCCGGCCGTCGCACACGCTGAGCTTCTGCCAGTGGGCTCCCTTGTCGTAGGAGGCCCACACGCTCAGGGACTTGAGGTTCTTACCCGCGGCCGTGCCGCTGACGGTGACGGGGACCCGCACCTTGGCCCGGGCCTTGCCGGTGTTGTCGAGGGACAGGGCGGGGGTGAAGCGCACGACCGAGGTCGGGAGCTTGGTGATCCCCGGGGCGAACTCGGAGGAGAACGTCCAGCTCGCGGTCAAGCTCGTGGAGACATCGGCGACCGTGCCGCGCTTGACCGAGACGGTCAGCCGGTAGTCCGCCCGCTCGTTCTCCGCGATGTAGAAGACGTCCATCGGGTAGATGCTGGTGTTGACCAGCTCACCGTTGCGGTAGAGGGACGTCCGCGCGCTCTCGATCGGCGAGTTGTTCTCGCTGATGTTCCCCTGGCTGTCCGAGAAGAGCGGAAGCCGCCCGTCGATCGCCTCGTCGGCCCGGACCAGCCCGACGAGTCCGGCGCCCTCCGGGAGATCCGGCCCGAAGACACCGACGTTGAACACGTGCTCGTAGGAGCGCGCGGGCTTGAACGTCCTCGGGAGGGCGTCATAGCTGGTCTCGTAGGCGTCGTTCGCGTCGACCTGCATGAAGCCCATCTGCCACGAGGGGTTCCCCGACAGCAGGTGCAGGGTGCCGGTGTAGGGCAGGGCGTGGACGGTGCCGAGGCCGCCGCCGCCCTCGGTGCCCGGAGTGATGAAACCGAACTTGCCCTTGGCGGGTGCTCCGAGCTTCACCTGGACCTTGGCGAACTCACGCGACTTGGCGTGGTGGGTGAAGCCGGTGAGGTACTTGTCGCCGGTCGGCTGGTACACCAGGTGGTACTCGTCGTGCCCGTTGACGCCGGTGGAGAAGGTGGTCAGGAGCTGCTGGGTCAGCCGGTCGCCCGCGGCCGCCTTCGGGCCGAGGTGGGCGGTGCGGTACTTCGCGAGGGAGTCGGTGAAGACCCCGTAGCGGGTGCTGTATCCGTCGGCCAGATCGAGGCCCGCGCTGAAGTAGCCGAGGACCTGCTGGGCGGAACGGTCCGGGATGGTGATGTCGAGCGGCTTGGCGGTGCGCGCGTCCACCGTCACCGTGGTGTCCTTGGTGACCTCGAGGTCGGGCTGGTTGAACCAGTCACCGCCCTGGCTGTACGAACCCTCCGGGTCGACCCGGACCATGCTGTTGAGGAAGTACCGGCCCTTGGGGACGCGCAGCGAGTGCACGTCGCCGCTCAGCACGGTGTTGGTGCCCATGGCGGGGCCCGACAGGCCCTGCAGCTGAGCGTCCCAGGCGGGGGCGGGCGCGGGCTTGCCCTTGCGGTCGAGGGTCTTCACCGTGACGGTGTACATCTCCGACTCGCGGTCCACGGCCAGCGCGGTGCCGACGGTCTGCCCGTCGCCGGTGGCCGTGATCCGGCCCGTGAAGGCACCGGTCATGTCACCGCCGAGGCGGGTGTCGGCGGTGACCTTCACGGTCGCCTCGCCGTGCGCCGGGACGGTGACCTGGTCGTCCGCGGTGAACATCCCGCCGGGCGCGGGGTTTCCGTCCGGCCCGGTGGCGTCCACGGTCAGCTTCAGGGTGACCGGGGAGTCGCCCGAGTTGCGGTACGTGAGGTCCTTGGCGAGCGGCTGGTCGTCGGTGTGCGGCCACTGCGCGACACCGTACGAGAGCGACGTCTCGCGGGTGACGACCGTCTGCTTGATCGCCTTCCGCAGGTCGACCCGGCCCGAGCCCTGCTCGAAGGCCGTGTACCCGCCGGGCGTCGTCGAGGAGACCAGCGCGTCCTTGATGTCGTCGCCGCTCCAGTCGGGGTGCTGCTGCGCCAGGATGGCGGCGGCGCCGGCGACGTGCGGGGTGGCCATGGAGGTGCCGTTGAGGGCCATGTAGCCGTCCGCGACGGTCGGGGCGACCGTGCTCAGGTAGCTGTCGTGCGCGGCCGCGGCCCCGATGGCCACACCGGGCGCCGTCAGATCCGGCTTGATGCCGCCGTCACCGACGCGCGGGCCGGTGCTGGAGAAGGAGGCCAGCTTGTCCTGCTTGTCCACCGCGCCGACGGTCAGGGCGGCGTCGGCACTGCCCGGGGAGCCGACCGTTCCGGGTCCCTGCTCGCCGTTGTTGCCCGCCGCGATGACGAAGAGGGCACCGCTCTCGGCCGACAGCCTGTTCACGGCCGCCTCCGCCGGATCGATCTCCGGGGAGTCGTAGGTGCCGAGGCTGAGGTTGACGATGTCCGCCTTCTCGGCGACCGCCCACTCCATGCCCGCGATGATCTGGGACATGCTGCCGCTGCCGCTGTCGCCGAGGACCTTGCCGTTGAGCAGGCGCGCCCCCGGCGCCACACCCTTGTACTTGCCACCGGACTTCGCGCCCGTGCCGGCCGTGATCGACGCGACATGCGTGCCGTGACCGAACCGGTCCTCGGTGTCCGGCGAGTCGGAGAAGTTCTGCGCGGCGACGACCTGTCCGGCCAGATCGGGGTGGCTGGTGTCGACGCCCGTGTCGAGAACGGCGACACGCGTACCGGTGCCGTCGAAACCGGCCGCCCATGCCTCGGGGCCGCCGATCTGGGGGACGCTCTTGTCCAGGCTCGCCTGGACGACGCTGTCCAGCCACACCGAGGCGATACCCGGTGCGACGGTGCGCTTCATCGCGTCGGCGGACCCGTTGGTGACGGCGGACCACAGTGCCGCGGTGCCGTTCGCGGGCGCGGCGACGGCGTCGGCGTTGACGCTCGGCAGCGTGCGCCGGACCTCGGCACCGCCGCTGGAGCGCAGGGCCGTCCTGGCCGCCGGACGGGCCGCGTCGTACATCACGATGAGCCGAAGGTCCTGGCGGTGCGCGTAGGCCGGCGTGCTCAGGGTGGTGATGTCGAACAGCCGCCGGTCCACCCGGCCGCTCTCGACGAGGCTCCGGGCGTCGTCGGGCAGGGCGTAGGTGTGGCCGTCGCGGGTCTCCACCCGGATGGGTATGTCCTCCCGGCCCTTGGCGGGACGCGCGGCAACGATGTCACCCTTGGCGTTCACCGCGATCCGGTCGCCGGTGATCAGTGGTATCCACCGCTGCACGCCGGTACCGGCCGAAGCTCCCTTGATCTCGGTGCCCGTTCCGAAGGCCGAAGCCGAGGCCGAGACCGGAGTGGCCGACGATGCCGAGCCGGTGGGGGTGGCGAGTGCCAGGGACGCCGACGGGGTAGCGGCGACCAGCAGCATGCTGATTCCCAAGACCGTGCCGATCGCAGGTCTCTTGGACGTGAATTTCACGGTTTCCTCTCGCTCGTTCACCCCGCGCCTACGCGTGGATTTCACGGCGAACTTGGGGTGCGCCGCACAGCGAAGCACCAGTCCCGAGAGGGTGTCAACGGGTTGATCTTGGATGACGGGATGGTGGACCGGTGGCCAACCGGTGAATTATCTGCGGCATTGACGCACTTTTCGGCCCCAACCCGCTTGCTGTCCGGCAAGGCAGACATGGGCGGCGTGTGACCTGCGGTGATAGCGCCCGATGTTGACGCCTCGACACCTGTGCGCGGGGGGCGGAAGCGCTCATCCCACCCGCATGGGGTATCTGGCCGGATTTCCCGATTTCCCCGTCGGGCCCAATTGTTCGGCCGTATTCGAAGGGGACATCCCCGGCGACCTCACGTGCCTGGAGGAACGCCGTGTCCAGGTGGAAATGATTCGTCAGGGAGTTTCCCAGGAACACCGATTGTCGGGGTGATGGGCATCAGTGCCCTTCCGTGTGGTGGCCGGGGAGCACCGTCAAACCCTCCACAGGCAATCTTGCGCAGCCCCGTGGGGCAGCCAAGGGAAACGGCTCAGGCCGATCGAAGGCTACAGGAGCATATGCGCTGAGTCAGGCGACTGCGCTGCTCGGCCGTTCTTGCTCGATGTAGTGCCGGAAGCCTTGTGCCAGAGGCTTGAAGCCGCACGACTCATAGAAGTCGTGGACGTACGTGTCGTCGGCTGCCAGCAACTGCACCTTGTAGCAATCGGCCATTTCACCGAGGTGTACGGCGGCCGCCATCAGTCGCTGTCCGACGCCCAGCCGTCGGCTGGAGACGGCGACGACGACGTTCTCCACGAAGAGGATGGGCCGACCGCCTCGGGTGAGGTTCGGCAGGATCATGCAGTCCGCGGTGCCGACGATGGTGGCGTCAACTTCGGCGACCAGTACGGTACGTCCCTGCTGCCCGGCTATTCCGGTCCAAATGAGATCGACCGACTCCTTGGACAGGGGCGGGTCGTCAGGGTTCAGCTCGCCGTAGAGAGCGAGCAGTGAGGGGAGGTCCTGCTCGGCAGCCGGACGCACGGTGATCTTCATGCACCGAAGCCTAGAACGGCCCAAGCCGCAGGTCAGGGAGACATCCATGCGAGGCGCTCTGCCCGACGATCCGCTGTGGATCCGGCGCTTCTTCCACGCACGACGCTCGGCTGGGAGACCCCAGCCGAGCGCCTGCATGAACTGATTACGGCCTGATCAGCGCAACCACGTGTTGCGACGGCCCTTGGAAACGGCTGGTACGACGTTTCTGCCGGGCCTTCGTCCGTGGGTCAGACGGCGGGAGTGGTCTCCGCCGGAGCCGGGGCCGGGGCCGGAGCCGGTGCCGGAGCGGGGGTCGCCGCCGGGGCGACGGGGATGGCGGCCTCCTCGACGGGGGCGACGGCTACGGGGCTTTCTGCCGGAACCGCGGGGGCGGCGGGGGCGGCGGGCTCTGCCGGAACCGCGGGGGCGGCGACGGGAGCCGCGGGAGTCACGGTGGCGGCTGCGGCGGCAGCCGCGGCGGCGGCCACGGCCTCCTCGACCGCCTTGGCCTCGGCGGCTTCGGCGGCCTCGATCTCCGCCGTGTGCTTGGCCACGAACGCCTCGCCCAGGACCTCGCGGGCCTCCTTGAGGTGGTCGAGCTCCACCTCGCCGTTCTCGGCGACGTGGCCCTCCAGGGCCTCGAACATCCTCTCCACCGGCTCGTGCGAGCCGCCGAGGCGCTGCTCGGCGTAGACCGCGACCCCCAGCTTCAGGAAGAGCTCGGCCGTGCGACGGTTGACGGTGAAGTCGTGGATGGCGTCACCGCTCGCGTCGAAGCCCTTCTCGATGACCTCGAATGCCTTCTTGATGAGACTCACGCTGTGCTCCCCTGCACGTACCTGTCGGGCGACTGCCCGACTGTGACCTGATCTGATCTGAACTGAGCTGCCCGGTACCGCAACTGACCGAGTGTGCCGGTCCGCGCCGAACCCTATGGCAGTTTCCCGGCGGGTGCGCAGCCGCCCCACCCCCCATCCGCCAACCGTGGGCGGGGTTCGGCGGGACGCCGCGCCTCACGCCCGCCGGCGGAACCGTTTCTCCGGGCGCTGTGTCCTCCTTCACACGGGGTTCCCACGCCGCGGAGCCACATGTGAGGGGGGATGGCATGGTGCGGGTACGCGAGGGGGCACGGTTGGGGACCTGGGCCGCCGGTGGGGTGATCGGCCTGGCGCTGTTCTACGTGATCGGCGTGTTCGCCTTCGGCGGCGCGGGGTGGGTCACCGCCCCGTTCCGCGGTGAGGCGGACAAGCGTGAGAACACCGTCGGTTCGGGCGAGTTCCGCCAGACCACGTACGAGGAGTTCTTCGATCTGTGCGCGGCCGTGCAGAACGCCGAGGGGACGATCCAGGCGCTCCTGGAGGAGCGGAAGGCCGCTTCGGAGACGCGCACGACGCAGATCGACCAGTCGATCACGGCGCTCAAGGCCACGCGGATCGAGTCGGTCAACGCCTACAACTCGAAGGCCGCCCAGGAGCACCGTGCGCCCTTCCGTGACAAGGATCTGCCGTATCGGCTGGACGCCGCCGCCGAGCGCACCACGTGCGCCAACTGATCGCCATCTCATCCGGGGAAGAGGGCAGAACCGCATGAAGAAGTTCGCACGCATGGCCCTGGCCGCCGTCGTGGCGCTCCTCGTCGGCCTTGTTCTGACGTCCTGCACCGAGTCCAGTCAGGACAAGGAGAACAAGGCCAAGCAGGACAACTACGACCACCTCGTGGCCCAGCAGCCGGCGGGTCGCATGGAGTACTCGCCGACCCGCGAAGCGATCAACCAGTGGATCAAGACGTGGGGGAAGCGGGGCAAACTCTCGTACGTCTACATCCAGAACGCCAACGGCGAGTACGGGTACTTCATCATGAAGGGCCTGCCGGTGCCGCGCTGCAAGATGCTGACCCCGACGGAGCGGGTGGAGTCCTCTTCCGACGGCATCGCGGTTCTCGCGCAGCCCGGCATGGACGGCACGTACACGTCGGGTTCCACCTGCAACGCCTACTACGGTTTCGACGCCACGACGGGCGCGTACATGGAGTTCACGGTCGGCACGAACCAGTCGTTCTTCCTGTTCGACAAGCCCATGACGATGCCGGAGTACGCCAGCGCCAAGCAGCTGGGGCCGTCCTCGGTGACGGACGTCGCGAAGCAATCCTGAGCGGTCGGGTGCCGGTGGGAAGAGCGCCGGCCCCCGCGCGGGGCGGACTCCACGACCACACAGGAGGCCGACGCCTTCGACCGCGACCCCACGCGCAGGCGGCGCTCGCCGCGCGCCGGGCGATCGTGCCGAACCAGCCGCGCCAGGCGACGGTCAGGCGGAACAGGCCGATACCGAAGAGGAGCGGCCGCAGATCCCGGGCGGGAATCGGCGGGGCGAAGTGGCGGGCCGGCTGCGGGGTGGAGACCGCGGCGTCGTCGAGGTGCTGTCGACGCCGGCAGCCGGCCGCCGCCGGAAAAATCTTGGTTCCCGGGTTCACGATGGTGCCCCGTACGGACTCTTCCTTGATGACCGGGCTCGGCACCGAGGTGCGGGGCAACACCCAGGAACAGGAACAGCCATGGACCCAGTTACCGCGGCAGGCGCCATTGCCTCGGTCCTCGTCGCAAAGGCCCTCACACTGTGGGGCTTGCGGATCCGCCAGTACTGGAAGGCTCGCAACGAGCAGGCACGGCACACGTATGTGAGCGAGGTCGTCACGGCCATCGCAGGCCGCGGCGCACTGCAACTGAGCGAGACGCACAGTGACGGGCACCGCATCCGCGTCACGGTCAGTTGCGCCCCGGCAGGGCGGCCGCCCCAGGTGGGGGAGGAGGCATGAGCGACCATGAGCCCGCCGATTACCCCATGCGCCCCGCCCCCACATCGGCGCCTGCCGCTCCCGGCCGGGAACACCGCCGCGTCGAGCAGGAGTTCACCGCGTTCTACTGCAGCACCGTCAAACCGCTCGTCGGTTTCCTGGTCAACCTGGGGGCGCCGCTCCCGGTGGCCGCGGACATCGCCCAGGACACGATGCTCACGGCCTACCGGACCTGGAGCGCCATCCGTCAACCCAGGGCCTGGGCCCACTCAGTCGCCTCCCGCGCCCTGATCAGAGCCATCGCGGAAGTCCGGGAGGAGCCCGTGGACGAAGTCCCCGAGCCGACCTCGCTCTTACCGCGCCCTGACGCCTTCGCCGAGTGGCAGGCGCGGTACGACCTCCTTCCGCTCCTGCGGGCACTGCCCCATCGGCAACGACAAGTCTTGGCCTGGTCCCTGAGCGGATTCACTCCCGCCGAGACCGCCGAACAGCTCGAGATCCGTCCCGAGGCAGTACGCGCCAGCCTGAGAAAGGCTCGCCTGGCCATCGCCCAGCAGCTCGACATCCGGGAGGAGGAACAGTGACGCATCCCCGCCGTACTCGTCCCCAGCAGGCAAGCCGCCCGATCACCGAGCACCAGCACGCTCTGCTGCAGGGCCTGGACAGCGTCCTGAACACCGAGGCCGGCCTGCGCGAGATCCTCGTCCATTCCCGTCACCACACCCTGATGGAGGCCCTGGACACCGTCCTCGACGTCGACGCGGGGTTGGCCGGCATCCTGCCTGCGCCGCACTCCCCATCGAGGACCACGTCAAGTGGAGCCACGTCGGCCCCGCCCGGCGATCTTCGACACACCATCAGCCCGCACGCCCGCATGACGGTCCGTACGCACCAGGGCGTCATCGCAGCCCGCCGCGACCTCGCCGCCGCCCACGCCCGGGCCGACGACATCAACCACGCCATCACCTCCGTCCAAGAGTTCGCCGGAGCATTCGTGGATCCGGCGACCGCGGACGCGAAAGCCCGAGCGTTCTCCCACGCCCTGACGCTCCTGCTCGCCGGCGCTCTCCGCGATGCCCGTGATCTCGGCCAGGACCTGGCCGCCGACCTTGCCGCGGGTGATCAGGCTGCCGCCCGTGCGGTCGCCGACGCCGACCACTTCGCGCGCGACCTCGCCGAAGCCCGCAACCTCGTCGACGAGTTCGGCTGCGCCTGCGCAGACGACGTCGCGCTGGCGCTGACATACGCCCGGGCGCGGGCTGACGGTCTGGTGCTGTTCCGGCTGGGCGGCGTGCGAGAGGCACTCGGCGGACTGCTCGGCCGGGACCTGTCCGAGCTCGACGAGGCCGCCATCGAGGCGCTCCTGGACGACTACACGGCCGCAGACCTTCGCGATGCGGACCTGAGCAGGACCGATCTGCTGGGTGTCCACTGGTCGGAGCAGCGGACACGGTGGCCTGAGGGAGTCGACATCCAAGACCTCAAGAGCCGCTCGCAGGGCACCCCTCCGGGAAGCGGCGTGTACCTCGTCGTCCGCTCGGGCAGGGCTCCCGTCCGTGACTGCGTATGACCACCGGCAGGGCGCCCGGCGGTTCCCGGGCGTGGCCGCGGGTGGGCGCCGGGCGAGCCGAGTGCTGTTTCCGGACGGCCGGTGCCCGCGGTGGGTCAGGGCCGGGGTCAGTGGCGTGGTTTGGGCCGGGCGATGAGGAGGGACACGTCGTCGTGGTCGTCCGGGTCGTGCAGTGTTTCCAGGAGCCGGTCGCAGGTCTCTTCCAGGGAGCGGTCGGGGCTGTCGAGCGCGCGTAGGAGGAGGTTGAGACGTTCGTCGATGGGGTCGTGGCGCGTTTCGACCAGGCCGTCGGTGTAGAGGACGAGTTGATCGCCCGGGTGCAGGGGCACGGTGGTGGTCTCGAAGGGGACGCCGCCGACCCCCAGCGGTGCACCGGAGGGCAGGTCGAGCAGTTCGGGGGGCCGGCCGACCGGCGTCCGTGCGGGGGGCAGGTGCCCGGCCACGGCGATGCGGCAGTGGTCGCTGTGCGGGTCGTACTCGGCGTAGATGCAGGTGGCGATGTAGGGGTCGAGGCCGGCGGTGATCTTGTCCAGGCGCTGCAGGACCTGGGCGGGCGGGAGGTCGAGGTCGGCCAGGGTTGCGGTGGCGGTGCGCAGGCGGCCCATGGTGGCGGCGGCGTCGATGCCGCCGCCCATCACGTCGCCGACCACGAGCGCGGTCCTGTCGTGTGTGAGGGGGATGACGTCGAACCAGTCGCCGCCGACCTCGGTGGAGGTGCCGGCGGGTTGGTAGCGGGTGGCGACCTCCAGGTGCTCGGGCGGTACCGGCCGGGGCAGCAGGCTGCGCTGGAGTGTCACCGCGGTGTTGCGGACGCTTTGGTACAGGCGTGCGTTGTCGAGGGACAGGGCGGTGAGGCCGGCGAGTTCCCCGGCCAGCGTGGCGTCGTCGGCGTTGAAAGGCTGGTGGCTGCGGCCGCGCATCAGGCCCAAGACGCCGAGTGTCCGGCCCTGGGCGGTCAGCGGTATTGCGAGGTAGGAGTGGATGCCGACGCTGGCCAGGACGGCGGCGGCTGCGGCGTCGCGGGCGATGCGCGCCAGGTCCCATTCGTCCACGTGGGTCACCATGATCGGCTGACCTGTGCGTACGCATTGGGTGGGCAGCCGGTCGGCGTCATGGGTGACGGGTTGGTCGGCCGTGCCGGCGGCGGCGGCCGCCTCGGGGAGGAAGGCGGCCTTCACGGCGAGGGTGCGAAAGAGCGCAGGGCCGCTGTCGGGTGTCGCGGGCCGGCGATCGTCCAGGGCGGAGTCGAGCACGTCGACGACCGCGACGTCGGCGAGCGTGGGCACGGCGACGTCGGCCAGCTCGCGGGCGGTCTGTCGCATGTCCAAGGTGGTGCCGATACGGGCGGAGCCCTCGGCGATCTGGGCCAGGCGCTGCCGGGCCTGGGCCGCCGCTGCGATCGCGCCGTGCCGATCGGTGACATCCACCACCGAGGTGGCGACTCCGAGAACCTGACCGCGTGGATCCTCCAGCCGGAAGACGGAGACGGACCAGGCGCGATCGTTGTCGGGGTCGGCGGGGGTGCGGCCGACGGTGTACTTGTCGACCTGAGCACGTCCGGTCCTGAGGACCTCTCTGATGGCCGCCTCGGACGCGTCGACGGTGCCGGAGGGCAGGACCTCGCGGAAGCCCCGGCCGAGGTGTTCCTCGGCGGACAGCCCGTGGATCCGTTCCATCGCCGGATTGACGGCCACATAGCGCAGATCGGTGTCCAGAACCTCCAGCCCGATCGGCGACTGCGAGATCAGCTGCGCGGACAACGCCAGGTCCTGATCCACCTAGCGCATCGTCGACGCGTCGGTGGCGATACCCAGCGCGTAGAAGTCGCCCTGCCGGTCCGGCAGACGGTGCAGCGGAGTTCCACCAGCCGCGTACTGCCGTTCTTGTTCCGCACGGTGATCAGCCCGGCCCAGCTCCGGCCGGTCTCGATCATCTGCCGGCACCTGCGGGCCACCAGGTCCTTGTACGCGTCTTGGACCAGAAGATCAGCCGCGTGACGGCCCAGCACGTCCTGTGCGCGGTAGCCGAACAGCTCCTCGGCCTGCGGGCCCCACAACACGAACCGCCCGGCCGCATCCAGCGCCACCACCGCCACACCGAGCGCGTCCAGCACCCCGGTCGGCAGCTCCAGCTCCGGGTCCGACGAGCCGCTGCCGGCACTGGAGGATTCCGTTTCGCTCATCCCAGGTGCTCCTTCGACCGCCGGGGCGACGCGTGGCCAGCGCAGGCACTGGAGCTGCAGCGCTGGGATGTTCTCCGTGCCTTTCCGGTGCCTCCATCCCACTTCTTCGGAGGGAATCCACGCCTTCAGGCGGGGAGGGAATCCGATCCTGGGCTCGGAGGCGCGGAGCGCCGGAGTCCCCTGCCTTTTCGTCGTGACGGTCAGGTGGGCCGCTTCTGGTTGTCGATGTAGTCCTTCACCACTTGAAGTG
>NZ_JBEZXR010000107.1:0-21996 GCF_040638135.1 Streptomyces sp. NPDC026673 | reverse complement strand
CGCCGGCGGTCGATGAGCTCGGTCACCGCCCGCTGGTGGTGGAGGTCCAGGGAGAGCGTGGGCTCGTCGCACAGCAGCAGACGGGGGTCGGTGGCCAGGGCCTGGCCGATGCGGACGCGCTGCCGTTCGCCGCCCGAGAGGGAGCCGAGGGGCGCGTTCGCGTAGGCCGACGCGCCGACGGCTTCCAGGATGGCGTCGATGCGCCGCCGGGTGTCGGCGTCGCGACGGCGGAGCCCGAAGCGGTGTCCGTCCAGGCCGTAGCCCACCAGATCGCGGGCCCGCACCATGTCGTTGGCCCGGGCCGTTCCCTGCTGCGGCACGTAGCCGATGTGGCGTGCGGCCCGCCGGGGTTCGTCGCCGAGCACGCGCAGGCTGCCGGAGGACAGCGGCCGGCGTCCCAGGAGGGCCTGGACCAGACTGGTCTTTCCCGAACCGTTCGGTCCGAGGACCGCCCAGAACTCCCCGGGCGCCACGTCCAGATCGAGATCCTTCCAGAGGGTGCGGTCCCCGTACCGCAGACCGCCCTTCCTCATCCGGATCAGCGGCGCCGGCCGGCCGTGAACGTCCGTGTTCCCCGTGCGGGGCCCGGGGACCGACGGCGAGGGCTGCCGGGTCACTTGTTCAGGGCGTCGGCGAGCGCGTCGACGTTGTCGTTCATCCACGTCAGGTAGTCCTTGCCCTCGGGCAGGGTCTCGGTGACGGGCACCACGGGCACACCGGCCGCCTCGGCCGCCGACTTGACCTTCTCCGTCTGGGCGCCGGAAGTCTGCTCGTTGTAGACCAGAGCCTTGACCTTCTTGCCGGAGAAGAGGTCCAGCGTCGTCTTGAGGACCTTGGCTGACACATCGTCGCCCTCCTCGATCGCCTCGCTGAACTCCCCGGGCGTCTTGTTGACCAGACCGGACGCCTCGAGCAGGTAGACCGGTACCGGCTCGGTGATCGCCACCCCGTCGCCGTCGTGCGCGGACTTCAGCGCGGCTTCCTTGCCCTCCAGCGCGGTGAGGCTGTCCTTGAAGGCGGCGGCGTTCTTGGTGAAGGTGCCGGCGCTGGCCGGGTCCGCCTTGCCCAGAGCCGCGGCAATGCGGTCGGCGATCTTGCCCATCGAGGGAAAGTCGTACCAGACGTGCTCGTTGAGTTCCCCTCCGGCCGGCGCGGTCCGGCCCGAGACCTCGACGGCGTTGACGACCTCCGCGGAGGCGTTGCCGCTCCCCAGCATCCGGTCGACGAAGTCGTCGTACCCACCGCCGTTCTCCACCACGACCTTCGCCTTGGACAGGAGGAGCTGGTTGCGGGTGCTGGCCTCGTAGGAGTGCGGGTCCTGCTCGGGGTCGCTGATGATCGACGAGACCTCGACCCGGTCGCCGCCTATCCGCTCGACGATGTCGCCATAGACGTTGGTCGAGGCGACGACGGTGACCTTGGACGCGGAAGCGCCGCTGCTCTTCGCACTCGCGGCATCGTCGGAGGAGCCTCCGCAGCCGGTCAGCAGGCTGAGCGATGCGGCGCCGGCCACCAGGACGGCGAGGCGGGAAAAGGTTGCGGACATGAGGGGATCCTCCAGGGGCCACGAGCGCAGGCTGCTGGGGTGCGGGCGCGTGGCCACCCGCACAAGGTCACCCTAGATGAAAACGAATGCCATTATCGACATGGGTCGGTAAAGAACCCCTCAGGAGGCCGTTCGGCGTGCGGTGGCGGGGCGGCGTGGATGCGCGCGGTGAGAGCCTGCGCATCGGCGGCGCGGCAGGAGACGAAGGGGCGGCTCAGGTGCCGGGCGCCGTCGTCGCCGGGGGCGACGAAGCCCGCGAGGCGGACGGTTCGCCCCTGACGGTGGCGCCGGCTCCCCGCACGGACCGCGGGGTGATGAGCTTGAGGTCCACCACGGGGCCGACGGTCGTGAGCGCGAGCCGCGCGGCCGGGGAGAACCCGGTGGGTGAGGCAGCGACGAACACGTCCGCTGCCGCGCAGACGGCGGGAACCACGGCGAAGAGCACGAGCTACAGGAGCGGCAGCCATGGGTTGCCGGAGAACGGGTCCCGGCGCGGAGTGCCGGACGGCGACAGCGAAGATGGCCGCCGCCGCGCAGCCCAGGACGAGGAACCCGCCAGCATGGAGGAGGTCACGCCGACGGGAAAGGCCGGCCTCCGCCAGCCGGCCGGTCCCGGATGCGTGAGCGGTCGACCCTTTGGGCGGCCGCAGCCACTCGGTGCGGCCGGCCTTCGGTCCTGCCACACGGCCGGTCCTGCCACCCCTATGGGCTGTGGCTTTCGACGGGGCACGGGACGTACGAGCGCCTGGCGGGACAGGGGCCGGCCCCCGACCGGAGAACGGGCTCGCTGTGCGACGTCCCGGCGCTCTCGGATCCGGCAGCCCAAGCCGATGGGCGGCGCGGTGGCCGCGGTGCGGGGAGACCGGGGCGCGGGCCGCTTCCGGGGGATCGCGGACGGGCCCGGCGGTCTCCTCGAAGGCGGGCAGGCTCAGACGGATGGACGGTGGCGGCCGCTCAGGCGAAGACCGCCGCCGTCTCCCCAGAGGAACTCGCCCGGCGCTGGACCGCCGCCAGGGCGTCCTTGACCTCCCGCGCCACACGGGCCGCGTCCTCGGGGTTGTTCACCACATCCGTGCTGTTCATGTCGACGACGAGAACCTCGCTGGCCGAGTAATGCGTGTGCACCCAGTCGTCGTAGCCGGACCACAGCGTGCGGTAATACTCGACAAGACTCTCGTCCTGTTCGAAATCCCGGCCCCGCAACCCGATACGCCGCAGCACCGTATCGAAGTCCGCCTTGAGATAGACCATGAGATCCGGCGCCTTGCGGTAGGGCAGGCCCTCGATTTCGCGCATCATCTCGTCGAGCAGCCCCTCGTACACCCGCATTTCAAGGGAGCTGATCCGGCCGAGGTCGTGATTGACCTTGGCGAAGTACCAGTCCTCGTAGATGGACCGGTCGAGGACGTTGTCACCCTGCTTGTACGCCTCCTTGATCGAGGCGAACCGCGTCTGCAGGAAATAGAGCTGGAGCAGGAAGGGATAACGCTTCGCCTGGATCTCCTCGGGGCTCGCCGTGTAGAAGAGCGGAAGGATCGGATTGTCTTCCACGCTCTCGTAGAAGACTTCGCTGCCCAGTTCCTTGGCGAGCATTTCGGCGACACTGGTCTTGCCGATTCCGATCATGCCTCCGACGCAGATCACTGACATACCTCACATCTCCGTGGCGGGTCTTCTGTTCACGGGCGGGTGGGCAGGGCACCCCAGACCAGTCGGAGGCGCGTCGGCGGTCACGCGATTCCCGGAATCATCATGATCAGCGTCGTGTGGTCCCGTCCGGGCCAGGGTCCTGACACCGGCCGCTCTCCTCGACCGGCCGACCTGGCCGTTCCACGGTCGCCACGACGACGAGCCGCAGCCCCCACAGCCGCCCAGAAGCTTAACCGATCGTTTCAGAGTGACGTACGGGAGTCGTCGGAGGCAGATGCCGCTGCGGGCGAGGGCCAAAAGGCTCCGGTGGAGGTCCGCCCGATGTTCGTCACGGATCCGGAGGCGCTCGGCAACGGGTCGGGGTCGGCCCTCGGCGACGATGGCCACGAAGACCAGGTGTGGCGTGGCGATGTCGGTGGCTCTCATGATGTGGGCGAGGGTGACCACGGAATCAGCCGGGGCCAAGGACGCCGCCGACCCGCCCTCGATGTCCCGGAGGAACCGCGCCCCGGCGCGGGACCCGGGCAACGGGCAGGTCGGGCGCGGGTGCCCCGGGACAGGCACCCGCGCCCTCGTCCTGGGTCAGGCGCCCCAGCGCAGGGCGATCGTGTCGCCGACGTTGATCACCTTGCCGCGGGTGGCGGCGGCGAAGGAGGAGCCGTCGACGCTGACCTTCCAGGTGTTGGAGCCGCTGTTGGCCTTGCCGTTGACCGCGGTGATGGTGCCCGTGCCCGAGGTCGGCGTGACGGAGGTGACGCACCCGGAAGGCGTGGCCGCGGTCGAGGCCGCGTCCACGACCGCACCCAGTGTCGTGGTGGTGCCGGTCGGGGTGAGCGCCACGGAGCACACCTTGAGGTTGCCCGCTCCGTCGTCGACGGTCAGCGCCAGCTTGCCGGCGGTGCCGGAGGTGAAGGAGGCCTGGCTCACCCACTGCGGCGCGCCGACCGTGGTGGGCACGGGCGGAGCCGCGGTGAAGCCGCCGCCCGCCACGGCGCGGAGGCCGTCGATCGACGCGTACGCCTGCGGGGACGTGTCGCTCGGGAGGTACTTGAATCCTCCCCCGGGGTTGAACTGCTGGGAGATGAGGAAGTCGACCGGGGTCTTGCCCATGGAGGTGAGGAAGTCGCCGGTCTGCGGGTTGATGCCGCAGGCGTTCAGGCCGGAGACGGCCCAGCCGTTGGAGTCGGTGTTGACGCCGAACATGGCGTTGAAGGCGCCGCTGTTCGCGACGAGCTTGCTCTTGAGGAACGCCTTGGCCTGCACGATGTCGGTGTCGGTGGCGGGCACCCCGGAGACGCACAGGGCGGCCATGGCCGCGCCGGTCATGTCGATGTCGCTGGTCGCGGCGAGCTGGCTGGGGTTGCCCTCGGCCTTGCTGTAGTTCCAGCCGCCGTCGTTGTGCTGGTTGGCACGGATGCGGGTGACGATCGCGTCCCGCAGGGCCTGGGGTATGCGCGCCGCGCCGGACGGGGTCTTGGCTCCACCCAGTGCCAGCGCCGCGAAGACGGTGCCGTTGAAGTTGGCCGACGGGCCGAAGTAGCCGGCCTCCGCGGTCTGCCAGTAGCCGTAGATGTCGGCGATCAGGTTGCGCGAGGCGCTGACGCGGGCCGGGTCGATCCCTGCTGCGTAGGCGTTGAGCGTCGCCCGCTCGTAGTCGGTCACGACCGGGGAGGCGGAGGGCCAGGTCGTCGTGGAGAGCAGGGTCCGGTAGACGGTTCTGGCGTTCTTGCTGGTGTCGCCGCCCGGGGTGACGTCGACGGCGGCGGTGCCGGCCGCCGCGAAGGCACTGAAAGCCCACTCGTTGGACAGGCCCGAGCCGGCGTACGAACCGTCGGCGGCCTGCAGGGTCTTGAGGTAGGCGACGCCGTTCGCCTTCGAGGTGGCGATCTGCGCCGGGGTGGACGTCGCCAGCGCCGGCTGCGCGGTGAGGACGAACGCCCCCAGCGCGGCGGCCGCGGTGAGCGCCGGGCGGCGGAAGGACGTGGCAAGGGACATGGCCTGCTCCTGGGGTGAGGGACGCCGGCCGTCCCCGGTGCCGGGCCCTCGCGACGCGAGGTGGGAGCAGCGGGCGTGGCCGCCGTCCGGGACGCGTGGATCGGCTTCCGAGGGTGCATCACCGCCTGGGCATTCGGGCTCGGAACGGCCCCCGCCGTCCCACACCGCTGCGCGTCAGCCCCGGATTCGCACCGGATTCCCCCACACGGCAGCGCAGGACGCTACCCGACACCGGTCGCACCCGCCACCCCTGCCCAAGTAGGGGCTCAGTAGGCGCCCTTGACGCTGGATTCACTGACGTGCTGCAATCCGGCTGATACGCAATGTTGTTCCAGGGGAAGCCGGTCGAAGTCCGGCGCTGACCCGCAACCGTAGGCCCGGCACCGTCCGGGCGAGCCGGAATGCCTGGAGCGTGTTCTTCAGCGACAGACGCCGTCGTGGACTGCGGCGTGGTTCGACCGGTCTTTCCCGGCAGCGGCCTGCCCGCGCGGTGGAGGCCCCTCAACCACACCCGTTCCGTGCCGGGACGATGACGAGGGGCCGTGGTGGGGACCGACAGTCGAAGAGACGGACGGGCGGGGGCGCGGTGGACACGGCGTCTGCCGGCCTTGATGGCCACCCTGTTCCTGCTGGTGGGCGCCGGGGTGACGTTTCTCACCGTCCCATCGGCGGCGGCCGGTCCGGTGGGCGAGTGCACCGCCACGAAGGGAGCCGTCGTCGCCGTCGACTTCGGACCGTTCGGCGGCACAGTGGAGCGCGGCTGCGACCTCACCCCCACAACCGGCTACGAACTGCTTCACGAGGGAGGGTTCACCACCGCGGGCACCGAGCACGACGGGCCGGCCTTCATCTGCCGCATCGGCCGCGACTCGTTCAACTCGGGGACGCAGTACCCGACACCGGACAAGGAAGCCTGTCTCCTGACTCCTCCGGCCACCGCGTACTGGTCGTACTGGGTCGCCTCGCCCGGCCAGGACGACTGGAGCTACAGCCAGTTCGGCGCCATGACCCGCGAGCTTCACGACGGCGACGTCGACGCCTGGGTCTACGGCGGCACCGACATCGGCGGCACCACCGGCAAGCCCTCCTTCAGCCCCGACGACGTCCGCGCGGGCGGCGGAGGCGGGCCGACGGACCCGACCGGCGAGCCCACCGGTGAGCCCGGCGACGTCGACCTCGACGCGGCCGCGACGTGGCTGAGAGGCAAGCTGACCGACGGCGAGCGCATCGTCGACGACGGCGCCGAGACCCCCAACTTCCTTCTGACGACCGAAACGGCGTACGCACTGGCCGCCGCCGACGTCAGGAGCGAGACCGTCGACAAGATCACGGCGTTCCTCACCGCCCACACCGACGACTACGCCTACGCGGCCGGCAAAGACGAGGCCCCCGACGCCACCGCCGCGGCGCGTCTGGCGCTCCTGGCCGAGATCACCGGCGGCGACCCGGCGGACTTCGGCGGCCACGACCTGACCGGCGACCTCGAAGACAACGTCTGCGCGGCCGGTCCCGAGTCCGGCGAGCCCACCCCCGGCTGCACCGCCAAGGGCGACTTCCGGAACGCCACCTACACCGACGGCCAGGCCCTGTCGGCGCTGGCCCTGCTGCGCGCGGGCGTCACTCCCCCGGCCGGCACGGTGGACCGGCTGACCCAGGTCCAGTGCCGGGACGGCGGCGTCACCAGCATCCTCATCCGGCCCGGTGAGTTCTGCGACGGCGACCCGGCCACCACCGGACTCGTCGCCCTGGTCCTGAACAAGGCCGGCGGCCACGAGGACGCCGTCGCCAAGGCCCGCGCCTACCTGAAGAAGGCCCAGCGCGGGGACGGCTCGTTCCCGGGCTACACCGGCGCCACCACGGGCAGCATCGCCGCGACCGCCTGGGCCTCGCAGGCCCTGCGTTCCCTCGGCGACACCGGCCGTGCCGACACGGCGGTCGCGTGGCTGTCCCGGCAGCAACTCGGCGACGGCGGCTTCGGCTTCGAGGAGGGCGCCACCGACGCGTCCCTTTATCCGACGCCGCCCGCGGTCGCCGCCGGGGCCCGTACGAGCCTCGTCGACCTCACCGCGAAGAGCGACGAGCCGACGGACCCGCCCACCTCGCCCACGCCGACCGGCGGCCCCGGCACCCCCGCCGGGGACGGACCCGACCTGAAGAAGGGCGTCGCCTACCTCACCAGCGACGGGAACCTGAAGCAGGGCCACTACTACACCGCGGGACCCGGCTCCGAACGCGCCGACTTCGGCCTGACCATCGACGGCGCCTACGCGCTGGCCGCCACCGGCCTGGACAACGCCGCGCTGCGCGGCATCGTCGACTTCCTCGACAAGGGCGGCAAGGACGGCGAGGGCCGCACCCTCCAGGACTGGACCGGCGCCGGAACCCCGTACGCGGGCGGCGGATCGATCGGCAAGGCCGCGCTCCTGGCCGAGTCCGTCGGCCGGGACCCGCGCGACTTCGGCGGCGAGGACCTCATCGCCGCCCTGGACAAGGCGGTCTGCGCGAAGCCGAGCACCGCCCCGGACACCTCCTGCCCCGCCAAGGGCGCCTACACCTACGCCCCTTCGGTGTTCTCCCAGTCACTGGCGATCATGGCGCAGCTGCGCGCCGGCGAGAAGTCCGCGGCCGAGGACCCGATCGCGTACCTGGAGAGCCTCCAGCAGGACAACGGCGCCTGGCCGAGCCTGATCCCGTCCACGAACGACTCCGACGTGGACTCCACCGCGATCGCCGCCATGGCCCTTGACCTGGCCGGCGGCGACAGCGCGGACAAGGCCGTCGACAAGGCCCTGGCCTGGATCGCCTCCAGGCAACTGCCCGACGGCGGCTTCCCGGGCGCCGCGGGGAACTCCGTGAACTCGGCCGCGCTGGCCGTGCAGGGACTGTCCCTGGACGCCCCCGCCTACACCGACGAGATCGCCGAGGCACGGCGATTCCTGGCCTCGCAGCAGAACGACGACGGCGGCTTCAACGTCGCCAAGGACGGTCAGCGCGGCTCGGACCTGCGGGCCTCCACCCAGGCCGTGGGCGGCACGACCGGAATCTCCTTCGGCGCGCTGAACCGCAGCCTCGACGGCACGTCCCCGCAGCCCACTCCGAGCGGGAGTTCGAGCCCGCCGGTCATCATCACGCCGGACGGCAGCGGGGGTACCGGAGGCCCGGACGGCGGCGATGGTGCCCTGGCCTCCACCGGCGTCCAGGTGAGCCTGCTCGCGGCGCTCGCCGCGGGCCTGGTCCTGGCCGGCTGGCGCGCTGTCGTCGTGGCCCGGCGCCGCGCGGACGCGGGAGTGCGGCGATGACCCTGACCGCACTGACCCGCGCGCTCCTCCGGGGCGCTGCGGCAATCGGCCTGACGATCGCCGCGTTCGGCTCGACCACCGCCCCCGCGGCCGCCGACCCCCAGGCCATGGGACGCTGCACCACCACCTCGGGGGCGGTCCTCGCGGTCGACTTCAGCCACTGGGGCGGACCGATCCTCCGCTCCTGCGGCACCACGCCGACCACCGGCTACGAACTGCTCAACCAGGGCGGCTGGCGCACCACCGGCACCGGGCACGACGGACCCGCCTTCATCTGCCGGATCGGCTACAGCGGCTACAAGAACGGCACGCAGTACCCGACGGCGCGGGAGGACAACTGCGTCCTGACCCCGCCCGCGTCGGCGTACTGGTCGTACTGGCACGCCGACCGCGGGGAGAACGACTGGGAGTACAGCCAGCTCGGCGCCATGCTCTACAAGCCCAAGCCCGGCAGCGTCGACCTGTGGATCTTCGGTGGCACGAACATCGAGGGCACCGAGGGCCGGCCCACCGTCACCCCCGACCAGCTGCGGGCTCACAACACCAAGCCGCAGGGCGGAGGCAAACCGGCCTCCACCGCCAAGGCCCCCACCCTGCCGCCGGGCACCGACACCGGCCCCGCCCCCGCAACCACGAAGGCGAAGCCGCCCAAGGCCACGCCCACGAAAACCACGCACAAACCCACAGCCGACCCCACCCCGTCGCCGTCCGCAACCGGCGCTTCGCCGACGCCGACGCCCTCACCGAGTGCGGCCGCGGCAACGGGTCCCGCGACGCCGAGCCCGAGCACGCGTGTCGTCGACGCCGCCCCGGCGGCCGACGCCGGATACGACCCGGGCTCGTTCGTGCCGCTGCTCGCGGGCGCCGCGCTGGCCGCGCTGATCGTCGCCGCCGCGCTCGTCTCCGGCCGCAGGCGCAAGCGTTCCGAGTGACCGACATGAACCGCACCACCGTGGCTTCCCCGCCCGTGTCCGGCCCCGTGCCGGACACGGGCGGCCGCCGCCTGCCCCGCATCCTGCACCCGGTGGCCTGGTGGATCTGGGCGCTCGCCCTGGCCACCGCCGTCAGCCGGACCAACAATCCGCTGCTGCTCGTCCTCGTCCTCGCGGTCCTGGGCTACGTCGTCACCGCGCGGCGCACCGAGGCGCCCTGGGCGCGCGGCTTCGTCTACTACCTCTATCTGGCCCTGACGGTCGTCACGATCCGCGTCGTGTTCCGCGCCGTCTTCGCCACCGGCATCACCCCGCACGACCACTTCCTCTTCTCCCTGCCGCACATCCCGACCCCCGACTGGTACGCGGGCATCCGGATCGGCGGCCCGGTCTCCCTGGAGGCGGTCCTGTCCGCGGCCACCGACGGTCTGCGGCTGGCGTGCATGCTGTGCTGCATCGGCGCCGCCAACACCCTGGCCAATCCCAAGCGCGCCCTGCGCGTCCTGCCGGGGGCGCTGCACGAGCTCGGGGTGGCCGTGACGGTCGCCATCAGCGTCGCGCCGCAACTCGTGCAGAGCGTCCAGCGCGTCGCCCGCGCCCGCAGGCTTCGGGCCGGACGCGCCAAGGGGCTCAAGGCGCTGCGCGGCATCGTGGTGCCGGTGCTGGAGGACGCCCTGGAGCGCTCGCTGCGGCTGGCCGCCGCGATGGACTCCCGCGGCTACGGCCGCGCGGGCACCGCGACCCGCCGCTCCCGGCGGCTCACCGGCGCGCTGATGCTGCTCGGGATGTGCGGCCTGTGCGCCGGCGCCTACGGGCTCCTCGACGCGACCGCGCCCCGCTTCCTCGGCCTGCCCGCCATGGCGGCCGGGGCCGTCCTGTGCGTCGCGGGACTGCGCCTGGGCGGGCGCCGCGTCAGCCGCACCACCTACCGGCCCGACCCGTGGCGGCTGCCCGAGTGGGCCGTGGCCGGCAGCGGGGTGCTCTCCGCGGTGCTGCTGTTCGCGGGGCTCGGCTACGACCCCGCCCAGCTCAACCCCACCTTCTACCCGCTGAGCTGGCCCACCCTGCCGCTGGTGCCCACGGCGGCGATCCTGCTCGCCGGCACCGCCGGGTTCATCGCACCGCCCCCGGGCCCGCCCCACCACACGTCCTCCGCACCCACCGCACCGCGCACCGAGAAGGCCCACGCCACGTGATCATCTTCGACCAGGTCACCGTCCTGTACGACGACACGGCCGAACCCGCCCTGCGCGATGTCGACCTGACGATCGAGGAGGGCGAGCTCTGCCTCGTCGTCGGCCACACCGGCGTCGGCAAGTCCACCCTCCTCGGGGCCGTCAACGGGCTCGTGCCGCACTTCACCGGCGGCACCCTCCACGGCAGGGTCACGGTCGACGGCCGGGACACCGCCCACCACCCGCCCCGCGAGCTCGCCGACGTCGTGGGCGTCGTCGGCCAGGATCCCCTGGACGGCTTCGTCACCGACACCGTCGAGGAGGAACTCGCCTACGCCATGGAGCAACTGGCCGTCCCCGCGGCGACCATGCGCAAACGGGTCGAGGAGACCCTGGACCTGCTCGGCCTCGCCGACCTGCGCCACCGGGCCCTGCACGAGCTCTCCGGCGGCCAGCAGCAGCGCGTCGCCATCGGCTCCGTCCTCACCGCCCACCCCCGTGTCCTCGTCCTGGACGAGCCGACCTCGGCGCTGGACCCCACGGCGGCCGAAGAGGTCCTCGCCGCCGTCACCCGCCTGGTCCACGATCTGGGCGTGACCGTCCTGATGGCCGAGCACCGCCTGGAGCGCGTCGTCCAGTACGCCGACCGCGTCATCCACCTGCCCGGCGACGGCCGCGCCGTGATCGGGGAGCCGGCCGGGATCCTGCGGACGGCCTCCATCGCGCCCCCGATCGTGGAGCTCGGCCGTGCCGTGGGCTGGGACCCGCTGCCCCTGTCCGTACGCGACGCACGCCGTCGCGCGGCGCCACTGCGCACCCGCCTTGCCGGGCACTCCCCCGCACCCGTCCGGCCCGCGCACTCCGCCGACCGGCCGAAGCTGCTGTCCGCGCGGGGCGTCACCGTCAGCTACCGCGGGGTGCCGGCCGTCCGCGAGGTCGATCTCGACCTGCACCAGGGCGAGATCACGGCACTCATGGGCCGCAACGGCTCCGGCAAGTCCTCCCTGCTGTGGGCGCTCCAGGGTTCCGGCCCGCGCCGCGCGGGAAAGGTCGACGTGACCGGGACACAGGGCGGCCCCACCGGCGATCCCCACACCCTGTCCGCCGCTGACGCCCGCCGGCTCGTCGGACTGGTCCCGCAGACGCCCGCCGACCTCCTCTACCTCGAAAGCGTCAAGCAGGAACTCGACCAGGCCGACGCCGAATCCGGCCCCGGGGAAGGCGCTCGCGCCATCCTCGACCGCCTGGCACCGGGCATCGACGGCGCCACCCACCCCCGCGACCTCTCCGAGGGCCAGAAACTGGCGCTGGTGCTGGCCGTCCAGCTCGCCGCGGCGCCACGCGTCATGCTCCTCGACGAGCCGACACGCGGCCTCGACTACCGGGCCAAGACCGCGCTCATCGGCATCGTCGACAGGCTCGCCGCCGAGGGCCGGGCCGTCGTGATCTCCACGCACGACGTCGAGTTCGCGGCCCGGGCCGCCGACCGGGTCGTCGTCATGGCGGAAGGCGACATCGTGGCCGACGGGCCCACCGCGGACGTCATCGTCGCCTCACCGGTCTTCGCCCCGCAGACCGCGAAGATCCTCGCCCCGCTCCCCTTCCTCACGGTCGAGCAGGTCGCCGGGGCACTCACGACCGACGGCCACGGCGAGGCACGCCCATGACGGGGATCCCCGCGCCCGCCATCCGGCTCACCCCCCGGGCGGCCGTCGTCATGGCCCTGGCCGCGTTCCTCGGACTGGTCGCCTTCTTCTGGCCGTTCGTCGTCGCCCCGGGGAAGTTCGGGGCCACCTACACCCCGCCGCTCATCTTCGGCGTGCTGCTCGTCCTCGTCCTGTGCGTGGTGCTCTCCGAGATCGCCGAGGGCGGTATCAACTCCAAGGCGCTCGCCATGCTCGGCGTGCTGTCCGCCGTCAACGCCGCACTGCGCCCGCTCGGCGCCGGTACCGCCGGCATCGAGACCGTCTTCTTCGTGCTCGTCCTGGCCGGACGGGTCTACGGTCCCGGCTTCGGCTTCACCTTGGGCTGCACGTCCCTGTTCGCCTCCGCCCTCATCACCGGCGGCGTCGGCCCCTGGATGCCGTACCAGATGTTCGGCTGCGCCTTCGTCGGCATGCTCGCCGGCTTCCTCCCGCGGGCCACCGGCCGCCGCGAGGTGCTGCTGCTCGCCGTCTACGGATCACTGTCCGGCTACCTCTTCGGCTTCCTGCTGAACCTGTCCTTCTGGCCCTTCTCCCTCGACCCCAACAGCTCCATCGCCTACCTGCCCGGCCTGCCCTTCACCGAGCAATGGCACCGCTACGTCGCCTTCGACCTGGCCACGTCACTGGGCTGGGACACCGGCCGGGCCGTCACCAACTTCGTCTGCATCCTGCTGGCCGGCCCGGCCGTCCTCACCACCTTCCGCCGCGCGGCCCGCCGCGCCCGCTTCCGGGCCCCCGTCCGCTTCGCCCCGGGCCGGCACGAGAAGTCGTGAAGCGCCGGTCCCGGCGTAGGAGTCCCTCACCGCACCGGTCTGCCGGCGCGCGGCAAGCACGGGCCGCGACGCCTGCGGCGCGGGTACGGACGGACGACCGCAGGCGATCGGGATCCGGAGGGATCACTGACGTGTTCGACCCCGTTTAATTGCACTTTGTTTGCAAGAACAAAAGATGCGCATTATTGAGGCATGAGGCTCACGATGCGACGACGGATACGAACGACCGCCGCCCTGACGATGGTTGCCGCGGGAGTGTCGGCCTGCACGGCACCCGCCGGCGGGTCCGCGGACGGGAAGGCCACGGACTCCGTGGTGATCGGCGTCGGCTCCGAGCCGGACACCCTCAGCCCGCTGCTCGGCTACGGCAAGGACGGCAACTCCAAGATCTTCGACGGGCTGCTCGGCCGCGACGCCGATCTCGAACTCAAGCCCGCATTGGCGGTCGCGCTTCCCGAAGTCAGCGCCGACGGCCGGACCTACACCTACACCCTGCGCCAGGGCGTCGAGTTCAGCGACGGCGAGCCCCTGACCGCCGACGACGTGGTCTTCACCTACCGGACCGTCCTGGACGCGAAGACCAACAACACCTACCGCAGCGAGCTCGACGCCATCAAGGAAGTACGGGCGGAGGGCGGCGACAAGGTCGTCTTCACCCTGAAGTACCCCTACTCGCCGTTCGCCGGCCGCACGGTGCTGCCCATCGTCCCCGAGCACGTCGCAGGAGAACAGGACCCCAACACGGGCTCCTTCAACACCAAGCCCATCGGCACCGGGCCCTACGTCCTCTCCGCGTGGAGCAAGGGCGAGAAGCTCACCTTCAAGGCCAACCCGAAGTACTGGGGCGGCGCTCCGAAGGTGAAGAAGATCACCATGGCGATCGTCGAGGAGGACGACGTACGCGCCACGCGGCTCCGCTCCGGCGACCTCGACGGCGCGATCCTGCCGCCCAATCTCGCCGGCGCTTTCAAGAACACCTCGGGCATGCGCACCTACGACGCGAAGTCCTACGACTTCCGCACCGTCGCGCTGCCCACCGGGAACAAGGTCACCGGAGACCGCGCGATCCGGCAGGCCCTCGACGCCGCCGTGGACCGGAAGACCATGGTCGACAAGATCCTCGACGGAGCGGGCCGCCCGGCCTACGGGCCGCTGCCCATCGACGACCCATGGTTCGCCAGGGGCATCGAACGCGACCAGGACCTGGACAAGGCCAACGACATCCTGGACCGGGCGGGTTGGAAGACCGGCAGCGACGGCATCCGCACCAAGGGCGGTACCCCGGCCGCCTTCACCCTGATGTACCCCTCGGGGGACAAGGTCCGGCAGGACCATGCCCTGGCCTACGCCTCCGACGCCAAGAAGGCCGGGATCAAGGTGACGGTGGAGAGCGCGACGTGGGAGGTGATCGAACCGCGGATGAAGCGTGACGCGGTCCTGGCCGGCTTCGGCAGCACCGGCGATCCCGACTACGGCCTCTACACCCTGCTGCACTCCTCCCTCGCCGGCGACGGCTTCAACAACATGCCGTGGTACGACAACCCGACCGTGGACAAGGCGCTCGACACCGGGCGCACCAGCCGGGATCCGGAAGTGCGCAGGGCCGCGTACGACCGGCTGCAGCAGGCACTCGTCGAGAACCCGGGCTACACCTTCCTCACCCACATCGACCATGTCTACGTCCTCGCCGACCGATGGGACGGGCTCACCACACAGCTCGAGCCGCACGAGCACGGCTTCTCCAGCGGCCCGTGGTGGAACATCGAGGACTGGCAGTCCGCGAAGTGACGCGTATCCCCTGGAAGGGGATGGCGAGCCTGACGGGGCGGCGGGCCGTGTTCGCCGTTCCCGTCCTCCTCGTCGTCACCTTCGGAGTCTTCGCCATCGCCGCGGCGTCCCCGTTCGACCCCGTACGGGCGTACGCCGGCACGGCGGCCCTCGGTGCCGATCAGGAGACCCTGGACCGGTTGCGCTCCAACCTCGGTGTGGACGGCTCCTTCGCCCAGCGCTGGTGGCACTGGCTGACCTCGGCGCTCGGCGGCGACCTCGGCCAGTCCAGCGTCATGCGGCAGCCCGTCGCCCAGGTCATCGGCGAACGCCTCGTGTGGTCGACCCTGCTGTGCGCGGTGGCGTTCGTCGTCGCGGTTGCGGTCGGCACCGTGCTCGGTGTGCTGGCCGCGCGCCGCCCGGGCTCGGCACTCGACCGGGTCGTGAGTTCGCTCTCGTACTCCCTGGAGGCGGCGCCCGTCTTCTGGATCGCGCTGCTGGCCGTCTGGCTGTTCTCGCTGCAGTTGGGTGTCCTGCCTGCGGGCGGACTCACGGACACCGCCAGTGAGCAGGTCACCGCGGGGCAGGTCGCCCACCACCTCGTCCTGCCCGCCGGTGTGCTGGCCGTCTCCCAACTGCCCTGGTTCGTGCTCTACGTACGCCAGGGGGTGTCCGACGCGCTGGCGGAGGACCCGGTGCGCGGCGCCCGTGCACGCGGGCTCAGTGAGACCACCGTCCTGACCCGGCATGCGCTGCGCTCCGGGCTGCTGCCCGTCATCACGCTCATCGGCTCGCGCGTGCCCGAACTCATCACCGGGGCGCTCCTGGTGGAGAGCGTCTTCAGCTGGCCGGGGATCGCCGCCGCGACCGTCGAGGCGGCCGTCGCCGTCGACTTCCCGCTGCTCGCCGCGCTGACCGCCCTCGCCACCGCGGCCGTCCTCGTCGGAAACCTCCTCGCCGATCTCCTCTACGGCCTGATCGATCCAAGGGTGAAACCCAGTGAGATGTGAACGCCATGGCTGAGGCCGGAGCCGCGGACCGCACACCCCAGTGGCGGTCGCACAGCGCCGCCCGCCGACGCTCCACCCGCACCATTCGTGTGCGCACCTCGGCCGTCCTGGTGAGCGTGACCGTCCTCGCCGTGCTGCTCGTGCCGCCGATCGTCCAGTTGGACCAACAGGCGGTGGACCTGTCGGCCAAGCTGCTGCCGCCGAGTTGGGCGCACCCGTTCGGCACCGACGACGTCGGACGGGACCTGCTGCTGCGCTGCGTCTACGGGCTGCGGGTCTCCCTGCTCGTCGGCGCCACCGCCGCCCTCGCCGCGACCGTCATCGGCACCGCCGTCGGAGCCACCGCGGGGGCTCTGGGAGGCTGGGTCGACCGCGGCGTGATGCGGATCGTCGACACCTTCTCCTCCGTGCCCCACCTGCTGCTCGGCGTCTTCATCGTCGCCATGTTCCGCCCGGGCGTCTGGCCGGTCATCGTGTCCGTCGCACTGACCCACTGGCTGTCCACCGCGCGGATCGTCCGGGCCGAAGTACTCTCCCTGCGTTCACGCCCCTACATCGACGCCGCCGTCTCCGGAGGCGCCTCCCGGTGGCGCGTGGCGATGCGGCACCTGCTGCCCGGCGTACTGCCCCAGGCAGCACTCGCCGCGGTCCTGATGGTGCCCCACGCCATGTGGCACGAGTCGGCCCTGTCCTTCCTCGGCCTCGGGCTGCCCACCCACGCGGCGAGCCTGGGCACCCTCATCCAGAGCGCCCGCGGGCCGCTCCTGGCGGGCCAGTGGTGGCCGGCCCTGTTCCCCGGCATCTTCATCATCGTCCCCACCCTCGCCATCGCCGGCCTCGCCGGAGCGTGGCGGGAACGCATCAACCCTCGCCGCCGATCGGAGCTCATGCTTTGAACCCTCCCCCTGCTGGAGCCGGGGGATTCCTGGCTCAGGAAGCCCCGCAGGTCAGCGACCCGCGAGGTCTCACTCCCTCAACACCAGCCGGGACGGAACCTGCCCGGTTGTGTACGGCAAAGCCGAGGTGGCTCGCGCTTGGTTCTCGCAACGCGCCGTCGCACCGGCTTGGTTCTCGCTCGGCACCACGCACTCGCCACCCAAAGGTCTTTCACCCTGGGGGCGAAACCCCTCTTTCCTGCCGTGCTCCCGGGGTTCCGATTCCTCCCCGGCCCGAAGGCCGGGGCACCCTCGGAGGAACCTGGTGACCAGCCCGAGCCCGCTGCTGTCGGTACGGGGGCTGTCCGTACGTTTCCTCATGCCGGGCGGGCGCCGCGTCGCCGCCGTCAGCGACGCGCACTTCGACGTGGCGCCGGGCGAGTGCCTGGCCCTGATCGGTGAGAGCGGCTGCGGCAAGTCCGTGCTCGCCTCCGCGCTGCTGGGCCTCCTTCCCGCCAACACCCAGACCGCCGGCGAGGCCCGCCTCGGTGACCTCGACCTGCTCTCCGCCGGTGAACGGACCCTTGCCCGCGAGGTGCGGGGCCGCCGGGTCGGCCTCATCCCGCAGAGCCCGGCCGCACACCTGACCCCGGTCCGCACCATCCGGTCCCACCTCGAGGAAACCATCGCGGCACTCACCCCGGCACGGGGCCGCACCGCCGTCCGTGCCGCCGCCGAAGCCGCCGCGGCACGCACCGCGTTCCCCACCGACCACCTCGACCGCTATCCGCACGAACTCTCCGGCGGCCTCGCCCAGCGCGCCGCCACCGCTCTGGCCCTGGTCGGCGACGCACCCCTGCTCCTCGCCGACGAGCCGACCACCGGCCTCGACCGTGGCCTGGTGAAGCACACGGTCGACGAGCTGCGGCGCCACGTGAACGCCCCCACCCAGCCGACGCACACGGGGCGAGGACTACTGATGATCACCCACGACCTGGCCGCGGCGGAACGCATCGCGGACCGGATCGCCGTCATGTACGCGGGCCGGATCGTGGAACTGGCCGACGCCGCCGACTTCTTCGGCTCCCCCGGGCCCCGCCACCCGTACAGCCTCGGCCTGCTCCGGGCCCTTCCCGACCGAGCCTTCGCCCCCATCCCCGGCATGCCGCCCGAGCTGGGGAACCTGCCCAGCGGCTGCGCCTTCGCCGAACGCTGCGCACGGACCAGCGACGCATGCGGCACGCGACCCCCGATGACCGGTGCCGTCGCCTGCCACCATCCGCACGTCACGGAGGAGCGCCGTGCTTGAGCTGCGAGCCATCACCGCCGGATACGACCGGCGGGCACCCGTCGTACGGGACGCCTGGCTGTCCGTCGCGGCCGGCGAGTCGGTCGGGCTGCTCGGCCCCAGCGGATGCGGCAAGTCGACCCTCGCCCGCATCGCGGCCCTGCTGCACCGGCCCGACTCCGGAACCCTGCTGCTCGACGGCGAAACCGTACGGCGCTGGCGTCACCGTGCCCCGCGCGCACAGCGCACCGCCGTCGGTGTCGTCTTCCAGCAGCCCCGGCTGTCCGCCGACCCCCGGCTGACTCTCGGCGACCTGATCGCCGAGCCGCTGCGGGCCACGGGGAACCGCGACGACATCGCAGAACGGATCGGCCGCCTCGCGGCCACCACCGGCCTCACCGAGGACCTCCTGCGACGACGACCGCACGAGGTCAGCGACGGCCAGCTCCAGCGTGCCTGCCTCGCCCGCGCCCTCGTACTGCGCCCTCGTTGGCTGATCTGCGACGAGATGACCTCGATGCTCGACGCCTCCACCACGGCCGCGCTGGTCAACGTCGTCGAGGAGTATCGCGCCGCGACCGGCGCGGGCCTGATCGCCGTGGGCCACGATGCCACCCTCCTGCACCGGTGGTGCGACCGGACAGTGGACTGGGAGTCGTTGCGTGGCACAGCCGCGACGGCCGGCCCTCTCGGCCCGGAGGTGTGAGCGCCGCCTACGGACCAGGCACGGGAACGCGCCACACCTGCGCCCCCTCGGGTTCGACCACCTGACCGGGCCGTGGCGTGCGGCCCGGCCTCCTCGTTCCCGCCGCTGAGGATCCCGGGGTGATGGCTGCCGGCGTTCCGCGGTGTGGACGGGAGCGCCGTGCCCCTCGTCATGCCGCCTCCCACGTGGCACGGTCCCCGCCCCCCGACACGGCCGCGTCGGCGCCGGCGCGACCCGATCGCGGCCTTGGAGTGCGACCGGTGTCACAGATCGGGGCACCACCCGGTCAACTTCCGAAAAGGTGCAAACGAGGCAGAATCGACGCTCGCATCCGCTCCGTCACAGGGGGCACGGGGCGACCGTCTCCCCGCGGGAGGCACAGCCACTCGCTCATCGGCTCCCCGCACCCGCACACGTCCTCCGCCTTCTCCCCTATCCCCAAGGACTGCAGCGCGATGGCCAGCACTGACACGGTGACGATCGGTAGTCGCCAGAACACGCACAAGGCAACCGAGTCGGCGATCATGATGATCGACGAGCACGGAACCGTGGTCGCATGGACGCAGGCCGCGGAGCAGCTCGTCGGATACAGCGCCCGCGACGTGGTGGGCCGGCCCGCCGCGCTCGTACTGCCGTCTCCCGAGGAAGCGGAGTCGATCTCGGCGTTCATCGAGCAGTGCCGCGCCCACAACGGCTGGTCGGGCACGGCGGCCGTGCGCCACCGGGACGGCCGGCTGTTCGACGTCGGCCTGCGGCTGTCGCTGCTGCGGGGACAGGACACGGCCGTGCGGTGGCTCGTGACCGTGAGCGAAGCCGGGCCGCCGTCCGGAGAAGCGGTGAACGGATCGGTCCAGGACTCGATCGCCACCCCCGCATCGATCGGCGTCTCCATTCGTGACGTGGGACTGCGGTGCGCATGGGCCAACGAGACGATGGAGAGCCACGACAACATCCCCCGTGACCGGCGCCTTGGGCGTCGCTTCACCGAAGCGTGGCCCGACGCCAAGGCCGAGGCACTCGAGGGCGTAATGCGCCAGGTGCTGCAGAGCGGCACCACCAGGGTCCACGAGTACCGCTCGTCGCTGGCGACGGGTCAGCGCCGGGACCACACCTTCGCGGCCTCGTTCTTCTGCCTTCAGGGCGCCGACGGTCAGGCCATCGGTGTGTGCGCCATCAGCGTCGACCTCACCGAGAGCCATCAGGCGCGCGAGCGCCTGGCGCTCCTCAGCCAGGCCAGTACCCGCCTGGGCAGCACCCTGGACGTGATCCAGACCAGCCAGGAACTGGCCGACCTCGCCGTGTCCCTGTTCGCCGACTTCGCCGCCGTCGACCTCGAACAGTCCGTCCCGTTCGGCGAGGGACCCCCGGTCCGCATCGGCTCGACGGAGGATCGCGTACCGCAGCTGCGGCGTGCCGGACTGGCCTCGATCCACCACGGCGTCCCGGAATCCCCGTGGGTACGCGGCGAGCCGGTCACCATTCCGCCCGTCTCCCCCTTCACCGACGTCCTGCGTACCGGGCGGCCCTACCTGGAGCCGATCCTGAACTCCGCAGCGGGCACCTGGATCGACCACGACCCGGTGCGGGCGGAGAAGATCCACCAGCACGGCATCCACTCCGTGATGCTCGTACCCATTCGTGCGCGACGCGCCCTGCTGGGCGTGGCGTTGTTCGTCCGCACCGACAACCCGGCCCCGTTCCAGGAGATCGACCGCCTCCTCGCCGAGGAGCTCGTCGCCCGCGCCGCGCTGTCCCTGGACAACGCCCGACGCTTCGCGCGCGAACACACCGCCGCCCTCGCGCTGCAACGCAACCTGCTCCCGCAGCGCCTGAAGGGCGGCACGGCGGTCGAAGCCGTCTCGCGCTACCTGCCCGCCGACATCGACCACGGTGTCGGAGGCGACTGGTTCGACGTGATCCCGCTCTCCGGCGCTCGCGTCGCCCTCGTCGTCGGCGACGTGGTCGGGCACGGCATCAACGCCGCCGCCACGATGGGGCGGCTCCGCACCGCCGTCCACACGCTCGCCGACATGGAACTGCCGCCCGACGAGCTGCTGACCCACCTCGACGACACGGTCCAGCGCCTGGCCGAGGAGGAGGCCGACTGCTCGGAGCGTGCCCCCGCCGTCGTCGGCGCCACCTGTCTGTACGCCGTCTACGACCCGGTCACCCGGCGGTGCGCCATGGCGCGGGCCGGACACCCCCCGCCCGCGATCGTCGACCCGGAGGGCGGGGTCAGCTTCCCCGACCTTCCCACCGGAACCCCGCTCGGCTTCGGCGTGGGAGTGCCCTTCGAATCCGTCGAGATGGAACTGCCCGAGGGAAGCCTCCTCGCCCTGTACACCGACGGCCTGATCGAGACCCGCGACCACGACATCGAGGAGGGCATGCGCCGGCTGGGCGCGGCTCTGGCCCGGCCGGGCCGGGATCTCGACGACGTCTGCACCCGCGCGGTGGAGTCCGTCGCCGGCGAGGCACCACCCGACGACGTCACGATGCTGCTGGTCAGGACCCGCTCGCTCAAGCCCGCCCAGGTCGCCTCCTGGACGCTGCCCAGCGACCAGACGGCCGTCCGCAGCGCCCGTGACCTGGCGTCCCGTCAGCTGGCCGAGTGGGGACTGGAGGGGCTCGACGACCCCACGAGACTGATCGTCAGTGAGCTGGTCACCAACGCCGTCCGCCACAGCACCGGACCGGTCCGACTGCGCCTGATCCAGCACCAGGTCCTCACCTGCGAGGTGTTCGACACCAGCGTGCCGTCACCACGTCTGCGTCATGCGAACACCGCCGACGAGAACGGCCGCGGCCTCTTCCTGGTCGCCCAGCTCTCCCGCCGGTGGGGAGCGCGTTCGGTGTCGGGCGGCAAGGTCGTCTGGGCGGAGGAGGAACTGGCCGCCACCCCCGCGCCCGCGCCCGCGCCCGCGCCCGCAGCACAACCGGAGCCCGCGCTCACCTGAAAGCGTGCGCCTCGGATCATCCGATCGCCGCCACGGGTGTGACGCTGCCCGCGTGACGCCGGGCGGCGGGTGCCCACGGGGCCCGCGACACCGTCGAGCGCAGGACCCGGGGTGCCATGGCGGCGTCCCGGCGTCCTGGGTCGTGTCGTCAAATGAGCTCCCCCAGCTACCGCTGGGAGGTGCCCCCACCGCCCGAAGGGCGGGCCCAGCGGCTCCCCCAGCTGGCGCTGGGAGGTGCCCCCAGGTGCGGTGCATCGCAAGGCGGAGAGTCGTCCTCGTAGTGGGCTACTCGGACGATTCGACAACTCCCCCGGGCC
>NZ_JBEZXR010000106.1:0-22031 GCF_040638135.1 Streptomyces sp. NPDC026673 | reverse complement strand
ACGACGAGATGCTGACGCGCTGCGAAGAGGTCATGCGCAAGGTGTGCGACGACTTCGGCGCGGAACTGAAGGAGTTCAACGGCGAGCCTGACCACGTCCACCTGCTCGTGCACTACCCACCGAAGGTCGCGCTCGCCAGCCTGGTCAACAGCCTCAAGGGCGTCTCGTCCCGCCGCCTGCGCGCCGAGTTCACCGACCGGGCCAACCAGGCGATCACGCACGGCCGGTTCTGGTCGCCCTCCTACTTCACGGGCTCATGCGGCGGTGCCCCGCTCCAGGTGGTCAAGGACTACATCGCGCAGCAGAAGCAGCCGGACTGAGCGCGGCCAGCCGTGGACGCGGGCAGACAGTACGGACCCGTGCCCATAGCTGAGGTCAGAACACACCAGAGATTGAGATTCACCCCCAGCCTGAAGACCGGGACACCCTCGCAAGATCAGCGGTAGATGCCGCGTCCGGCCATCGCCGCCAGGTCGGGGTGCGTGCGGTCGATGCCGGGAATGCCGATCTCGACGACGTTCTGGCCGATATGGGCCGGGCGGGCGTCGGTGAGCAGCGCGCGGACCCGGGAGTTCGCGCCGTCCACGCCGAGATCCGACCGGTCGCAGACGGCTGGCGGGAGGTGCTCCGGTCTCTTGCCGAATCCACTCGGCAGGCCGCTCACGAACACGAATGGCTCGCCGACCTCCTGGGCGGCCGGCCCCAACTCGGGCCGCACGCCCTGGCCACCGGGGAGACCGTGGTGGCCGCACTGGACGGCGTCGGCATGGATGCCGTCATGCCCGTGGTCGCCGCGGTCAACGCGTACGTGATCGGCGCGGTGCGTCGGGAGATCGCCGAGCGGCGTGCCGAGCGGGCCACCGGGATGGACGAGAAGCGCTGGCAGGCCTCGCTCGGCCCCTATCTGGAGCAGACCTTCGCCACCGGCCGATTCCCCGCGTTGGCCACGGTGGTGCGCGATGCCGCCCACCTGGACGCCGACGACACCTTCCGGACGGGTCTCGACTTCCTGCTCGACGGGATCGAGGCCCGCATCTCGGGGTGACGCGCGGCGGAAGGACCGGACCGGTACCGCCTCGCCCCCGCAGAACATCGCCACATCCTTGATGCATCAAGCACTCTGTTAGGGTGAGGACGGCAGTCCGGAAGCCGCGCTCACGGTCTCCGGTGACGGGTCCGTCCCGGCGGACCCGGCGCGTGACCGCGTCGCACGTCCACCGGAGGAGAGTCATGGCACCCGCGGGATCCGAGGCGATCGACGGCACGGCTCGGCGGGCGGGCAATCCGCTGCGCAGCCTGACGATCGACGAACTGCGCCGTCGCAAGGGCGTCAAGTGGCGTCACCATCCGGAGGACGTCCTGCCGCTGTGGATCGCCGACATGGACGCGACCCCGGCTCCCGAGGTTGTGGACGCGGTGTCCTTGGCCTTCGAACGCGGGGACACCGGCTACCCGCCCTTCGACGCGGCGATGGCGGAGGCCTGGGGTCAGTTCGCCCAGGAGCGCTGGGGATGGCGCATGGCGACGGAGCGGACGATGGTCGTCCCCTCCGCCCTGACGGGCATCGCCGAGACGCTCAAGGTGACGACGGCGCCCGGGGACGTGGTCGTCGTCAACTCCCCTGGGTACGGGCCGCACCGGCACATCGCGGAGGGGCTCGGCCGCCGCGTCGTGGAGGCCCCGCTGGGTCCCGACCACCGCATCGACCTGGAGGCGCTGCGGGCCGCGTTCGGCCGGACGGTCGACGGCGGCCGCCCCACGGCCTTCCTGCTGTGCAGCCCCCACAACCCGACCGGGACGGTCCACACGGCGGAGGAACTGGCCGCGGTGGCGGGACTGGCGCGCCACTTCGGGGTCCGGGTCGTCTCGAACGAGATCCACGCGCCGCTCGTTCCGGCCGGCGCGCGCCATGTGCCGTACCTCTCGGTCCCCGGCGCCGAGGACGCAGTGGCCGTCTACTCCGCCTCCAAGGGGTGGCACCTGTCGGGCTTCCGCGCCGGCATGCTCGCCTGGGCGCAGGAGGCGGACGACGCCCTGCGGCGCATCCCCCTGAGCGTCGCCCATGAGCTGAGCGGCATCGGCGTCATCGCCCAGACCGCCGCCCTGCGGCACGGCGGCCGCTGGCTGGACGCGCTGCTCGCCGGCCTCGACGACAACCGGCGCCTCCTCGGCGAACTGCTCGAGCGGCACCTTCCCGGTGTCCGGTACCAGCGGCCAGAGGGGACATACCTGGCGTGGCTGGACTGCCGCGCCCTCGGTCTCGGCGACGATCCCGCGGCCGCCTTCCTGGAACGCGGCCGGGTCGCCCTCTCCTCGGGCCTGGAGTTCGGCACGGGCGGCGCGGGGCACGTACGCCTCAACTTCGCCACGTCGCCGGAGATCCTCACCGAGGCCGTCCGCCGGATGGGCACCCTGGGCTGATCCCGGCCGCGCCCCGCCGCCCGATGTCCGCCGTCTCCACGACGACGCGTGCCGGCCCGCGAGCCTCGCGCCCGTGGGCCGGCGCTGTTCGTCGACGGGATCGTTCGCCGGGTTAGCCGGGTCCCGTACCAGGGACCGTGCCCGCGCTGCGTGTCGATCGATTTTTGTGCTCAGGAGGTCCCCTTCGTTGTGTCGGGCTGTCGCGCGCGGGGCTTCCCCGCGACGGGTCGGACCGGGGGCGGCTACTGGTCGCGGGCCCTGAGCCGGGAGCGTTCAGGGCGGCGCGCCGGTCGCGGAGGGGCGGAGGGCTTCGCGCCGCGCCGGAGTTCGTCCTCCACCGTGCGGTCCCGGCCCGCGAGCACGCCCGCGGCGATCTGCGGCACGAGCAGCAGGAGCATCACGGCAACGGGCAGGTCCCATCCGCCGGTGTGCTGGTACAGGGCTCCGATGAGGATGGGCGCGGGGACGGCGAGGAGGTACCCGGCGCACTGCACGAAGGCGGAGAGCCGTACGACGCCGGGGCCGGTACGGGCGCGCATCCCGATCATGGTGAGGGCCAGCGAGAAGGCGCAGTTGGAGACGCCGATGAGCACGGTCCACAGCCACGGCGCGGCCGCGGGCGCCGCCCACAGCCCCGTGTAGCCGACGATCCCGAACAGGCCCAGGACGACGACGAGAGGTCCCTGGCCGTTCAGCCGGCCGCCGATCGCGGGCAGCACGAAGGACAGGGGCACGCCCACCGCCATCGAGACCCCCAGCATCAGGCCGGCGGCGGAGGCGGAGACGCCCGCGTCCCGGAGGATCTGCGGCAGCCAGCCCATGGCGACGAAGGCGGCGGCCGACTGGAGCCCGAAGTAGACGGTGAGCGCCCAGGCCGTGGGACTGCCCGTGATACGGCCCGCCGACACGGCCGGAGTGCCACCGAACGCGCCCGCGACGGCCGCGGTGCGGTCCCGTACCAGGGGCAGCCAGGGCAGCACGGCGAGGGCGCCGACCGCGCCCCAGGCGGTCAGGCCGAGCCTCCAGTCGCCGCCCAGGGCGCCGGTCACCGGGACGCTGAGCGCCGCGGCCAGGGCCGTTCCGCAGGAGAGGGCCATCGCGTACAGGCCGGTCATGGTGCCGACGCGGTGCGGGAACCAGCGTTTGACGACGACGGGCATCAGGACGTTGCCGACGGCTATGCCGCTCAGGGCCAGCGCGCTGGCGGCGAGGAACGGCACGGTGTGCCCGGTGAAGGGGCGCAGGAAGAGGCCGGCGGCGACCAGTGCCATCCCCGCGCAGATCACGGCCGCCGGACCGTACCGGCGGGACAGCCTGGGTGCCGCGGCGCCGAACACGGCGAACGACAGGGCCGGCAGGGAGGTGAGCAGCCCCGCCACCGTGCCGCTCATGCCGAGGGAGGCACGGACCTCCTCCAGCAGGGGGCCGAGGCTGGTGATCGCGGGCCGGAGGCTGAACGCCGACACGAACAACGCGCCGCCGACCAGCAGTTGGACACGCCGCGTGCCCGACGGGGCGGTGTCGCCCGCCGCGGTCGCGGGGGTGCGGCGCGCCCGGACGAGCAGCCTGTACAGCCCGGCCCCGAGTGCCGCTCCGATGATGGGCCCGCCCAGGTAGATCGCGAGGTCGGTGGTCTGCCCGGAGAAGGCCGCGGGGCCGAACTGGCGGGCCGGGTTGACCGAGCCTCCGCTGCGCGGGCCGAGCGTGGCGATCACCACCCCCACGGACAGCCCGATGACGGGCGCCAGGCCGCGGATGAAGCGGGGGTGGGCGACGAAGAAGGCGACGACGAGGGTCAGCGCGAGCATGCCCCCGATCTCCGCCACGAGGACCTCTACGGGCTGCCAGGTCGGGGCGGGCCGGATCGCGGCGTGCGAGACCGACGGGAGCGCCACCGCCGGACCCCAGGCAAGGCGTGCCAGGCCCGTACCGGCGGCGGAACCGGCGAGCTGGGCGAGCACGTACGGCAGGACGCGCCGGCCCGGGAAGGCGTCCATCAGCCACAGGCCGACGGTGACGGCGGGGTTCGTGTGGCCGCCGCTGCGCCGTCCGGGAGGGCTGAGGATCAGGCCGGTGAGGATGGCCCCGCTGACGGCACCGATGACGACGAGTGCGACGCGCAGGTCGGCGATGTAGAGGGGCGAGCGCGGGTCACGCAGCCATCGCACGACCGTCACCGCGAGGAACAGCAGGACGGTCGTGAGGACGAACTCGTCGGCGGCCCGGGCGAGGGCCGGCCGGCGTGGCGGAGGGGAAGCGGTACCCACCTGGATCTCCTGGTCGGTGTGGTCGTCGGCGGGGCTCCCCTGGCGTCTGCTGCCGGGGAGGAAGCCACGCGCGGGGGACGTGAGCGGGGGACGCGGCAGGCCACCGGGCCGGCCCGGTGGGGCGGGGAACCGGACCCCGCGCGCGGGGTCGGTCCGGGCCCCGGCCGGACGGGCGGGTCAGGCGCTCGGGGTGTAGTGGCCGGGGACCATGCGCGTCGAGACGCCGATGCGGTTGAAGGCGTTGATCGCCACGATCGCGGCGATGAGGTGCGCCAGTTCGGTCTCGTCGAACTGCGCGGCGGCCCTGGCGTACACCTCGTCCGGCACGAATCCGTCCGTCACGACGGTGATCGCCTCGGTGAGCTCGATCGCCGCGATCTCCTGTGCCGTGTAGAAGTGCCTCGCCTCCGTCCAGGCGCCGAGCTGGATGACGCGCTCCGCGGACTCGCCGGCGGCCATGGCGTCCTTGCTGTGCATGTCCAGGCAGAAGGCGCAGTGGTTGATCTGCGACGCGCGGACCTTGACCAGGTGCAGGAGGCCGGCGTCGACCCCGCGGCCCGCGGCCGAGTCCAGGCGCACCAGCGCCTTGAAGGCCTCGGGGGCGAGCTTCGCCCAGTCCATGCGCGCGGTGTGCTCCGGAAGGCGGGTGGTGTGCTCCGGAAGGCGGGTGGTGTGCTGATGTGCCTCGTTCATCGTCATGCCCGCAACGCTAAGGATCGGGTGGTACTGGAGTATGGTCCAATTACATGAGCGCTTCCCAGACCAATTCCGCCGCCGACCCGCCTCCGACCTCGATCGGCGCCGACCTGCACCTGGAACTGCGGGGGACCAAGCTGCGCACCGGGCTCACCGACGCGCTGCGGAACGCCGTGCGCACGGGGCGCCTGGCGCCCGGCACCCGGCTGCCGCCCTCCCGCTCGCTCGCCGCGGACCTGGGCGTCTCCCGCAACACCGTCGTCGAGGCCTACGCGGAGCTGGTCGCCGAAGGCTGGCTCACCGCCCGGCAGGGCTCCGGGACCCGGGTGGCCCCCCGGGCCGAACCGCACAGCCCCCCGGCGGGCGCCGCCCGCGCCCGGCCCGTGGGGACCCGCCCCCGGTACGTCATGCAGCCCGGTGCGCCGGACCTCGCGAGGTTCCCCCGCGGCCAGTGGCTCGCCGCCGCCCGCCGCGCCCTGACCGCCGCACCGAACGACGCCCTGGGCTACGGCGACCCCCGCGGCCGTATCGAACTGCGTACCGCGCTCGCGGACTACCTGGCGCGCGCCCGCGGGGTGTACGCCGAGCCGGAGCGGATCGTCGTCTGCTCCGGATTCCACCACGGACTGGCCCTGATGGCGCAGGTCCTCAGGATGCGCGAGGCGCGAGCGGTGGCCGTCGAGGCGTACGGCCTGGACCTCTACCGCGATCTGCTGACCACCGCCGGCCTGCGGACCCCGCCCCTGTACGTCGACGAACGCGGCGCACGCACCGACGACCTGGCCCGCCTGCGGGAGGTGGGCGCGGTGCTGATGACCCCGGCACACCAGTACCCGACCGGAGTCGCCCTGTCCCCGGAGCGGCGCACGGCAGCCGTCGCCTGGGCTCGGGACACCGGCGGCCTGATCCTGGAGGACGACTACGACGGGGAGTTCCGGTACGACCGCCAGCCCGTGGGCGCCCTCCAGGGCCTCGACCCGCAGTGCGTGGTGTACTTCGGCTCGGCGAGCAAGTCACTGGCCCCCGGGGTGCGGCTCGGCTGGATGGTGCTCCCGGAGGAGCTGGTCCCGGAGGTCGTGGAGGCCAAGGGGTACGGCGACTACATGTCCAGCACCCTCGAGCAGCTCACGCTCGCGGAGTTCATCTCCTCGGGCGCCTACGACCGGCATGTACGGTCGATGCGCCAGCGCTACCGGCGCCGCCGCGACCAGCTGGTCGCCGCCCTGGCGGAGCGGGCGCCCGGCGTGCGGGCGGCCGGCATGGCGGCGGGGCTGCAGGTCGTCCTCGAACTCCCCGCAGGAACCGAGGACTCGGTCGTCCAGGCCGCGGCCCGGGAGGGTCTCGCGGTGAGCGGGCTGAGGGACTTCGGCCATGAAGCGCGGGACTCCGGCTGGCGGCTGCCCGAGCGGGACGCCCTCGTGGTCAACTACGCGGCGCCCTCGGACAGCACGTGGAAGGGCGCACTGGACACCCTGTGCGGCGTGTTGCCCCAGGCGCTCAGCTGAGGACGCGCTCCGCGGGGACGACGTCCCGGGCCGACCCGAGGGACGCCTCCAGGTGGGCGAGCGCGGCGGCACCGGTGTCGGCGACGAGGACCAGTCCCGCCAGGGGCACCGGCAGGAAGCCCTCCTCCTCCATCCGCTGGAGCTGGAGGATCAACCCGTCGTAGAAGCCCGCCGTGTTCAGCAACACGACGGGCTTGTCGTGCAGACCGTGCTTCCGCAACTCCAGGACCTCGGTCGCCTCGTCCAGGGTTCCCATGCCGCCGGCCATCACCACGACGGCGTCGCACGCCGCGAGCAACCAGGCTTTCCGCGAGGCCAGGTCCTCGGCGAAGACCATCTCGTCCGCGTCCTGCCTGGCCCACTCCCGCAGGAAGCCGACCGAGACCCCGGCGAGCCGCCCGCCCGACTCCCGGACGGCGTCGGCGACGACCTTCATCAGCCCGGTGTCCGACCCGCCCCACACCAGGGTGTGGCCCCCCGCGCCGACGAGCTCCGCGAACTCGCGGGCCGGCCCCGTGTAGCGCTCGTCGAGGTCGGCGGCGGAGAGAAAGACACAGATCTTCAGGGGCGCGGGCGCGTCAGCGGTCATCACCCGAACCTAGGCGGGCGCGCACCCACACACGCGGACCATTCCGCGAGCGGAACACCGGACCAATTCCGCCGCGCGGCACGCGCGGCGGGCCACCGGTACGCGCCGGGTCGGCTGCGCCGCGAAGCCGAATGACGATGGAGCGCCCCGCGCCGCCGGCTGATCAGCGGCGTCGTTGGTCGGCTCGCAGCTCGAAGTCGCCGTAGCTGTTGTCGGCGGGGTTGACCGTCACACCGGGAGCCACGATCTCGTCGATGCGGTCGAGCACATCGGTGGACAGGGTGATCTCGGCCGCGGGCAGGAACGCTTCGAGCTGTTCCATGGTGCGCGGCCCGATGATCGCCGAGGTGACGCCGGGGTGGTTGATCACAAAGGCGACGGCCATCTCGATCAGGGTGAGACCCGCTTCATCGGCCAGGCGAAACAGTTGGTCCGCGGCGTCGAGTTTGCGCTGGTTGGCCGGGGTGCTCATGTCGAAGCGGGCCGGCGGGCGCGCCGTGGAGGCCGGACCTGACGAAGTGTCCTTGCGGTAGCGGCCCGAGAGCCAGCCCCCGGCGAGCGGGCTGTAGGTCAGCGTGCCCATGCCGTGGCGGCGCGCGGTGGGCAGTACGTCTTCCTCGATGCCGCGAACCAGAATGGAGTACGGGGGCTGTTCGGTCACGAAGCGTTCCAGGTGGCGCTCCCGGGAGGTCCACTGGGCTTCGACGATCTGCGAGCCGGAGTAGGAGGAGGAGCCGATGTAGCGGATCTTGCCCTGGTGTACGAGGTCGGAGAGGGCACCGAGGGTTTCGGCGACGTCGGTGTCGGGGCTGGGGCGGTGGACCTGATAGAGATCGATGTAGTCGGTGTCCAGGCGCCGCAGCGAGTTCTCGACCTCGCGGATGATCCAGCGCCGTGAACCGCCGCGCTGGTTGGGGTCGTCCTGGTCCATGGGCATGAAGAACTTGGTCGCGAGGAACACGTCCTCGCGGCGGCCCTTGAGTGCCTGGCCGACGATCTCCTCGGAGACGCCGGCGGAGTACACGTCCGCCGTGTCGACGAAGTTGACGCCGGCGTCGAGCGCCCGGTGGATGATGCGCGTCGAGTCGGCTTCGTCGTCGTTGCCCCAGGGGCCGAACATCATCGCGCCCAGGCACAGCGGGCTGACCTGGACGCCGGTGCGGCCCAGCGGTCGGTAGCGCATGGAGTGGTTCTCCTCGTGGTGTCGTCAGTCGCTCGCTGCGGGGATCACCGTGCCGGTGCCCGCCCAACTGGCGAGCAGGTCCAGGGCGTCCCGCTCTCGCGAGTCCGGTTCGGGGGTGTAGAAGTTCAGGCGCAGGCCCGGGTCGGCGGGCAGTTCCATCGCCTCGTAGGGCAGCGCAAGCTCGCCGACCAGGGGGTGGCGCAGGCGCTTGAGGCCGGAACGGTGGAACTTCACGTCATGGTGGGCCCAGCGGCGCGCGAACTCGTCGCTCTTGGTGGTGAGCTCCCCGATCAGATCGGTCAGCGCCTTGTCGTACGGCGCTTTGCCCGTCTCGGTGCGCAGGAAGGCGACCGCGTCGTCGGCTCCCTTGTGCCAGTCGACCCAGAAATCCTGGGACGCGGGGTCCAGGAACAGGAAGCGGGCGCTGTTGACGGGACCGCGCTGAGCGAACAGTGGCGAGTCGAAGAGGGGCGCGTACAGGGCTCGCCCCAGCGCGTTGGCGGCCAGGACGTCGAACCGTCGGTTGCGTATGAACGCGGGAACGTCGGCCATGGAGTCGAGCAGCCGCAGAAGGGTGGGCCGGACCTGTGATGTGGTCGCTGCGGGGCGCCGTCCCGAGGCGGTGGATGCGCGGGCCAGGTCGTAGAGGTGGGTGCGCTCCGCCTCATCGAGTTGCAGGGCGTGAGCCAGGGCCTCCAGCACCGCGTCGGAGGCGCCGCTGAGGTTGCCGCGCTCGAGACGTACGTAGTAGTCGACGCTCATGCCCGCGAGCAGGGCGACCTCCTCACGGCGCAGTCCGGGGACGCGACGCTGTCCGCCGTAGACCCGGAGCCCGGCCTGCTGCGGGGTGATCCGGGCCCTTCGCGTGCTCAGGAACTCGCGGACCTCCGAGGCCAGGTTCCTCTTCTCTGCGGGCGCCATGCTCACCACCCCTGGCGTCGTATGCCCGCGGCAGCGGACACGGCTCGCGGCTCTCCCGTGCTGTCACCAGCAGGTGGGACCGTGCGAGGCGGCGCCTGCCCGGCACGCCCGGGTGCCGAGGCGGAATGTGCGTGCGGGAACACAGGCTGCTCCTCCTGATCGGTCCGCAACGGTTCGGTTCTTTCACCGTAGGTCCGTGGCCGGACGGCTGCGAGGTACTGCCATTACCTGGAAGGGCAGTGACTCCCACCTGCGGGCCACGAGGGCGTTGCATGGAGAGGTCAAGGGCCACGCGGTCCGCCATCGGTCTGAGAGGACACCGTGCGCGCAGCACTCGCCTACGAAGCCGACGCGGTACGCGTCGGGCAGGTTGCCGGTCGTGCTCCCGGCGGCCTCGCTCCTGTTCGGCGACGCGCAGAGTCAGTGCCGGCCTACCGGCGCCCGGGCGCTCCAGGGCAGCGGGGCCGCGGTGCCGGCCCCCTCCGCTCTGTCTCCTCACACGCAGCTTCGCCGAGGGCCGGGCCCGCGACCGGGCGATGGCCGGCCACCGCGCCGTGGCCGGTCTCGGCGCCGCCTTCGGACCGGTCGCCGGCCTGATCTCGTGGCGGACCGGGCCCGTCGGCCCCGTGCTCATCGGTGCCCCTGACCTCCGGTGGTGTCGATGGGATCGCCCCCGCGGACGCCGGCGCGGGTTCGGGTCCGGTCGACACCCAGGCTCAGCGCGCCGTCCAGTCCGGTGGACGGACCGTGGCCGGCGACGTCCCCGTGAGCCACCCGGCCGCTGGCATCGCCGCCTGCTCGGGCACCGCCCTCACCGGGCTCTGCCGTACGGCCGGCCCTGGCCGTCGCCCTCCTCGTCGTGCCCTCACGGGCCACTCGCAACGAAAGGTGAATCCGATGCAGTCCCTCACCCTCAACAACGGCATCCACATGCCCGCCCTCGGACTGGGTGTCTTCCAGACTCCGCCCCAGGAGACCCGGTCCGCGGTCACCGCCGCCCTCGAATTGGGCTACCGGCACATCGACACCGCGGCCGCCTACGGCAACGAGCGCGAGGTCGGCCAGGCCATCCGCGACTTCGAGGGGCCGCGCGACGACATCTTCATCGAGACCAAGATCTGGATCAGCGACTACGGATACGACCAGACCCTGCACGCCTTCGACAAGAGCGCCGCCAAGCTCGGGGTCGACCAGATCGACCTGCTCATCCTGCACCAGGCGCTGCCGTCCGAGTTCGACCAGACCCTCGCGGCCTACCGGGCCCTGGAGAGGCTCCTGGCCGACGGCAGGGTCCGTGCCATCGGCGTCAGCAACTTCATGGTCGACCACCTCACCACGCTCCTCGACGCCACCACCGTCGTCCCCGCCGTCAACCAGCTGGAGATCCACCCCTACTTCCAGCAGCGCGCGGTGCTCGACTTCGGCGCCAAGCACCACATCGTCAGCCAGGCCTGGTCCCCGATCGGGGGGATCACGTTCTACCCGGGATACGGCGAGAACCGCGGAAGCGTCCTGCAGGACCCGGCCGTCACCCGCATCGCCGAGACACACGGCAAGAGCCCGGCCCAGGTACTGCTCCGCTGGGGCATCCAGCAGGGCCGCTCCGTCATCCCCAAGTCCACCCGTCGCGAGCGGATCGCCGAGAACATCGACGTCTTCGACTTTGAACTCACCGCCGGCGAACTCGCCGCCCTCGACGCACTGGAGACCGGCCGTCGCGGCGGCCCCGAACCCGAAGCCGTCACCCTGGCCGCCTACGGCCGCGCCATCCCCGAAGCCTGAACCACACCGGCGAACGGAGCGAGCGATGACCCGATGGAACAGCGGCCGGCTGGACCGGATCGGTGACGCCGAAGAGCTCGACCTGGAATCCGAACGCGGCGACGGCACCCTGCGCGACCCGGTGACCATGTGGGTCGTTCGCGCCGGCGCAAATCTGTACGTCCGCTCGGTCAAGGGCACAGCGGGCTCCTGGTACCGCGGAACCCAGTCCCGCCACCGGGGGCGCATCGACGCCGGCGGCATACGCCAGGAGGTCGTCTTCCGCGAGGCCGACCCCGGCGAATACGCGGATGTCGATGCCGCCTACCGCACCAAGTACGGCCGATACGCCGGCATCGTCGAGCACGTCCTGACCGACCGGGCCCGAGCCTCCACCCTGCGCCTGGAACCGCGCTGACCCGCGGTCTCCCCCTGCTGCCGCCGAGAACGGCCCCGCACACCCCTCCCATCTCCGAAGGAGCTGCGCCGATGCGCGCCACCCTGCTGTACGGAGCCGACGACGTCCGTGTCGAGGACGTCGCCGACCCGAAGATCCAGAACCCCACTGACGCGGTCGTACGGATCGTCCTGTCGTGTATCTGCGGCAGCGACCTGTGGCCCTACAAGTCCGCGCCCTCCACCGACAACCCCCGTCACATGGGCCACGAGTTCCTCGGTGTCGTCGAGGAGACCGGCTCCGCCGTCGCCGGCGTCAAGCCCGGCGACGTGGTCGTGGCCCCGTTCGTCTACTCGGACAACACCTGCGCCTACTGCCGCGAGGGCCTGCAGACCTCGTGCGCGCACGGAGGCACGTGGGGCGTGAACGGTGTCGACGGCGGCCAGGGACAGGCCGCACGCGTCCCGCAGGCCGACGGCACCCTGGTCAAGCTGCCCGTCGGCGAGGACTCCGAGCTGCTGCCCGACCTGCTCACCTTGTCCGACATCCTGTGCACCGGTTACCACGCCGCCCGCACCGCCGGTGTCACCCGCGGCGACAGCGTCACCGTGATCGGGGACGGCGCGGTGGGCCTGGCCGCCGTCATCAGCGCGAAGCTGCTCGGCGCCGAACAGATCATCCTCATGGGACGCCACCAGGTGCGCACCGACCTGGGCCGCGACTTCGGCGCCACCGGCGTGGTCGCCGAGCGTGGTGAGGAGGGCATCGCCCGCGTACGCGAGCTGACCGGCGGCGAGGGCACCCGCAAGGTCCTCGAATGCGTCGGGCTCAAGGACGCGATCGTGCAGAGCTTCGGAGTGGTCCGCGACGGCGGCACGGTCAGCCGGGTCGGCGCGCCCCAGCACTCCGAGGTGCCGTTCGGATTCGGCGACTTCATGCGCAACGTCACCCTGACCGGCGGCGTCGCCCCCGCCCGCGCCTACATCGACGAACTCATGCCGCACATCCTCACCGGCTCGATCAGGCCCGGCCGGGTCTTCGACCGCACGATCGGCCTGGAGGACATCGCCGACGGCTACCGGGCGATGAACGACCGCGAAGCACTGAAGGTACTCGTGCGCCCTTGACCGCCCCGCCGGCCCGATGCCGCGGCCGCCACGGTGCGATGGGGCCCTGCGGCGAGCCCGTACCCCCACGGGCCGAGCGCTTCCTCGCCTTCGCCGGGCATCGCCGGCGCCCTGACCCGCTACCGCGGGAGCGCCGCCTCGGGCAGTGCCGCCAGCCACGTGGTCAGCAAGTCGTTGACCTCGCGGGGGCGTTCCTGCTGGAGCCAGTGGCCGCAGCCGTCCAGAAGGTGGGCGGAGACCAGGCCGGGCAGAGTGGTCGGGTAGGCGTCGATCGCTTCGGACATCCAGGTGGTGGAGGCGTCCAGGGTGCCGCCGATGAACAGGGACGGCTGGGTCAGGGGGGTGCCGGCCAACCCGGCGAGGTCCTCCCAGTCGCGGTCCATGTTCCGGTAGCGGTTCAGTGCCCCCGTCAGGCCGGTGCGCTCGAACTCCCCGGCGTAGTGGTCCAGGTCGGCCTCGGTCAGCCAGGACGGGAGCGGGCCGGTGGGAAAGCGGTCGCGCAGGGTTCCGCCGGCGCTGACGAAGTGCGGGTCGGGCTGCCCTTGGGACGGCATGGTGTCGGCGGACAGGGCCGCGTAGAACCCCGCGAGCCAGCCCCGCACGTCGGGCTCGATCTCGGCCTCGGCCCGGCCCGGCTGCTGGAAGTAGGAGACGTAGAACTCCTCGTCCGTGCCGATCCGTGCGAAGACGTCGCTGGGGCGCGGGCCGCCGGGCGGGGCGTAGGGGACGCTGAGCAGTCCCACCGCACGGAAGACCTCGGGGTGGAGCAGGGCGGAGGTCGCGGCGATGTTCGAGCCCCAGTCGTGTCCGATGATCACCGCCGTCTCCTCGCCCAGGGCGCGCACGAGAGCGAGGTTGTCCTCCACCAGGGCGCGCATGCGGTACTCGCCGATCCGCGCCGGCTTGGAGGAGCGGCCGTAGCCGCGCACGTCCAGGGCCACCGCCCGGTATCCCGCCGCAGCCAGTGCCGGGAGCTGATGGCGCCAGGAGTACCAGGACTCGGGGAAGCCGTGGACGAGCAGGACCAGCGGCCCGCTGCCCTGCTCGACCAGGTGCATCCGTCCGGCGGGCGCGGGCACGGTGCGGTGGCGCGGGTCGCCGGACGGCGTGGGCTGGTGCATGGCTTCTCCTCGGGTGTCCCGGTGGCTTCGGTGCCCGTCGATCATGCGGCGCCGACGGCCGGGGAGGCGACCTGCGTTGACGTTTTGGCAACATGGCAGGTCAGGGAGAGTGCACGAGAGGTGAGTGAGAATGGCTGACGACGTCGCCGCGGTCCTGGCCGCCATGGGACCGCGCCTTCGGGCCGCGCGCGAGGAACGCGGGGACACGCTCCGCGATGTCAGCCGGGCCACCGGCATCGCCGCCAGCACGCTGTCCCGGATCGAGAACGGCCTCCGTCCACCGACCCTGGCACTGCTGCTGCGCCTGGCGCAGGCGTACGGCGTCTCCCTGGACGCGCTGGCCGGCACTCCCGAGGCTCCTCCGGAGAGGCCGTCCCGCCCGGTGCGGCGTACGGCGGACGACAAGACGGTCATGCCGTTGACCCTCTACGTCGGAGGGCTGCACGCGCACAAGCACGTCCTGCCGGCCGGCGACGACCGGCCGCCGCGACCGCGCCAGGTATCGCACGAAGGGTACGAATGGCTGTGCGTGCTGTCGGGGCGGCTGTGGCTGGCACTCGGCGACCACGACCTCGTCCTGACCGCCGGAGAAGTCGCCGAGTTCGACACCCGCACCCCTCACGCGGTCGCCAACGCCGGCTCCGGCACGCCGGTCGAATACCTGGTCCTGTTCGGGCCGCAAGGCGAACGCCTCCGCCCCCGCGTGCAGCCGGCACCGGCCTGACACGACCCCACGCCGCGCGGCCGGCGCCGGGCGGCCGTGACCCGGGACGGACCGGACTGCGGAGTTCTCGGCAGCCGCATGTCCCTCGACCCGCGAGAAGGCAGTCGGCGGTGTGGCGCGTCACAGATGTGGCTCACGCCCGGTCTTTCCAGGTACCTGAACGTTCAAGAAGGGGAGATCGCAGTGCACATCGCCATCATCGGAGCGGGAAACGTGGGCGCGGCCCTGAGCAGGGCCGCGATGGCCGCCGGACACGCCGTGTCGGTGTCGGCGGGCGACCCGGCGAAGGCCGCGGCAACGGCGGCTGAGACCGGAGCACGGGCGGCCGAGAACAACCGGGACGCGGTGAGCGATGCGGACATCGTCGTGCTGGCCGTTCCCGGCGGCGTGGTGACCGCCGTGGCGGACGAACTGGCCGACGCCGTACGCGGCAAGGTCGTCGTCGACGCCACCAACCCGCTGAACGCCACCCTCACCGACCTCGAGATCGAGGGGACCGCGGCAGCCCAGACCGTGCAACGCCACCTGCCCGACGCGTCCGTGGTGAAGGCCTTCAACACCATCCTGGCCGGACGCCTGAACAACCCCACCGAGCAGGGCGTGACCCTCGACGCCTTCTACGCCGGGGACGACGCCGAGGCGAAGAAGACCGTCGCCGAGTTCCTCGGCTCGCTCGGTTTCCGGCCGATCGACGCCGGTGCACTGCGCATGGCCCGCTCGCTCGAGGAGATGGCCCTCCTCAACATCTCGCTGAACGCCACCCACGGATGGCCCTGGCAGTCCGCGTGGGCGCTGCTCGGCCCGACCGGCTGAAGGCCGCGCATCGCACGGTGGGCAGCGGCACATGGGGACGCCGACGTACGCGATGCCGCACGCGAAGTCCCGACTCCGCCGGTCGAGTTCACCTGACCTCGCGTACCGAGGTCGCGGGAGCGCCCGCGCGGTAAAGCCTGCGGGACGAGAATGGTGTTGCGCGGATGGTGTTGCCCTTCTCGCACCGCTCTTCGTCGAAGCCGGGTCGCCGTCCGCCGCGTGAACCTTCACCAGGCGGGCGGCGGACGGCCTGGCGGATGCGGCGTCCCCGCAGAAAGCCGCGGACAGGACCGATACCGCAAGCCGTGTCCGCCGCGGGGCTGTCGGAACCCTCGCGGGGCCTGCCCAGCCGGAGCCGGGAAACGAGGGGGCTTCGATCCGGACGGGCAGCGGCTGAAGGCCACCGCCCACGATGCGGTACTCGCCGAACCGACCACCCCTGCGCCCGTGTTGCCGTAGCCGGCCGTTCCGGAGCCATCCCCCAGGGTGCGGGCGGTAGCCGGGGCGGCTTCACTCCGCGTCGGTGTCCGTCCGGTCGGCAAGGCGACGCAAGGCTTCGTAAGACGGCGAGCCGGGTTCGGCGGTACTGACGAACAACCACTGATCCGGGTCGCCCGGAAAGACAAGAGTCTCGTAGTTCAAGGTGATGTCGCCGACCAAAGGGTGCCGGTAGTGTCTGGTGCCGTGCGAAAACTCCTCCACATCGTGCGAGGCCCACCAGCGGTGAAAATCCGTATCCGCGGCCGTCATTTCTTCGATCAACTCGGTCAGGCGTGGATCGTTCGGCTTTTGTCCCGCATACAGGTGCATCCCTGAGACAACCATGCGGGCGGCCTGGTCCCAGTCGATGAAAAGGTCACGCGCCGCGGGGTCGAGAAACACGAACCGCGCCATATTGCGTTCACCAACCGGCATGGCCTCGAAATCGACAAAAAGTGCCCGGGCCAGCCGGTTGAGGGCGAGGACGTCCATTCGGCCGTCCAGAATTATCGAAGGGGCGTACTGCAAGGCCTCCAGCAGGACGTGCACACCCGGACGTACTCGGCGGGGAACGGCAGGTCGGCCCACTCTGGCCAGGGACTTCGGCCTGGCCAGTGCGAACAGGTAGGCGCGCTCCGCCTCGTCCAGCCGTAGAGCCCGGGCTACGGCTTCCAACACCGCTTCCGAAGCGTTGGACACCCGTCCTCGTTCCAGACGGATGTAGTAGTCCACGCTCAGTCCGGCCGAGAGAGCGACCTCCTCACGGCGGAGCCCGGGAACACGGCGACTGGCTCTTGGCGTGACCCCGGCCTGCTCGGGAGCCACCCGGGCGCGGCGCGTGCGCAGAAAATCGCTCAGTTCCCTGTTGTCATCCGAACGGGGAGAGGCCTTGGCCATACGTCGAGGCTAACCCCCGGTGCACCGTCCGGCAAGGTTCACCAAAGAGCGGCCCGGGCGGTGAAAGGGGAATCCTTTACCGAAGTCCCCCGAAATGGAAAATGGCCGCTTGCACTCTTCCGTCTCCGGCGTGACGAATGCATTTCGCCGTGACCGCAGGGCCCGGATTCATCAACGCGAAGGCGGGTCGGCGGAGGTTCCCCGGGCGGGGAGAAGGGGGAAAGGGTTTCCTGTTGCCCGGCGCCGGTCGGACCGCGGGCAGGCCCGGCTGTGGTCTCGCGGCGAGTACGCACAAATGCGCCACGTACGCGGAGCCGGGTAGGGGTGAATTCGCTTGCTGCTCGGGTGTCGACCTGTGGTCGCACCGAACGACTTCCGAGTTCTGACCAAGCCGACGTCATCCGACTCGGTGACGGACAGGGATGGGGGGTCTGGCAGTACCTGGATCAGCGGGCCCTGGCCAAGGGAGGCCTGCTTGGCCGCCCCCAGGCGTCCCTCCGGCTGGTTCTCTGGAACTCACGCAGAACGGCTCCTCCCCGCACCGGACACATGATGGGAACCGCAATGGTGATCACTGGCCAGACCGCAGTCCTCAAGCCCCTGGACAGCCGGGACGTTCGTGAGCGCCGTGCCGTCCACCACGAGGCCGGCGCACGCACGGAGCGTGGACTCGGTGTCCTCGATCGCGGCTGCCACCAGCACGATCGCGCCCCGGTACCCGGTTGTCCACGCCACGCGGTCGCGTAGCCGCGACACGAGAGCGTCCTCGGGCGAGCCGGCTCCCTCGAGAGCACCCGCCTTCGCGGTCGGCTCGTCGAACCTCGTCCGGAGCGGGCCCTTGAGCAGCGCCCCGCGCGTCGGCAAGTGACGCAGCCGCGTCACGGGTCCGAGATCGGCCCTGCGCGCGACGTCGCGCAGTGGCCTCTCGACGCCTTCCTCGCCGATGGCGGTCCGCACGACTGCGAGCAGGTGGTCGCGGATCTTCCTGGCGTCGGCGCACATCTGTCCCCCTTGACCATCCCGATCAGTGCTCCATCCATGCGGATCGCCGATCCGCACGGGCCTATCCCGTAGCACGAACAGGAGAGAACGATGACGACACACACGATGAAGGCGGTTCGGATCCACGAGCACGGCGGACCCGAGGTTCTGCGGTACGAGAAGGTGCCCATTCCCCGGCCGGGACCGGGCGAGGTACTCGTTCGCGTGCACGCGGTCGGCGTCAACCCTCCCGACTGGTACCTGCGCGACGGGATGTCCAACCTGCCCGCTCACGCGCGGCCGAAGTTCAGCCTGCCCGTGATTCCGGGTACCGACCTGTCGGGCGTCGTCGCGGCCGTCGCCGCGGATGTGGACGACTTCTCCGTCGGCGATGAGGTCTTCGGTCTCCTTCGCTTCCCCGGCTTCGACGGCAGCACCTATGCCGAGTACGTGGCCGCGCCCACGTCGGACCTCGCGCACAAGCCGGCGGGCATCGATCACGTGCACGCCGCCGGAGCGCCCATGGCCGGGCTCACCGCGTGGCAGTTCCTGATCGAGCTCGGGCACGACCACCCCTCGCCCTTCCAGACGGCACAACATCGTCCGGTACCACTCGACGCCAACGCGAGCGTGCTCATCAACGGCGCAGCGGGCGGCGTGGGCCACTTCGCGCTGCAGCTTGCGAAGTGGAAGGGCGCACGGGTCATCGCGGTGGCGTCGAGCGCGCATGAAGCGTTCCTGCGAGACCTCGGCGCCGACGAGTTCATCGACTACACCAAGAGCCGTCCCGAGGAACTCGTGCACGACCTCGACCTCGTTCTCGACGCCGTCGGCGGCCCCGACAGCAGGCGCTTCCTGCGCACGCTCAAGCGCGGCGGATCCCAGTTCCCCGTGTTCTTCGGCGAATTCGACGAAGAGGAGACCGCGAAGCTGGGCGTCACCGTCACGGGTACCCAGGTCCGCTCCAGCGGCGCGCAGCTCGCGGAACTGGGACGCCTGCTCGACGCGGGCACGGTCCGTGTCGCGATCGACAGCACGTTCGCGCTCGCCGACGCGCAAACCGCCCACGAACGCGCCGCCCGAGGGCACATCCGGGGCAAGATCGTGCTCACGGTCGCCTAGCAACGAGTCGTTTCACCGACGCGTCCGGCGCCCGTCCGCGGGGCGCCGGCGGCCGTCGAATCGCCGATGCGGCCGACTCGGGGCGCGCCTGGCGACAAGGCGGCCGCAACGTTCGCCGCCGCGAACCCAGTGGACCCGTGCGGGGGCCCGGTCCGCAACGGGAGATCGCAGGGACGATCGCATCTCCCGCGGCCGGCGAAGTCCCGGCCCGCAATCCCCCACCCCTGGGACGACTTTGCCGCACTCTCCCCTTCTCGACCTTGACGTGCACGCACGTCAAGGCCGTCCGGCCGGAGCCCGGCGGACGAGCCGCCCCCTGCGCGGCCGTCATCGCCGTACGCAGCCGCAGCCGCCGGGGCCACGGCGCCCCGGCCGCGAACACCACCTGTCGAACCGGTGACGCATTCGGCGTACTTCACCGACATCGAGAAACAAGGACACACCCATGAACATGAAGCTCGAAATGATCGTGCTCCCCGTCTCCGACATCGACCGGGCCAAGGCCTTCTACGAGAAGGCCGGCTTCCGCCTGGACGTCGACTACGCGGCCGGCGAGAGCTTCCGGGTGGTGCACTTCACGCCGCCCGGCTCCGAGTGCTCGATCATCTTCGGCGAGGGGATGACCACCATCGCCCCCGGCTCGTTCCAGGGCCTGTACCTCATCGTGTCCGACATCGAGGAGGCCCGCGCGGAGCTCGCCGGCCGGGGCATCGAGGTCAGCGAGATCTTCCACGACGCGGGCGGCCTCTTCCACGGCCACGAGGACGGGGACGTCACCCACCACGGTCCCGGCCAGGAGCGACTGGCCGGCCTGCATCCGGAACGCGCCTCCTACGGCTCCTTCCTCACCTTCAGCGACCCGGACGGCAACGGCTGGGTGCTCCAGGAGATCTCGCAGCGCCTCCCCGGCCGCTGACCACCCCCGCAAGCCCCCGCCCGAGGGCGGCAACGGGCCGTCTCCGGCCCGGAGGGCAGCCGGTCCGGGCCGGAGCGGTTCGCGCGGTCCGGGCCGAGGAACCTGCACGGGAGCGCCGGGCGAGCGGACGGGTACTCCCCGCCGCCCGGCGCTCCGGCCGCCACGGGCGCCGGCACCGGCACCGGCACCGAAGGACGGCTTCGCCGCCACGGGCCGGCCTCCCGCAACCGGCCCCGTCGACCCCCCGCGCCGCGGCCGCCGCAGCGTCCCGGCCGAGTCACGCAAGCCATGAGGAACAGAACAGTAAGGAACGCAACAGTGATGAACGCAGCAGTGACGAACGAGACAACCCGCACCTACGACGTGATCGTCATCGGCGCAGGGCCGGTCGGCGAGAACGTGGCCGAACGCGCCCGCGCCGCGGGGCTCAGCACCGTGATCATCGAACGCGAACTGATCGGCGGCGAGTGCTCGTTCTGGGCCTGCGACCCCAGCAAGGCGCTGCTGCGGCCGGTGGTGGCCCGTGCCGACGCCGGCCGCATACCGGGACTCGACCCGGCGGTGACCGGCCCGCTGGACGTCGAGGCGGTCCTCGCACACCGCGACAAGATGTCCTCGTACTGGAAGGACGAGGACCAGGTCGACTGGCTCGACTCGGTCGGCGTCGACCTGATCCGCGGCCACGGCCGCCTCACCGGCCCCAAGAAGGTGGCCGTGCAGACCCCCGAGGGCGACACCCTCGCCCTGACCGCCCGGCACGCGGTCGCCGTGTCCACCGGCACCCGCGCCGCCCTGCCCCCCATCCCCGGACTCGACACCGTCCGCCCCTGGACCAGCCGCGAAGCCACCAGCGCCGACAAGGTGCCCGGCCGCCTCGCCGTCGTCGGCGGCGGGGTGGTCGCCGTCGAGATGGCCACCGCCTGGCAGGCCCTCGGCTCCCAGGTCACCATGCTCGTCCTCGAGAACGGACTCCTGCAGCGGATGGAACCGTTCGCCGGCGAACTGGTCACCGACGGACTGCGCGAAGCCGGCGTCGACATCCGCTTCCACACCACCGCCACCTCCCTGACCCGCGAGGGCGGCTCAGACGGCGAGGTGCGGATCACGCTCTCCGACGGCCGGCAACTGGCCGCGGACGAGATCCTGCTGGCCACCGGGCGTGCCCCGAACACCCGCGACATCGGCCTGGAGACCGTCGGCCTCACCCCCGGCGACTGGCTGACCGTCGACGACACCTTCCGTGTCACCGGCGTCGACGGCGGCTGGCTCTACGCCGTGGGCGACGTCAACCGCCGCGCCCTGATGACGCATCAGGGCAAGTACCAGGCCCGGATCGCCGGCACCGTCATCGGCGCCCGCGCGCACGGCGAGCCGGTGGACGACACCGCGTGGGGCGCCCACGCGGCGACGGCCGACTCCGTGGCCGTCCCCCAGGTCGTCTTCACCCACCCCGAGGTCGCCGCCGTCGGCATGACCAGCCTCGAGGCCGAGCGCAGCGGACGCCGCATCGAGGTCGTCGACTACGACCTCGCCCGCGTGGCCGGCGCCCACCAGTACGGCCGGGACTACCGAGGACAGGCCCGCATGCTCGTCGACACCGACCGCGACACCGTCGTCGGGGTCACTTTCGCCGGACCCGGCGTGGGAGAACTGGTGCACTCGGCCACCATCGCGGTCGCCGGCGAAGTGCCCCTGGACCGGCTCTGGCACGCCGTCCCCGCCTTCCCCACCCTCGGCGAAGTGTGGCTGCGACTGCTGGAGACCCATCGCGGCTGAACACGCCCCGGCCCGCCTACGAGGCGGTCCGGGGCCCCGCGGCCCACGTGTCCGGGGCCCGGCGGGACCCCCTCCCCACGTACGAGCTGTCGAGGGCACCGGCCGGGATGCCGCCGGTGCCCACCGCTTCCTGCCGGCGCTACTTCCCGTACTCCACACGCTCACACCCGGTAACCGCACGTCCTCGCCCGGCGCTGTGCGTCGCCGGTCGTCTCAGGAGACCGTGACTCCTCCACCCCCTGAAGGGGGTGGCTTCTCGCTATGCCGTTTGGGCTTCGCGACGGACCAGCCCGGCCCGTAGAACGTTGAGGGCGCCTACCGTGTCTGCGTGTGC
>NZ_JBEZXR010000105.1:0-22090 GCF_040638135.1 Streptomyces sp. NPDC026673 | reverse complement strand
CGCGATCGTCGAGCTGTGGCCCGCGTCCTCCCGCCCCTACATCGGCGGTTCGCAGGACAACAGCTTCCTTTCGCTGACCTTCGGCTACAACGGCCCGCGCCGGGCCGGCCCTGCCCGCGAGGTGGCAGGGAGGCGCTTGACGCATCTGAGACGACCGGTCATATTGAAATGGCGGCGCAGCCCCGCCCTTCGCTCCGGCGCGAACCGGAAGGGACTGCGCCGCGGCCCTGCGCCACCACCGACGTGGCGCCCGAACCCGGGCCCCGACGCCATCAGTCGACACATCGAGGAGAACCATGTCCACGTATCGCGCATTCGAGGTCACAGGCGCACGGAACTTCGAGCTCGTCACCCGCGAGGTCCCCACACCGCCCCCCGGGCATGTGCGGCTGAGGGTGGAGAGCTGCGGCGTCTGCCACTCCGACGCGCTGGCCGTGGAGGGCCTGCGAGCCGATCCGGCGCAGCCGATCGTCCCCGGACACGAGGTCGTCGGTGTCATCGACGCCGTCGGTGAAGGCGTCGGCGCCTGGCACGTCGGCGACCGCGTGGGCGTGGGCTTCCTCAACGGCCACTGCGGCGAGTGCACGCCGTGCCGCCGCGGGGACTTCGTGAACTGCACCGACCAGCCCCAGACCGGCACGACCACCGACGGCGGCTACGCGGAGGTGCTCATCGCCCGCAGCAGCGGCCTGGTCCGGGTGCCGGACGGCCTCTCCCCCACCATCGCCGCCCCGCTGCTCTGCGCCGGACTGACGACCTTCAGCGCCCTGCGCCGGCTCGACGCCCGACCCGGCGCCCTCGTCGCGATCCAGGGCATCGGCGGCCTCGGCCATCTGGGCCTCCAGTACGCCGCCCGGCTCGGCTACCGCGTCGCGGCCATCGCCCGCGGCCGGGAAAAGGAGCAGCTCGCCGTCGAGCTCGGCGCGACCCACTACATCGACAGCTCCGCCGAGGACCCGGGTGCCGCGCTCCAGAAGCTGGGCGGCGCGGACGCCATCGTCGCCACCGCGGCGAGCGGCACCTCGATGACTCCGCTGGTCCCCGGACTCGCCCCGCGCGGGCACATGGTCGTGGTCGGCGTCTCCATGGACCCCGTCTCCGTCGCGACGACGGACCTCATCCTCGGTTCCCGCACCATCAGCGGGAGCCTCACCGGCTCCGCGATCGAGAACGAGGACAACCTCGAGTTCAGCTCGCGCTCCGGCATCCGGCCGCTGGTGGAGACGATGCCCCTGTCGCGAGCGCCCGAGGCGTACGAGCGCATGATGTCCGGTCAGGCCCGCTTCCGGGTCGTCCTGGACGCGACCGCCTGACCCGGCCGGACCGCGTTCCGCCGGGTGTATTTTTGACAAGAGAGAGACGACCGACCATATTGCGCTGCGGAGGTGGCACCATGGCTCGGCAGAGCATGCGCGAGGCGATCGTCGACGCGGCGGTCGCGCAGTTCCACTCGAAGGGGTACAACGCCGCGGGCGTCAAGGACATCACCGATGCCGCGGGCGTTCCGAAGGGGTCGTTCTACAACCACTTCGACAGCAAGGAGTCGCTGGCGCTCGTCGCCCTGGACCGCTACGGCGCGGCCCGGCGGATCCACGAGCTGGCCGAGCCCGGCGTCGCGCCGCTGGCACGGCTGCGGGCGCACTTCGAGTTCCTGCGCGGCGAGACCGTGGCCGCGGACTTCACCCGGGGTTGCATGATCGGCAACTTCGGGGCCGAGATCGCCGATCACAGTGAGACGATCCGCACGGGTGTCCGGGCCTCACTCGCGCACTGGGCGTCGATGATCTCCGGTGCGCTCGCCGAGGCGCAGCAGTCCGGCGACCTGCGCGCGGACCTCGACACCGAGCGGACGGCACGGTTCGTCCTCAACGCCTGGGAGGGCACGCTCATCGCCGCGCGTTCCGGCCGGTCGGACGAGGCCTTCGACGACTTCTTCGACACGGTCTTCGGGACCTTGCTCGCACCGCCGCACACCCCCGCGGCGGGCAGGTCCTGACGGACGGCGGACAGGGACGGCCACGTCCCCGTCCGGCAGGGGCCCGGGTCGCCGCACGGCGACCCGGGCCCCTCGTCGTCGCTCGTCCGAGCGCCCGACACCGGTGCCGCATCGTGTACGGGGGACCGCCGCGGAGTCGGCTGCTCCGTCGCTTGGTTGAGGCCGGCGGCCCACCCGGGGCACAGTGATGGCCCCGCAGGACGCGACCGGAGGACGGACCCATGTGCGTGGTCGACGCGGCGGCCAAGGAGGCCATGGTCGCCCGGTTCCTCCGCGACCATCCGCGGGCGGGCCGCGACAGTGCCGCGCACCCCGCGCTGCGCGGCTGCGCCGAGGTGCCGTGGGCCGACTTCCCCGGTTGTCCCGCCGGGCTCCCCGCCCTCTTCCACGCGCTGCTCGACGAAAGGGCCGCCGCCGAGGCCGCGCGGGTGCTCACCAACGTCCTGCTGGACGGCGTCTTCCGGATGGGCGCTGCCATGCCGGCGGCGCTGCCGTTCGTGCTCCGTCTCGCGGTCGACCCGGACGTCCCCGTGCGGTCCGCCCTGCTCGACATCGTCGCCGTCGCGGCCGAACTCGCCCGGCCGGTCGACCCGGAGGACGAACGCGCGGTCCTGCTGCTCGGCCCGGACGCCGATCACCCGGAGCGCGCGCGGTGCCGCGCCGTGCTCGCCTCGCATCCGGCCCTGCTGCGCACCCTGCCCGACGGCACCCTGCCCGACGACATGCTGCCGGACGGTGCGCTCCCCGCGTGATCAGCGCGCCGGCGGCTTCGGCGCAGGGACCCCGCAACCGGGATCCCGCACGGCAAGTGCGCTGCTCCGGCGGGCAGTTGACACACGTGCCCACACCGGTGGCCGCGACCCGGTCCACAACCGCTCGATTGGCCCTGGCCGGTCGCCTCCGCGCGTCCGTAGGCTCGCCGTCATGCGGATTCGAATCGTCGACGCCTTCGCCGACCGCCCCTTCGCCGGCAACCCCGCGGGCGTGCTGCTGCTGGACAGCGAGTCCTTCCCCGAGGACGGCTGGCTCCAGCGGGTGGCCGCGGAGGTCAACCTCTCCGAGACCGCCTTCGCCCACCCGGTGCCGAGCGCCCAGGACGCGGACTGGGCGCTGCGCTGGTTCACCCCGAAGGCCGAGGTGAACATGTGCGGGCACGCCACCCTGGCCACCGCGCACGTCCTGCACAGCACGGGTGCGGCCCGCGGACCGGTGCGGTTCAGCGCCCGCTGCGGCGTCCTCACCACGACGGCCGGCGACGACGGCGGCATCACGATGGACTTCCCGGCCGCCCCGCTCACCTCGGTCGTCGTCGCGGACGAGATCGCCGCCGCGATCGGCGCCGAGGTGCTGTCGGTGTACGAGACCGGCGACGACGTGGGCGATCTGCTGGTCGAGGTCGTGGACGAGAAGACCGTACGAGCGCTCGCTCCCGATCTCACGGCCGTCGCCGCGCTGCCCTCGAAGCGGGGGCTCATCGTGACCGCCGGGGCCGAGTCCCCGGCCACGTCCGGCTACGACTTCGTCTCACGGGGCTTCTTCCCCGCCGTCGGCATCGACGAGGACCCGGTGACGGGCAGCGCCCACACCGCGCTGGCCCCGTTCTGGTCCAAGCGCCTGGGACGCGACGAGCTCGTCGGGCTGCAGGCCTCGGCCCGCTCCGGCCTGGTCCGCACGGCGCTGCGCGGCGACCGCGTGCTGCTCGGCGGCCGCGCCGTGACCGTGATCGAGGGTGAACTGCACGCCCGCCCGTAGGTTCTCAGCCGGTCGGCAGCCAGCCGACCTTCCCGGCGAGCAGGGCGTAGCCCACGAAGGCCACGATGTCGATCAGCGCGTGGGCCGCCACCAGCGGCCCCACCCGGCCCCAGCGCCGGTAGAGCAGGACGAAGACGACGCCCATCGCCATGTTGCCGATCAGCCCGCCGATGCCCTGGTACAGGTGGTAGGAGCCGCGCAGCACACTGCTGGCCACCAGCGCGCCGACCGGCGTCCAGCCCAACTGGCCGAGTCTGCGCAGCAGATAGCCGACGACGATGACTTCCTCGAGCACGGCGTTCTGGATCGCGGAGGCGATCAGCACGGGGATCTTCCACCAGACGTCGGGCAGTGACTCCGGCACGACGGTGAGGTTGAACCCGGAGGCGCGGGCCCCGAGGTAGAACAGCAGCCCGGTACCGCCGATCGCGGCGGCCACGAGTGCGCCGCGCAGCAGATCGGTCCGCGGACGGCGCAGGTCGAAGCCGATGGCCGGCATGCCCGTGCCCTCACGGGCCAGCAGATGGGCGACGAGCGCCACCGGGACGAGCGCCGTGGCGACGCCGAACAGCTGCCAGGCCAGATCCAGCCACGGCCGCCCCGGCGCCTGGGAGCCCACCAGGGTGGCCGCCTGGTCCTTCAACCCGCCGGGCTTGGTCAGCGACCCGATGAAGCTGATCAGTGCGGCGAGGGCGCTGGCCCCCAGCGACAACGCGAGGACCAGCAGGGTCTCGCTGCGCAGTGCGCGCGACCCGAGCCGCTCGGCCGCCCCGGACCCGCCCGCCCCCACCGAATTCCCGTCCACAGATGCCTCCACCCGCGCCATCCTGCCTCATCGGGCCGAAGACGCGGGCGGGGGCCCGGTTCGCGCCCCCGCGGACGCGCGGGTGCGAACCGGTGCGGACCCGTGCGGGCGGGCCTCAGCGGTCCAACGTCCACTCGTGCACGGGCGCCCCGCTGTGCATCAGTTCGCAGTAGCGCAGGGTCATCGCGGCCAGGGCGCGCTGCCGGTCCAGCCCGCGGTCCAGCTCCTGGTGGAAGGCGACGGCCTGCCACTCGGCACCGTTCATGCGGTTGCGGCAGCGGCCCTCGATGATGCCGAGGTAGTGGTCCCGGTCCACCGGGTCGATCCCCCAGGCGTCCAGGCCCGCGGAGGCCATCGGCAGCAGTTCGTCCAGGACGAGTTCGACGGCCCCGATCTCGACGACGCCGTTGCCGCGCCCGGGCCGGGGCCAGGTGAACACCGCCTCGATGCCGTAGCGGCAGGCGGCGTCGAAGTTCGCCGCGGCGGCGGCGAACGGCAGCCGGCTCCACACCGGACGCGACGCCTCCGCCAGGGAGCGGACGAGCCCGTAGTAGAAGGCGGTGTTCGCGAGGACGTCGGCGACGGTGGGCCCGGCGGGCATGACGCGGTTCTCCACCCGCAGGTGCGGCACACCGTCGACGACCGCGTACACGGGGCGGTTCCAGCGGTAGATCGTGCCGTTGTGCAGCGTCAGTTCCTTCAGCTGCGGGATCCCGCCCTCGTCGAGGACGTGCAGCGGGTCCTCGTCCTCGCAGATCGGCAGCAGGGAGGGGAAGTAGCGCACGTTCTCCGCGAAGAGGTCGTACGCGGAGTCGATCCAGCGCTCGCCGAACCAGGTCAGCGGGCGCACGCCCTGGACGCGGTGCTCCTCGGGCCGGGTGTCGGTGGCCTGCTGGAAGAGGGTGGGACGGGTCTCCCGCCACAGCTCCCGGCCGAACAGGAAGGGGGAGTTGGCACCGAGCGCGACCTGCGGGCCGGCCACCACCTGCGCGGCGTTCCAGACGGCGGCGAACCGGGCCGGGGTGACCTGGAGGTGCATCTGCATCGAGGTGCACGCGGCCTCCGGGGCGATCGAGCCGGAGACGCTGGTCAGCCGTTCCACTCCCGAGATGTCCAGCGTGATGTCCTCGCCGCGGGCCGCGAGTATGCGGTCGTTGAGGAGCATGTAGCGATCGACCCGGGAAAGGTTCGCACCGACCAGGTCCTGCGCGCCGAGGGTCGGGAGGATTCCCACCATCACGATGCGGGCACCGACCTCGCGGGCCTTTGTCTCGGCATATCCCAGGCCCATGCGCAACTCTTCGGCGAGCCGGTCCAGGACCCGGCCGGAAAGCCGGTGCGGTGCGATGTTCACTTCAATGTTGAACTGTGCGAGCTCCGTCTGGAAATCACGGCTGGCGATGCGCTCGAGGACCTCCTCGTTCATCATGCGGGGCAGACCGTCGCGGTCCGTGAGATTCAACTCGATCTCCAGACCCATGAGATTGCGGGGACGGTCGAATCGCTTCTCCTCCAGCAGCCGCTCCAGCCCCAGCAGGCACTGCTTCAGCTTCCTGCGGTAACGCTGGCGGTCGGAGAGGTCGAACCCCGTGGCCACGACCTTTTCCCCCATCGGAGGTCCTCCCTCGAGTGAGCCGTGATCACATCATGCCCAGCCTCGAGATCGATAACGCTCCCCCGCGTCCCGCCGGGAGCCGCTAAGCTGGCCAGGAGCACCGTCTTGCGGCACATTCCGCGGGCATGGACGTAATTCACATGCCGGCGGCGGACCTCTCGTGAAAAACACCGACGAGATTCAGCCATCCGCAGTAACGCGGAAAGCGCAGTTCACGGCGTGCGCGACGGTGCAATTGGGGAGCTATTACCTGTTCAGGGTGACCTGGAACCGCCTTGCCCGTAATATCACTGACGGCTAGATGAAACACTGCGCGAACACTCCTCGTATATCCTTCGTTCACAGGCAGAGCCTCCGCGACCCGCCGCGCGCCCGCGACGCACCGGCCACGGGAAGGGATCCGCATGCCCACGCTGATTCCGTACGCCGCCGCCCCCACGCGCCTCACGGATCCGGGCTGTCCCGGCCTGCCGCCGTTTCATCAGCTCCACCGCTGACAGTGCTGTCCGCACCCCGCCGAGCACCCCCCGTGTCTCCCCATGAGAGGCCGCCCACCATGCCGCTGCAGGTAGCCCCAGCCCCCGCACCCGCTCTGCGAAGCGTTCTCGCCGCCCTGAGCTCCCCCACCGCCGTCCGCGAGGCCCGCACCCCCTCGCTGCGCACCGCGACCGGGCCGCTCGTCGCCGAGCATCCGCTCCCGCTGCACGTCCTCGACCCCGTGATCTCCGAACCGGGCGGACTTCCCCGGGCGCGGCTGACCGGCTGGCGCTTCCACATCCGTACCGGCGAGAAGGTGGCCGCCGCCGGCGAGACCGTGGACACCCCGGACGGCTGGGCGTTCTCGCACTTCTGCGAGGGCCCCTACCTCGCCTCGACCGAGCGCGCGCTGCGCCAGGCCGATGCCCTCACCACCCCTTACCAGCCGCATCTGCTCTCGGTACCGGGGCTGTACATGCTGACGCTGTGGCTGCACGGCGATGTCGCGGCCGACGCGGGCTCGGCCCAGCCGGCCCCGTCGGATCTGCTCATCCCGCTGGCCCCGGCCCCGCCGGGGATCGCCGCGCACCGCATGCACCGGCTCTCGGACCTGGTGCCGGTGCTCACCCTGCGGCTGGCTCCGCCACCACTGCTCGGCACCACCGCCTGAGGCTCCCGGCTGGGGCGACACGCATACGCCTCCGTGACCGTCCGGTCACGGAGGCGTTGCATTGTCCGGGCAACCGCCCGCCAGAGTGAAAGCGTCACCAACTATCGAGGACAGCTCACGCGAAATCCCTGCGGAAATCCCTCAGTAGAGCAACACTGGGACCGACCGACTGAACGGGGGAGCGGCATGACTGAGGTTCCTACCCAAAGCAGCCGTACTTCACACCACTCGCAGCGAAAGACGTCGTCCATGTGCCCGCACCAGCCGCAGTGTCCGTCCGCCGCCAGCCCCGACCGCGAGGCCGCCCACATCATGGCGAGCCACCCCGAGCAGGGCTGGAGCCTGCTCTGCAACGGCGTCCTGCTCTTCGAGGACACCGGTGAACTCCTCCCCGACGGACAGATCATCGCCCCGCACCGCCCGCTCGGCAGCGAGCACGTCGTCACCGCGGCCTGACCCGCGGCGCCGGAAACGACACAGGGCCGACCCCGCTGGAACAGCGGGGCCGACCCTTGAGCGTCAACCGCCCTTACGCGTCGTACTCGTCCAGCGGCGGGCAGGAGCAGACCAGGTTGCGGTCGCCGAAGGCGCCGTCGATGCGGCGGACCGGCGGCCAGTACTTGTCGGCGGCCGACACTCCGGCCGGGAACACCGCCTCCTCACGGGAGTACGGGTGGTCCCAGTCGCCGCCCAGCGCCGCGGCCGTGTGCGGGGCGTTGCGCAGCGGGTTGTCCTCCGCGGGCCACTCCCCCGAGCCGACGCGCTCGATCTCGGCGCGGATCGCGATCATCGTGTCGCAGAACCGGTCCAGCTCCGCGAGGTTCTCGCTCTCCGTCGGCTCGATCATCAGCGTCCCGGCCACCGGGAACGACATCGTCGGCGCGTGGAAGCCGTAGTCGATCAGGCGCTTGGCGACGTCGTCGACCGTCACGCCGGTCTCCTTCGTCAGCGGGCGCAGGTCGATGATGCACTCGTGCGCGACCAGCCCGCCCGGACCGGTGTAGAGCACCGGGTAGTGCGGCTCCAGGCGCTTGGCGATGTAGTTCGCACCGAGCACCGCGACCTGGGTGGCGCGCTTGAGGCCCTCGCCGCCCATCAGCCGGACGTACGCCCACGAGATCGGCAGGATGCCCGCCGAGCCCCACGGCGCGGCCGAGATCGGGCCGACGCCCGTCTCCGGGCCCGCGGACGGCTGGAGCGGGTGGTTGGGCAGGTACGGGGCGAGGTGGGCGCGGACCGCGACCGGGCCGACGCCGGGGCCGCCGCCGCCGTGCGGGATGCAGAAGGTCTTGTGCAGGTTCAGGTGCGAGACGTCGCCGCCGAAGTGGCCGGGCTGCGCAAGTCCCACCAGGGCGTTGAGGTTCGCGCCGTCCACGTACACCTGGCCGCCCGCGTCGTGCACCGCGGCGCAGATGTCGCCGATGTGCTCCTCGAAGACACCGTGCGTGGAGGGGTAGGTGACCATGAGGACCGAGAGCTCGTCGCGGTACTGCTCGATCTTGGCGCGCAGGTCCTCGACGTCGACCTCGCCGTCGCCGGCGGTCTTCACGACCACGACCTTCATGCCGGCCATCACGGCGCTGGCCGCGTTGGTGCCGTGCGCCGAGGACGGGATGAGGCAGACCGTGCGCTGGGTGTCGCCGTTGGCGCGGTGGTAGGCGCGGACGGCGAGCAGGCCGGCCAGCTCGCCCTGGGAGCCGGCGTTCGGCTGCAGGCTCACCTTGTCGTAGCCGGTGACCTCGGCGAGGCGCTCCTCCAGCTCACGGATCAGGGTGAGGTAGCCCTCGGCCTGGTCGGCCGGCGCGAAGGGGTGCATCGCGCCGAACTCGGGCCAGGTGACCGGCTCCATCTCGGTGGTCGCGTTGAGCTTCATGGTGCAGGAGCCCAGCGGGATCATGCCGCGGTCCAGCGCGTAGTCGCGGTCGGCGAGGCGGCGCAGGTAGCGCAGCATCGCGGTCTCGGAGCGGTGCTGGTGGAAGACCGGGTGGGTCAGGTAGTCCACGCCGCGCTCCAGGGCGGCGGGCAGCGCGTCCTCGGTGGCCGCGTCGAGGGCCTCGATGTCGGCGGTGACGCCGAAGGCGCCCCAGACGGCGGCCAGGTCGGCACGGCCGGTGGTCTCGTCGCAGGCGACACCGACCAGGTCGGCGTCGACCTGGCGCAGGTTGACACCGGCCTCGCGGGCGGCGGCCACGACCTCGGCGGCACGGCCGGGCACCCGGGCGGTGAGGGTGTCGAAGAAGGCGCCGGTGGTCACCTCGACGCCGCCGGCGCGCAGGCCCGCGGCGAGGATCGCGGCGTAGCGGTGGGTGCGGCGGGCGATCTGCGCGAGGCCGTCCGGGCCGTGGTAGACCGCGTACATGCCCGCCATGACCGCGAGCAGCACCTGGGCGGTGCAGATGTTGCTGGTGGCCTTCTCGCGGCGGATGTGCTGCTCGCGGGTCTGCAGGGCCAGGCGGTACGCCTTGTCGCCGTCGGCGTCGACGGAGACGCCGACGAGGCGGCCGGGCAGGCTGCGGGCGTGGGCCTCGCGGACGGCCATGTAACCGGCGTGCGGGCCGCCGAAGCCCATCGGGACGCCGAAGCGCTGGGTGGTGCCGACCGCGATGTCCGCGCCGAGCTCGCCGGGCGAGGTGAGCACGGTCAGGGCGAGCAGGTCGGCGGCGACGGTGACGATCGCGCCGAGCTCGTGGGCCTGCTCGACGACGGGCCGAAGGTCGCGGACCGCGCCGGAGGCACCCGGGTACTGCAGCAGCACGCCGAAGACGCCGCGCTCGGCGACGTCCGCGGGGATGCCGTCGCTCAGGTCGGCGACGACGACCTCGACGCCGGTGGGCTCGGCGCGGGTCTCGATCACGGCGACGGTCTGCGGGAAGGTGTCGGCGTCGACCAGGAAGACGCCCTGCTTGACCTTCCCGACCCGGCGGGCGAGGGCCATCGCCTCGGCCGCCGCGGTGCCCTCGTCGAGCAGCGAGGCGCCGGAGGTGGGCAGCCCGGTGAGGTCGGCGACGACCGTCTGGAAGTTGAGCAGCGCCTCCAGCCGGCCCTGGGAGATCTCCGGCTGGTAGGGCGTGTACGCCGTGTACCAGGCGGGGTTCTCCATGACGTTGCGCAGGATGACCGGCGGGGTGAAGGTGCCGTGGTAACCGAGGCCGATCATGGGCCGCAGCACCTGGTTGCGGTCGGCGAGGGAGCGCAGCTCCGCCAGCACCTCGGGCTCGGTGCGGGCGTCGGGCAGCCGGAGCGCCTCGGCGCTCTTGATGGTGTCCGGTACGGCTGCGGCGGTGAGCTCGTCCAGCGAGCCGTAGCCGACCTGCGCGAGCATCTTGGCCTGCGCACCGGCGTCGGGCCCGATGTGGCGCTGCTCGAAGGGGATGCCGCGCTCCAGCTCGGAGAGTGGGATGCGGTTGGCGGTCATCTGCGGAGGCCTCCTGGTCTGACGCGACACGGCCTCCCCCTCTGTCATCTGAACCTGAGAGCTTCACCGCCCCGCAACAGCCGGGGCGGCTTTCACCGTCGGTGAGGAAGCGGCCGCGCACGGTGTGTGCCGCCCTTCCTGCTTTCCAGAGTGACCTCACCCATGCGGTACGGATGCCTGAGAGATTCCGGGGAGGGTTTGCTCCTTCGGCGCCCGACGGGCGGTTCCCCGCGTCGTCAGGACTCTCCCGCAAGGGGTCAGCAGCCGCTGTCAGCGTACCAGCGCGGTCCGGGGATGGGTCATGTGACAGCCGCCACCTTTCGTGCCTAAATAGGATTAATCGCGACCAGTTGGAGGGACCGTGCAGACCGGTATCGATCCGCGCAGCCTCATCGGACGCAGGGCCTTCGACCGCAACGGGATGAAGATCGGCACCGTCGACGAGGTGTACCTCGACGACGCCACCGGGGAGCCCGAATGGGCGGCGGTGCGCACCGGACTGTTCAGCCGCGACGCGTTCGTCCCGCTGGAGCCGAGTGAGTTCACCGGGGAAGAGCTGCGCGTCCCGTTCGACAAGGCACTGATCAAGGACGCCCCGGACTTCGGCGTGGGCCGGCATCTCTCCCCCGAGCAGGAGCTGCAGCTCTACCACCACTACGGCATGAGCGGTCCGGCGCTGTCCGGTCCGCTGCCGGAGCCGCCGCCGGACCGCGACTTCGGCACGCTGGCCGGCGACAGCTGACGCGGGGGCGGTCCCGGCGGCTCCGCCGACACCAGCGGCAGCGGCTCGGACGGCTCCAGATCCGGGTCGGCCACCGCGAAGGTGCGCACCCGGCCCGGCCCGGCGGAGCCCGGCTCCTCGAAGCGGACGGTGACCCTGCCGACCCCGCTGCCCTGTACCCACCCGGCGCCGTACTCGGTGTGCCGTACGTCCTGCCCCGGCACCCAGCGCCGCTCGGCCCGCCCCGGCTCCACGGCCGACCCCGCGGACGGCGCCGCCTCCTCCTCGGAAGGTCCGGCCTCCTCGTCGGCGGCGCTCTCCTCCCGCTCCGCGGCCTGGGCGAACAGGTCCTCCTGCGTGAAGTCGGCGAGGCCCGCGACACCGACGCCGAGCAGGCGCACGCCGCCGGTGGTGTCGACGGCCTCCAGCAGCCGCGCCGCGGTCTCGCGGACGACCGCGAGGTCGTCGGTCGGGGCCCGCAGGGTCTCCGAGCGCGTGAGCGTCGTGAAGTCGTACCGCCGCACCTTCAGCACGATCGTGCGGCCGGAGCGCCCCGCCGAGCGCAGCCTGCGCACGCAGCGGTCGGCCAGCCGGTCGACCTCCAGACGGACCCGAACGCGGTCGGTGAGGTCGACGTCGAAGGTGTCCTCGACGGAGATCGACTTGTGCTCGCGGTCGGCGACCACCGGCCGCTCGTCGATCCCCAGGGCCATGCCGTGCACATGGGCGCCGTGCGCCTTGCCGAGCAGCCGGACGAGCTCGGCCTCCCCCGCCTCCACGACCTCGCCCACGGTCGCGATGCCCGCCCGCCGCAGATGCTCCGCCGTGGCCGGGCCCACGCCGGGCAGCGTGCGCACCTGCATGGGCGCCAGGAGCCCGCGCTCGGTGCCCGGCTCGATGAGCACCAGCCCGTCCGGCTTCGCCTGCTCCGAGGCGATCTTGGCGAGCAGTTTGGAGCCGGCGAGCCCCACCGAGCCGGTGAGCCCGGTCGCCGCCCGGATGTCCGCCCGCAGCCGCTCCCCCACCGCACGTGGGTCGTCCCCGATGCCGCCGGCCTCCAGGTCCACGAAGGCCTCGTCCAGGCTGAGCGGCTCGACCAGCGGCGACAGCCGGGAGAGCAGCTCCATGACGATGTCGCTGATCTGCCGGTAGACCGTGAAGCGCGGCACGAGATACGCGGCGTTGGGGCACAGCCGGCGCGCGTGGGCCATCGCCATCGCCGAGTGCACGCCGTGCACCCGGGCCTCGTACGACGCGGTCGCGACCACGCCGCGCGGCCCGAGTCCGCCGACGATGACCGGCTTCCCCCGCAGACTGGGCTTCGCGGCCTGCTCGACGGCAGCGAAGAACGCGTCCATGTCCAGGTGGAGGATGGTCGGCGCGCTTCTCACAGTCACCGATGGTGCCCCACGGGTCCGACATCCGCCGTACGCCTGTACGGCGGACGGGTGGGGCGCGGTTCAGCCCGCGCGGTTGCGGCGCCGCGCCAGCTCGTCACCGGGGTTGTGGCCGACCAGCGTCTCCCCCGTGTCGACCCGCTCGGAGTGCAGCTGCGACAGGGCGCCCTCGACGTCCCGCCACACCACGCCGACGGCGATCCCGAAGATCCCCTGCCCGCCCTGGAGCAGGTCGACGACCTCGTCGGGCGAGGTGCACTCGTACACCGTCGCTCCGTCGCTCATCAGCGTCATGCGGGTGAGCTCGGCGGGCGCGCTGGACCGCAGGTGCTGCACGGCGGTGCGGATGTTCTGCAGGGACACGCCCGTGTCCAGGAGACGCTTGACGATCTTGAGGACGACGACGTCGCGGAAGCTGTACAGCCGCTGCGTCCCCGAGCCGTACGCGGGCCGGATGCTGGGCTCCACGAGCCCGGTCCGCGCCCAGTAGTCCAGCTGGCGGTAGGTGATGCCGGTCGCCGCGCAGGCGGTCGGCCCGCGGTAGCCGACGCGTTCGCCGGCCTCCTCAGGGGCCTGTCCCGAGGTGTCGCCCGAACCCCCTCCGGGGGGCGTCGCGGCGTTGCGGGCCAGGGCCCCGCGCATCGGATACGGGCCGCCAAAGGCCGTACCGTCGCCGGTGCTTCTCACGCCGACCTCCCGTCCCTTCGCACCCCTCAGGGCACGCGCACGTGCCATCGGGACTTTCCTTCTCGACGGTAGGCAGTCACTCCGGGTGCGTCAACGATCGCCACGCTCGGCACGCCGAGTGATATCAACCCCAGAGGTGGTTTCTCGTGTCCACCCAGGGGGTAAGGCTGCGTGAATGGCCTCCGGGCCCCTCACTGACTGCTGGTGCCGAAGTCCTCGGGCGAGATCTGGTCGAGGAACTCGCGGAACTTCTCGACCTCGTCCTCCTGCTCGTCCGGAATGGCGATGCCGGCGTCGTCCAGCACACCGTCGCTCCCGTAGATGGGAGTTCCGGTCCGCAGCGCGAGCGCTATGGCATCCGAGGGACGGGCGCTCACCTCCACACCACTGGCGAACACCAGCTCGGCGTAGAAGACGCCGTCGCGCAGGTCGGTGATCCGGACCTCGGTCAGCGTCTGGCCGACGGCCTCGAGCACATCCTTGAACAGATCATGGGTCAGCGGCCGCGCGGGCGTCATGCCCTGCTGCGCGAAAGCGATGGCGGTGGCCTCCCCCGGCCCGATCCAGATGGGCAGGTAGCGGTCGCCTCCCACTTCCCGCAGGAGCACAATCGGCTGGTTGGAGGGCATTTCGACCCGGACACCCACGACGTCGAGCTCGTTCACACAGCAACCCTAGGCCGTGCCCGGCAGGTTTGGGTAGTCGGGACGGGCCCGACCGGTCACCTGCCGGGCGTGTCCCGGTCATGCCGGCTCAGAAGAGCCGCACCCTGAGCGCGGACTGCACCAGAGCGGCGTGCAGCCGCACCGACAGCGCCGCCAGCTCGCGCGCGGTGGCCTCGGCGTGCGTCCTGGTCTGCGGATTGCGGTGCCTGCGCAGTGGCGCGACGACCTGCTCCACCAGACCGGCCTCGCGCTCCGCGGCCGCCTTCACCGCCCGCAGATGGCGCGGCTCGAGCCCGAAGCGGCCCAGATCGGCCACGATCTTGGCGATGTTCACCGTTTCGGCGTCATAGTCACCGTCAGGACCGGCCTCCACCAGTCCGTACGCCTCCCACTGGGCGAGCTCGCCCGCTTCGGCGGCCGTGGCGGCCAGCAGTTCGTCCCTGCCGATGCGCAGCGGAGCGGGCGGTTCCCGATCCACCGCACCGACCTCGATCAGTTCCCGGGACTCCCCGGAGGAGGAGGCGGGCAGCGGGAGCGGTTCGCCGCGGTCGAGGGCGTCGAGATGCTCGCCGATCACTTTCAGCGGAAGATAGTGGTCACGCTGCATGCGCAGGATGTGCCCCAGCCGCTCGACGTCCCGGACGGTGAACTTCCGGTAGCCCGACGGGGTGCGCTGCGGCTCCACCAGCCCCTCCGCCTCCAGGAAGCGGATCTTGGAGATGGTGACCTCGGGGAACTCCTCCCGCAACTCGTTGAGCACCGCTCCGATGCTCAGCAGCCGATCGTCCGCGGTGGCGGTGCCGTTGCCGGCACCGCCCGACGGTGTACGAAGCATGAACCTTCCCTCGCGGGGGTCAGGCGCCCCACTGGCTCGCGTAGAAGACCAGTCGGTACTTGCCGATCTGCACCTCGTCGCCACTGGACAGGGTCACCGAGTCGATCCGCTCCCGGTTGACGTAGGTGCCGTTGAGGCTCCCCACGTCGGCGACCGTGAAGGTGCCGTCGGGAACGCGCCGGAACTCCACGTGACGCCGCGAGACGGTGACGTCGTCGAGGAAGATGTCGCTCTCCGGGTGACGGCCGGCCGTCGTCAGCTCACCGTCCAGGAGGAAGCGGCTTCCCGAGTTGGGGCCACGGCGCACGACCAGCAGCGCGGAGCCCGGGGGCAGCGCGTCGACTGCGGCCTGGGCCTCCGGGGAGAGCGCCGGCAGCACGGTCTGTCCCGTCTGCTCGGCCTCGTACGCCTCGATCCCGGAGATGGAGATCGTGGACGTCGTCTCGGAGGCGCGCTCGGACGGCACTCCGGCACGCAGCGGCGCGCCGCAGTTGGAGCAGAAGCGGCTCGCTTCCGCGTTCTGGAACCCGCACCGCGCACAGACCGGCAAGGACCCTCCACCCGTGTCAGAGGCTGATGGTTGCTGGAAACCTATGCGCCCCGCGGCCGCAGGGTCAACAGAAACCGCGCCATGACCGCCCGAAATGTCACCACCCGGAGCAGCGGCCTCGTCACGGAACAGCGGGCGCTCCTCGCCCGGTCCCTCTTCCTGGGCATGCCTCGGCGCGCGGTGACGCGCCGTAGGGCTGTCACCAGCCTGACGCGAGCTCTTGCCGAACCACTTACCGAACAACTTCACGGGCGATCCCCTTGAACGACACAGACCCGCCCGTGGGGCAGGACGAACCCTCAGTCACGACCAACACACAGTTTCTCTCACGCACCACCCCAACGGTGCGGCGACCCCCCGCATTCTCCCGCCCTCCCCCGCGAACCCCACTCGTCCCCGCATCACCGGGTTGACGACTGAGCGTAGTCAGGCTGCTCCGACGGCCGCAAGGCGTCGACAACGATCTTCTCCGATCGCGTCACATCCGCCGTGGCCTGCTCCTTCTCCAAAGTCTGCACCACGCCCCCCGGGATGTTCAGGGCGGGTTCGAGATCCTGTGGATTACCGATGACCTTGAAGCGGTACGGAGCGCTCACCTTGTGCCCGTCGATCTCCACCCCGCCGGAGCCCTGGGTGAAGAACGTGTCGGCCACGACCCGGACGTCGTTGATCTGGATGGCCTCCGCGCCCGCCGCACGCAGCTCCTGGAGCGCGTCGAGCAGCATGTCCGCCTCGACGGCGTGCTCCGGGTCGTTGATCGTCAGCGTGATCCCGGGCCCCTCGACGGCGACGGTGCCGGCCAGCACCCCGAGCTGCTCGGCCTTCTGCTCGGTCTGCTTGCGGGCCTCCTCGGCCTGGTCGGAACTGTTCTCCAGCTCCGTGCGCTGCTCCTCCAGCCGCCGCCTTTCGTCGCCCAGGCGCTGCGAGCGGTTGTCCAGCTCGTCCAGGATCCGCACCAGGTCCTCCTGGCGTGCGCCGCGCAGCGCGCTGGTGTCGCTGGTCGATCGGACCTGGATCGCCAGGCCGAGCCCGAGGACGAACAGCAGCACGGCGACGATCAGCTGGGCACGGGACACCCGCGGCGGCCACAGCCCGGCCTTGAGCCGTTCCCGGCCCGTCCGGGCGGGCGCCGCGCCCTCGGGCTCGGCGGCGTCCTGCCGCGGGGGCTCCTGGACGTACGGCGGCTCCGCGCCCGCCGGTCCGACGGGAGGCACCGGACCGGGCACCGGTCCGGGCGCGGGCATCGGTCCGGGCGCGGGCATCGGTCCGGGGGCGGCGGGACGCTCCGGGCGCTCCGGGTGCCGCCCGCGCGCCGGCGGCTCGGCTCCCGCGGGGCGCTGCGGTCCGGCCGGCTCCACGGGCTGGGACGGCCGCATCGGCTCCGGGCGCTCCACGGCCTTGCCCGGCTCCTCCGGCGCGCCGGGGCGGGGCGGCTCGGGCCTGCCGGGTGTCTGGTCGTTCTCGTCGCTCATGGTGCTGTCACGCCCGGAAGACATGGCGGCGGATCGCCGCGGCGTTGGAGAAGATGCGGATGCCGAGGACGACGACCACGCCCGTGGACAGCTGCGCCCCCACGCCCAGCTTGTCGCCCAGGAAGACGATCAGCGCGGCCACGACGACGTTGGACAGGAAGGAGACCACGAAGACCTTGTCGTCGAAGATCCCGTCGAGCATCGCCCGCAGACCGCCGAAAACGGCGTCGAGCGCGGCGACCACGGCGATCGGGAGGTAGGGCTCGACCACCGTCGGCACGACGGGGCGGACCACCAGGCCCACCACCACTCCAACGATCAGGCCCAGTACGGCGATCAATTCGTACCCTTCCCATTTCCGGATGCGCTCGACGACGGCCCGCCCGACGGGACGGGTGTCGCGGAGCGGATGATCAGACTCGGAGCCGCGGGCAGGTTCAGCTTCTCCTTCTCGGAGATGCGCGCGCGGATCCCGTAGTTCTCCTGCAGGACGTGCAGATACTGGCCGTCCGCGCTGTCCTGGAAGGACGTGCTCAGCTTCTGCGGGTCCCCGATCGCGAGGATCGCGTAGGGCGGTACCAGCGGCCGGTTGTCGACCAGTATGGCGTCGCCCGCGGCACGGATCGCCGACAACGACGTCAGCCGCTGTCCGTTGATGGAGATGGCCTCCGCGCCCGACGCCCACAGTCCGTTCACGATGCGCTGCATGTCCCGGTCGCGTACACGGCCGGTGTCCGAGAAGTCGCTTGTCGTGCGCGGGTCGTTGCCGCCGCCCGACGAGGCCTCCTTGGCGTCGTTGACCTCCAGCTCGATCCCCGGCCCCGTGACCGGGGTCGCCCCGGCGAGGAGCGCCACGCGCTCCGCGTCGCCGTCCCGGTTGTTGAGCGCCTGCCGCTGCCTGGCCGCCACGTCGTCGCGCAGTTCGTCGACGCTCTTCTGCAGATCGTCGGCGGTGCGGGTCTCGGACTCGATGCGGTCGATGAGCTTCTGCCGCTCCTTGGCCAGCGTCGGGGCCGCCACCTGCGTCTGCACGGCGCCTATGGTCACCACCACGGCGGCCAGGACCAGGCCCAGCGCGAGCACCAGCCGGCCCCGCAGCGTCGCGGGCAGGCGAGAGGTGCCCGTGGCGCCCCGGCGGGCCGCGGCCTCGGCGTATCCGTCGTCGAGGCTGTGCTCCATGACGTTGGTCAGCAGCGACATGGAGGCGTCGGGGCGCCGGGTCACGGCCCTCCCTGGGGCGCTGCTCCGATCGGGGTGCTGCTGCGGCATGCCGCACATCGTCGCATGTCCGTGCCACCGACCTCGAACGGGCCCCTCCCGACGCGCCGTTAGACGCGCCGGCAGGGGCCCTTGGGCCGTTCCGGGTGCGGGATCAGCGGCCGGCGCTGTCCACGATCCCCGCCCATTCGTCGAGCAGCGCCTGCGCGGAGGCGTCGTCCGGACCCTCCGCCCACAGATGCGTCACCGCCTCCGCCGGGTCGGGCAGCACCATCACCCAGCGGCCGTCCGCCTCGACCACCCGCACGCCGTCCGTGGTGTCGACGTAGCGGTCGCCCGCCTCCTCGACGACGCGGCGCATGACCATGCCCTTGACCGCCCACGGCGTCGCCAGGTCCCGCTTGAGGACGTGGGCGCGCGGGATGCGGGCGTCGATCTGGCTCAGCGTGAGCTGCGTACGGGCCACCAGGCCGATCAGCCGCACAAAGGCGGCTGCGCCGTCGAAGACGCTGCTGAACTCCGGGATGATCAGGCCGCCCTTGCCGTCCCCGCCGAAGATGGTCGACTCCTGGCGGCCGACCCGGGTGAGGTCGTCGGGCGAGGTCGTCGTCCACTCCACCTGCGTGCCGTGGTACGCCGCGACCTGCTCGGCGATGCGCGTCGTCGTCACGGGGAGCGCCACCCGGCCGCTGCGGCGCTCGGCGGCGACCAGGTCGAGCATGACCAGCAGGGCCCGGTCGTCCTCGATGATCTTGCCGCGCTCGTCCACCAGGGACAGCCGCTCGCCCACGGGGTCGAAGCGCACGCCGAACGCCGCCCGCGAGGACGCCACGATCTCCCCGAGCCGCACCAGGCCGGCCCGCCGGCCGTCGGCGGTCTCCGTGGGCCGGGCCTCGTTGAGCCCCGGGTTGATCGTCAGCGAGTCCACCCCGAGACGGCCGAGGAGGCTCGGCAGCACCAGACCCGCGCTGCCGTTCGCGGCGTCGACCACGACCTTCAGCCCGGCCTCGGCGATGCCCGAGGTGTCCACGGCCCGCAGCAGCGCGCCGGTGTAGGAGTCGAAGACGCTGGCGGGGAAGTTAAGGTCGCCGATCTCACCGGGGAACGCGCGCCGGTACTCCTGGCGGGCGAAAACGCGGTCGAGCTTGCGCTGCCCCGCCGCCGACAGATCGGCCCCGCGCTCGTCGAAGAACATGATGTCGACGGAGTCGGGGATACCGGGACTGGTCCGGATCATGATGCCGCCGGCGCTGCCGCGCGCGGTCTGCTGCCGCGCCACGGGCATCGGCACGTTCTCCAGGTCGCGCACGTCGATCGCGCTGGCCTGCAACGCCGAGATCACCGCCCGCTTCAGCGCACGGGCGCCACGGGAGTGGTCACGCGCGGTGGTGACGGTGGCGCCCTTCTTGAGCGTCGTCGCGTACGCGCCGGCGAGGCGCACGGCGAGCTCCGGGGTGATCTCGACATTGAGGATGCCGGAGACGCCCCGCGCGCCGAAGAGGTTCGCCTGGCCCCGGGACTCCCAGATCACCGACGTGTTCACGAAGGCGCCGGCCTCGATGGTCTTGAACGGGTAGACCCGGACGTTGCCCGCGATGATCGACTCCTCGCCGATCAGGCACTCGTCTCCGATGACCGCGCCGTCGTCGATCCGCGCGGCCCGCATGACATCGGTGTTCTTGCCGATCACGCAGCCGCGGAGATTGGTCTGGGGCCCGATGTAGACGTTGTCGTGGACGACGGCCTTGTGCAGGAAGGCGCCGGACTTCACGACGACGTTCGAGCCGATCACCGAGTGCTCGCGCACCTCGGCGCCGGCCTCGATCTTGGCGTAGTCACCGATGAACAGGGGCCCGCGCAGCGTCGCGTCCGGGTGCACCTCGGCCCCCTCGGCCACCCAGACCCCGGGCGAGATCTCGAAGCCCTCCATGTCGACGTCGACCTTGCCCTCGAGCACGTCGGCCTGCGCCTTGATGTAGCTCTCGTGGGTGCCGACGTCCTCCCAGTAGCCCTCGGCGATGTAGCCGTAGATGGGCTTGCCTTCCTTCATCAGCTGCGGGAAGACGTCACCGGACCAGTCGACGGAGACATCGGGCTCGACGTAGTCGAAGACCTCGGGCTCCATCACGTAGATGCCGGTGTTCACGGTGTCGGAGAAGACCTGGCCCCAGGTCGGCTTCTCGAGGAAGCGCTCGACCTTGCCCTCCTCGTCGACGATGGTGATGCCGAACTCCAGGGGGTTGGGCACCCGGGTCAGGCAGACGGTGACCAGAGCGCCCTTCTCCTTGTGGAAGTTGATCAGCTCGGTCAGATCGAAATCGGTCAGGGCGTCACCGGAGATCACCAGGAACGAATCGTCCTTGAGTGCGTCCTCCGCGTTCTTGACGCTGCCGGCGGTGCCGAGTGGCTTCTCCTCGTTCGCGTAGGTGAGCTCCATGCCGAGTTCCTCGCCGTCGCCGAAGTAGTTCTTGACGAGTGAGGCGAGGAACTGCACGGTCACCACGGTCTCGGTCAGACCGTGCCGCTTGAGCAGCTTGAGCACGTGCTGCATGATCGGCTGATTCACGACCGGCAGCAGCGGCTTGGGCATGCTCGAGGTCATCGGGCGAAGGCGCGTGCCCTCGCCGCCGGCCATCACGACGGCCTTCATGTCGGAAGCGTCCTCCTCAAAGAGACGACTGTCTTGCCGACGTCACCCGTGCTCTCTCTTACGCGGACGGTCGCGGTCCCCCCGGACCGCCGGTCACGCGCGGGGCGCCCGGTCGGATGTCCTCCTGCCGGGCACGCGGGCTCAATCGGCCGTGGCGTCCGCCCTGACGAGTCGGCGGACCTGGACCACGTAGAGGATCCCTGCCCACCAATACAGCGTTGTACCCCATCCGGCGAACGCCCATCCGAAAATAGCAGCGAGCGTGTTCAGCCACCCGTCGCCGTCGCTCAGCAGCAGCAGCGGGAAGGCGTACATGAGGTTGAAGGTGGCGGCCTTGCCCATGAAGTTGACCTGCGGCGGACCCCAGCCGTGCCGGCGCATCACCAGGATCGTCACGCCCATGACGGCGTCCCGGGCCACCAGGATGGCCGTCAGCCACCAGGGTAGGATCCCCCGCCACGTGAGGCCGATGAGCGTGGAGACGATGTAGAGCCGGTCCGCGGCCGGGTCCAGTACGCGGCCGAGACTGCTGATCTGGTTCCAGCGGCGCGCGAGCTTGCCGTCGAGGTAGTCGCTGACACCGCTCAGGGCGAGCACCAGGAGCGCCCAGCCGTCGACCTTGGGCCCGCCGAACTCGGGCCACAGGATGAGCCACAGGAACACGGGCACGCCCAACAGCCGTGCCATGCTCAGGATGTTGGGGATCGTGAAGACGCGATCCGTCTGCACCCTTGTCTCCTGGACCTCCACCGGGGGCCCCTCCTGTTGAACGTACGCTCCGATGATTCCACCCGACCCTACCTCAGGGCATAAAAAAGCCCGTCGCCGGGCCTCTCACAAGAGGTCCCGGCGACGGGCTCAATAATTGTTCGGCGGCGTCCTACTCTCCCACAGGGTCCCCCCTGCAGTACCATCGGCGCTGAAAGGCTTAGCTTCCGGGTTCGAAATGTAACCGGGCGTTTCCCTAACGCTATGACCACCGAAACACTATGAAACTATACGAACCGGCACCAGCCAAAAAAGCCGGGGTTCGTTGTTTCAGAACTACACAGTGGACGCGAGCAACCTATGGACAAGCCCTCGGCTTATTAGTACCGGTCAGCTCCACCCATTACTGGGCTTCCACATCCGGCCTATCAACCCAGTCGTCTACTGGGAGCCTTAA
>NZ_JBEZXR010000104.1:0-22735 GCF_040638135.1 Streptomyces sp. NPDC026673 | reverse complement strand
GGCGTTCTGGACACTTACGTGTATTTGTTGTGCGGCACAGACGGCACAACAAGTACCGCCCGCCATGCACATAAATATGCGGTCCAGAATGCCCACCCCGGAGGCCCCGCACCCGGCCCACCCCCACACGCAGCGGCGCGGTCACTGACCGCGCCGGGCAATCGGGCGGGAGGGTGGGGGACCCCCAACAGAAACCACAGCGGCGCCGCACACGACAGCGGCGCCGCACAACTACCCCGCCCCCACAAACCCCTCGCGCGTCAGCGCGTACTCGACCTCCCCCTGCTCCGCCCCCGGCAACGGCTCGTCCCACGCCTCGTGGAAGACCCGGACGAACCTCAGCCCCGCCTTCTCCATCACCCGCCGCGACCCCGCGTTGACGAACATCGTCTCCGCGTACACGCGCCCCGCGCCCAGGTCGGTGAAGGCCTTGTGGATCAGCGCGCGGGACCCCTCCGTGGCGTAGCCGCGGCCCCAGGCCGCGCGCCGCAGGCGGTAGCCGAGTTCGAGGTCGTCCGCGGGGCCCTCGGGGCGCGGCGTCAGGGCGAACCAGCCGACGAACTGCCCGGTGGACAGTTCCTCCGCCGCCCAGACGCTGGAGCGCGCGAAGCGGGGCAGCACCTCGTGCCGGATCACGTCGGAGGGCGTGGGGCGGCCGTTGCCCAGGTAGCGCATGACCTCGGGGTCGCTGTCGAGCGCGACGAGCAGTTCCGCGTCCGCGTCGGTGTCGGTGAAGTGCCGCAGCCGCAGCCGCTCCGTCTCCAGGAAGATCCGCATGACCGGCACGCTAGGGCTGCGGTGCCGTCGCCGCCACGGGATTGCGGTCGCGCTCCACGGTGACCCCGCCCGCGGTCCGCAGCACGCCCGCACCGATGGCGAGCCCCGCGGCCAGCATGGTGACGAGGCCGAAGGAGATCTGCAGGGAGCTGGCCTGCGCGATGGAGCCGATGGCGGCCGGGGCCACGAGCCCGGAGGTGTAGGTGACCGTGGCGACGCCCGCGATGGCCTGGCTGGGGTTGGGTCCGCTGCGTCCCGCCGCGGCGAAGCACAGCGGTACGACGACGGCGATGCCCACGCCGATGAGGGCGAACCCCACGATGGCGGTGACCTGCGTGAACGCGGTGGCCACGAGGATGCCGCCCACCGTGGCGAGCAGACCGCCGAAGCGTACGGTGCGGACCGGCCCGAAACGGCGGACGACCAGGTCGCCGGCGAGCCGGGAGACGGCCATGGTGCAGGCGAAGGCGGTGTACGAGGCGGCGGCGACGCCGGGGGAGGCGCCCGCGATGTCGCGGAGGTAGACCGCGCTCCAGTCCATGCTGGCGCCCTCGGCGAAGACGGCGCAGAAGCCGATGGCGCCGATGACCAGGGCCGCGCGCGGCGGCAGGGCGAAGCGCGCGGGGGCCTCCTCCGACGGGGAGGGCCGCAGGTCGAGCACTCCGCCGCAGGCCAGCAGGCCGAGGACGACGAGCAGGAGAGCTGCGGCGGACAGGTGGACGCGCGCGTCGAGTTCGGTGTGGGCCGCCATGACGCCGAAGAGGGAGCCGAGCAGGGTGCCGGCGCTCCACATGCCGTGCAGCCCGGACATGATCGAGCGGCCGAGGCGCTCCTCGACCTCCACGCCCTGGGCGTTCATGACGACGTCGGCCATGCCGGCCGAGGCCCCGTACACGAGCATCGCCCCGCACAGCCACCCCAGCCCGGGGGCGAGGGCGGGCAGCGCCAGCGAGGCACACCACAGGCCCAGCAGGAGGCGCAGGGCGTTGCGCGCGCCCAGGTGGTGGGCGATGCGGGCGGCCAGCGGCATCGCCACCGAGGCGCCGACGGCCGCGAAGACCAGGGCGAAGCCGAGTTGTCCGGCGCTGAGGCCCGCGTGCTCCTGGATCCAGGGGATGCGGGTGGCGAAGCTGCCGGTCACCGCGCCGTGGACGGCGAAGACCGCGGCGATCGCGAGATGGGCACGCCGCAGCCGGGGCTCGGTCTTCCTCGTCGAGGTCTTCGGCATGTTCCCTCCCAGTCCGGTCCCGCCGCGATGGACATAAATTATCAGGCAGGCTTCCTGAAAGATAGACTGCCCTCAGGCGCCCCTCACACCCGGGGGACGGCTTCTGGAAGGATCCGTCCATGACCGCCATCCGATCCCATGCCGGGCGCACCGCCTCACCCCGCACGGCCCGCGCGATCAACGACCGGCTGGCACTGGAACTGCTGCAGCGCGAGGGGCCGTTGACCGCGGCCCAGCTCAAGACGCTGACCGGGCTGTCCCGGCCGAGCGTCGCCGACCTGGTCGAGCGGCTCCAGGAGGCCGGGCTGATCACCGTGGTCGGCGAGACGGGAGCCGACCGGCGCGGCCCGAACGCGCGCGTCTACGGAATCGTCGCCGACCGGGCGCATCTGGCCGCCTTCGACGTCCGTACCCACAGCGTGGCGCTCGAGGTGGCCGACCTGCTGGGGAACGTCATCGGCAGCGCGGTGCTGCCGGTGGACCCGCTCGGTGATCCGCAGCGCACGGTGCGGCGCTCGGTGGCGCTGCTCGAACGGACCGCGCGTACCGCCGGCGCCGCCGCGCTGCACACCGTCGCGATCGGCGCGCCCGGACTGATCGACCCGGCCACCGGCGAGCTGCGGGCCACCGGGCAGCTGCCGGCCTGGCACTCGGCGCTCGTCGCGGAGCTGCGCAGGCGGCTCTCGCTGCCGGTGCTGCTGGAGAACGAGGTCAACCTGGCGGCCGTCGCCGAGCGGCGCCTGGGCGCCGTGCGCGACCGCGAGGACTTCGTCCTGCTGTGGCTGGGCCACGGTGTCGGTGCCGCCGTGGTGCTCGGCGGGGTGCTCCGGCGCGGCGCGTCGGGCGGTACGGGGGAGATCGGCTTCCTCCCGGTGCCCGGCACTTTCCAGCTGCCGACCGCGAGCGGGTGCGAGGGCGGATTCCATTCGCTGGCGGGCAGCGCGGCGGTGTGCGCTCTGGCGCGCTCGCACGGGCTGCCGGTGTCCGGGGACGACGACGCCGCGGCGGCGGAGGCGGTCGTGACCGCCGCCCGCGCGGACGGCAAGCAGGGCGAGCTCTTCCTCGACGCGCTGGCGGACCGCGTGGTGATCGGGGTGGCCGCCGTGAGCGCCGTGCTCGATCCCGGTTGTGTGGTGCTCGGCGGAGAGATGGGCCGGGCGGGCGGCGAGGATCTGGCGGCGCGGGTCGAGGAGCGGCTCGCACGCATGTCCCCGCTGCCGACCGAGGTGCGGGCGGGGACCGTCGCGGGCAGCGCGGTGCTGCGCGGCGCGGTGCTGTCGGCGATGGACGCCGCACAGGACGCGCTGTTCGCACCGGAGGGGTGAGTTCCGGCCCGGCGTCGCGCCGCCCGGCGCCGGCCATCCGGCCCTCCGGTGGTGGGGGTTGGGACGCGGGTGCCCCACGGGCCTGCAGGCCGGTGTCCCCACCGGGCCGGTGCGTCACGAAGTCCGCCGAGGCGACGGGGGTTTGCGCGAGCGGTGTGGCCGCGGGGCGCACCTCCGCGGGGGCCTGCCCCGAGCCGGCGGCCCGCGCCGGCAGGACGCCGAACATCCGGCGCGGACGACACGGCTCCCACCGGGCGTGATCCAGGCGCGATGTTCCCCTCAACGGCCCTTTTCGCAGGGCGCGTTGACCGGTGGTCGCGGCCGCCGTGCCGATGACCGGGCGGGCGCCGGCCGAACTCGTGTGAGCCAATCCACAGCAATCCCTTGCATCCGCAAGGAACCTTCATGGCAGACTGGTGGGGAAGTACCAGTGACGTTCAGCGCACTCCGGGGTCGGTGAAAATCCGAACCGGCGGTTACAGTCCGCGACCCGTCCGCATCCAGCGGCCGGTTGACCAGGTGAAATTCCTGGACCGACGGTTAAAGTCCGGATGGGAGGCAGTGCGCGGCGGACGGGCATCGGTACGCCGCCGTCGGCGGCGGCGCGGGTGTGTGTCCCCCGGATTCGGGTGACACGGATGCGCGCGGCCCCACTCCGACCCCGGCGTTCCCGGAGCCCTGTGTCCGCTCTGTGCCCAGCGCAGCCCCGGAGTCCGTGCCCGAAGAGGCAGGAGGACCCGGTGGCCACATCCGGTGAAGCCGACGCGATGCGCCGGGCTGTTGAGCTCGCCGCACGCGGTCTCGGCTCCACGAGCCCCAACCCCGTCGTCGGCGCCGTGATCCTCGACGCCCGCGGAGAGATCGCCGGCGAGGGCTGGCACCGGCAGGCGGGCGGCCCCCACGCGGAGGTCCACGCCCTGCGCGAGGCCGGCGACGCCGCCCGCGGCGGCACCGCGGTCGTCACCCTCGAACCCTGCAACCACACCGGCCGCACCGGCCCCTGCGCCCAGGCCCTGATCGCGGCCGGGGTCTCCCGCGTCGTCTACGCCGTCGCGGACCCCACGCCCGCCGCCACCGGAGGCGGCGCGACGCTGGCCGCCGCCGGTGTCGACGTGGAGAGCGGGCTGCTGGAGGCGGAGGCCGCCCGCGGCAACGAGGTGTGGCTCACCGCCTCCCGCGAACAGCGGCCCTTCGTGCTGTGGAAGTACGCGAGCACCCTCGACGGCCGGATCGCCGCCGCCGACGGCACCAGCCGCTGGATCAGCTCCGCCGCCTCCCGCGCCGACGTCCACCGGCTGCGCGCCGAGTCCGACGCCGTCGTGGTCGGCTCGGGCACCCTGCGCGCCGACGACCCCCACCTGGCCGTACGCGGCGTGACGGGCACCTTCACCCAGCCCCTGCGGGTCGTCGTCGACACCAACGCCAAGATCACCCCCGGCGCCCGGGTGCTGGACGACACCGCCCCGACCCTGGTCGCCGTCGCCGAGGACGCCGACACCGGCCACCTGCCGGGCGTCGACGTCGCACGCCTCCCCCGCACCGGCAGCGGTGTCGCGGTCCCCGCACTGCTCGCCGAGCTGTACGGCCGCGGTGTCCGCTCCGTCCTCCTGGAGGGCGGCCCGACCCTGGCCGGCGCCTTCGTCGCCGCCGGGGCCGTCGACAAGGTCGTCGGCTATCTCGCACCGGCCCTCCTGGGGGCCGGACCCGCGGCCCTGGGGGACGCGGGAATCACCACCATCGCGCACGCGTTGCGGCTCGACGTCGCCGAGATCGAACGGATCGGCCCCGACCTGCGTATTACTGCCTACCCGAGCCGCACTGAGGAGAACTGACGTGTTCACCGGAATCGTCGAAGAGCTGGGCGACGTCGTCGCCGTCGAGGACCTGGGCGACGCCTCCCGCTTCCGTCTGCGGGGTCCGGTCGTCACCGAGGGCGCCAAGCACGGCGACTCGATCGCGGTCAACGGGGTGTGCCTCACCGTCGTGGACACCGCGGACGGCGAGTTCACCGCCGACGTGATGGCCGAGACCCTCAAGCGCTCCAGCCTCGGCGCGCTGCACCCCGGGAGCCGGGTCAACCTGGAGCGCCCCATGGCGCTCGGCGGCCGTCTCGGCGGCCACCTCGTCCAGGGCCATGTCGACGGCACGGGCGCGGTCATCTCCCGCACCCCCGCCGAGCACTGGGAGATCGTGAGGATCTCGCTCCCGGCGGAGCTGTCCCGCTACGTCGTCGAGAAGGGCTCGATCACCGTCGACGGCATCAGCCTCACCGTCGTCGAGGCCGGTCCCGACTTCTTCTCCGTCAGCCTGATCCCGACCACCCTCGCCCTCACCACGCTCGGCTTCAAGCAGGCCGGCGACCCGGTGAACCTCGAGGTCGACGTGATCGCCAAGTACGTCGAGCGGCTGTACGGGGAGCGGGCCGGGGCGCCGAAGGGGGCTCCGGCGGAATGAGCGCCCTCGACACCCTGAACAGTGTCGCCTTCTCCGCCTTCGGTGAGCACTTCAAGTGGACCGACGTGGTCGGCAACGGCCTCGGCCTCGCCGGTCTCGCGCTCGGCTGGCGCCGCTCGGTGTGGGCCTGGCCCGTCCAGCTGCTCTCCGGCGTGGTGCTGGTCGCCGCGTACTGGTCGGCGCAGCTCACCGGCGGCGTCGGAAAGCAGTTGCTGGTGATCGGCGTCGCCGTCTGGGGCTGGTTCCAGTGGCGGCGCGGCGCCCGCGACGGCGGCGAGATCCGGGTCCGCTTCGCCACCTGGCGCGAGCGGGGCGTGCTGGTCGCCGGTACGGCGGCCGGACTGTTCGCGGTCGTCGGCCTCTTCACCCTCTACCCGTCGCTGTCCTGGAACCCCTGGCCGGACGCCTACATCTTCGTCGGCACCGTCGCCGCGATGGTGGCCATGGCCAGGGGCTGGGTGGAGTTCTGGTTCGCCTGGCTCGCCGTCGACGCGGTCGGCGTACCCCTGGCCTGGAACAGCGACCTGAAGTTCTCCGCGCTCGTCTACGTCATCTACTTCGTTCTCGTGATCGCCGGCATGTACGCCTGGTGGCAGCAGACCCGGGTCCCGCGGCACGGCGGGCCCGTCCTGGAAGGAGCGGCCGCATGACCACCGCACTGCACAGCCTCTACGTGGCGGAGGACGCCCCGATCGTCCTCGACCCCGTCGAGCGTGCCATCGCCGACATAGCGGCCGGCCGGCCCGTCGTCGTCGTGGACGACGAGAACCGCGAGAACGAGGGCGACCTCATCATCGCGGCCGAGAAGGCCACCCCGGAGATCGTCGCCTTCATGATGAGCGAGTGCCGCGGCCTGATCTGCGTTCCCATGGAGGAGCCGGACCTCGACCGGCTCGACCTGCCGCAGATGGTGAGCTCCAACACCGAGTCCATGCAGACCGCGTTCACGGTCTCCGTCGACGCGAGCGCCGTGCACGGGGTCACCACCGGCATCTCCGCCGCCGACCGGGCCACCACCATCCGGCTGCTCGCCTCCGGCGACTCCGTCTCCGGCGACTTCGTCCGGCCCGGCCACGTCTTCCCGCTGCGCGCCAAGCCCGGCGGCGTCCTCACCCGCAACGGTCACACCGAGGCCGGCGTCGACCTGGCCCGGCTCGCCGGACTGCGGCCGGCCGCGGCCATCGTGGAGATCGCCAACGACGACGGCACCATGGCCCGGCTGCCCCAGCTCATGCTCTTCGCGCGCAAGCACGGCCTGGCCATCATCTCGATCGAGGACCTGACCGCCTACCGCCGTGGCGCCGAGCCCACCGTGCGCCGGGAGGCCGAGACCCGGCTGCCCACCGCCTTCGGCGACTTCCGCGCGTACGGCTACCGCAGCACCGTCGACGGCGTCGAGCACATCGCGCTGGCGGCCGGCGAGATCGGCGACGGCGAGGACGTCCTCGTCCGGGTCCACTCCGAGTGCCTCACCGGCGACGTCTTCCACTCGCTGCGCTGCGACTGCGGACCGCAGCTCCAGGCCTCACTCGAACGGGTTGCGGCCGAGGGCCGGGGCGTCGTGGTCTACCTCCGCGGCCACGAGGGCCGCGGCATCGGCCTGATGTCCAAGCTGCGCGCGTACGAACTCCAGGAGCGCGGCCGCGACACCCTCGACGCCAACCTCGAACTCGGACTGCCGGCCGACGCCCGCGACTACGGCGCCGCCGCCCAGATGCTCGCCGACCTCGGCGTGCGGTCCCTGCGCCTGATGACCAACAATCCGGACAAGACCGACGCCCTCCAGAGCCACGGCCTGAAGGTCGTCGAGCGCGTCGCCATGCCGATAGCGGCGGGCGAGCACAATCTGCGGTATCTGCGCACCAAGCGGGACCGCATGGGCCACGACCTGCCGTGGCTGGACCCGGCCCCCACCGGGGCCTGCGCCGGCCAGTAGGTCCGCCCCCACGAATCCCCCGGGACTCCGGAACCCCGGAACCCCGGAACAAGCACAGCAAGAACGAGCAAGGAGAAGACGCACGTGAGCGGTAAGGGCGCCCCCGAGCTGACCGTGAAGAACTGCGGCGACCTGCGTGTGGCCGTGATCGCGGCCCAGTGGCACGAGCAGGTGATGGACGGGCTGGTCGACGGCGCGCTGCGCGCCCTGAGCGACCTGGGCATCGACGAGCCCACCCTGCTGCGGGTCCCGGGCAGCTTCGAACTGCCGGTCGCCGCCAAGGTGCTGGCGAGCCGCGGCTACGACGCGGTCGTCGCCCTCGGCGTCGTCATCCGCGGCGGCACGCCGCACTTCGAGTACGTCTGCCAGGGCGTCACCCAGGGCCTGACGCAGGTCTCGATCGACACCGGCGTGCCGATCGGCTTCGGCGTGCTCACCTGCGACACCGAGGAACAGGCCCTGGACCGTGCCGGACTGCCCGGTTCGAACGAGGACAAGGGGCACGAGGCCGTCACCGCCGCGATCGCCACCGCGACCGTCCTGCGTTCAGTATCCGAGCCGTGGCGCTGAGGTAGGGGCACTTCCGCGTAGGGTGGGACCACCATGGCCAAGAAGACATTCGAGGAGCTCTTCACCGAGCTCCAGCACAAGGCCGCCACCGGCGACCCCAGCACCTCCCGCACCGCCGAACTGGTCGGCAAGGGAGTGCACGCGATCGGCAAGAAGGTGGTCGAGGAGGCCGCCGAGGTGTGGATGGCAGCCGAGTACGAGGGCGCCGACCGCACCGCGGAGGAGATCTCCCAGCTGCTCTACCACCTCCAGGTGATGATGGTCGCCCGGGGCATCGGCCTCGACGACGTATACGCTCACCTCTGAGCGGATCATCGCGAAGCAGAGCCGCCGTACGCCCGCCCCGCCCACCCACACCCGAGCCGCAAAGGAACGCTCTCATGCTGCGCATCGCCGTCCCCAACAAGGGTTCACTGTCCGGACCTGCGTCGGCGATGCTGCATGAGGCCGGCTACCGCCAGCGCAAGGACAGCAAGGAACTCGTCCTCGTCGACACCGACAACGACGTCGAGTTCTTCTACCTGCGCCCGCGCGACATCGCCATCTACGTCGGTTCGGGCCGTCTCGACATCGGCATCACCGGCCGCGACCTGCTGCTGGACTCCGGAGCCAACGCCGAGGAGATCATGCAGCTCGGCTTCGCCCGCTCGACCTTCCGCTACGCCACCGTGCCCGGCACGGTGACGGACGTGAAGGAGTTCGGCGGGATGACGATCGCCACCTCCTACCCGGAGGTCGTCAAGAAGCACCTCGCCGACCACGCGGTGGACGCCTCCGTCGTCCGCCTCGACGGCGCGGTCGAGACCTCCATCCACCTCGGTGTGGCGCAGGTCATCGCCGACGTCGTCGAGACGGGCACCTCGCTGCGCAACGCGGGCCTGGAGGTCATCGGGCAGCCGATCCTCGACTCCGAGGCCGTCGTCGTCCGCCGGGTCGGTGCCGGCGGCGAGGACGCGGCGGCCGAGCCGAAGGTGCAGCAGTTCCTGCGCCGCCTCCAGGGCGTCCTGGTGGCCCGCCGCTACGTGATGATGGACTACGACATCCGCGTCGAGCACGTGGAGAAGGCCATCGCCCTCACGCCCGGCCTGGAGTCGCCGACCGTCTCCCCGCTGCACCACGAGGGCTGGGTCGCCGTGCGCGCCATGGTGCCCAGCCGCGAGGCCCAGCGGATCATGGACGAGCTCTACGACCTCGGCGCGCGTGCCATCCTCACCACCGGAATCCACGCGTGCCGTCTCTGACCCCGCCCGGCGCGCCCGCCCTGTCCGCGGACCGTCCCGAGCTGCCCGTCACCTTCCGGCCCGCCCGCACCCGCGCGGTGCTGCTGGGCCTGGGTGCCGGGCTGCTCGCGGCCTTCGTCGCGATCGCGATCCTGCTCCCCGCGGACGGCGCACGCCCCTGGCACACCTCCGACCGGGTCTGGCTCGTGTGCACCGGACTGCTGGTCACCGGTGTGCTCGTGCTGCTCAGCCGCCCCAAGGTGGCCGCCGACCGCGACGGCGTCACCGTCGTCAACCTGACGACCAGGCGCAGGCTGGCGTGGGCGCAGGTCGTCCGGGTGAATCTGCGCCCCGGCGATCCGTGGGTGTACCTCGATCTGGCGGACGGCACCAGCCTGGCCGCCATGGGAATCCAGCCCGGAATCGGGCGCGGCCGCGCGTTGCGCGACGCGCGCGCCCTGCGCGCCCTCACGGAGGCGTACGGTACGGGCAACCCGACGGAGCACTAGACCTGCCGCCGCGGCCCGCTTCTTCATTACTCTGGAACCTTCGCAACGACCCGAGGAGTGACACCCAATCCACGATGGACGGATCGTCCGGTAGTACCTGCGCCGCCTCTCCCACCCGACATAGGGGAGGGGCGGCATGAGCGCCTCGTTGCTGCTGCTCGCGGCAGCCTTCGTCCTGATCCTCGCGAACGGCTTCTTCGTCGCCGCCGAGTTCGGCCTGGTGACCGTCGAGCGGCCGGCCGCGGAACGCGCCGCCGCCGCCGGAGACCGCAGGGCCCGCAGCGTCGTGGAGGCGCTGCGCAAGCTTTCCTTCCAGCTCTCGGGCACCCAGCTCGGCATCACGATCACCTCGCTGGTCGTGGGCATGCTGGCCGAGCCGGCCCTCGCCGACCTTTTCGCCGGACCGCTCATGTCGATAGGCGTGCCCGAGGGCGCGGCACCCGCCGTGGCGGTCGTGATCGGGATGATCCTCGCCTCGGCCGTCCAGATGGTCATCGGCGAGCTCGTGCCCAAGAACTGGGCGGTGTCCCGTCCACTGGAGGTGGCCCGCTTCGTCGCCGGGCCGCAACGTGCCTTCTCCGCCGTGTTCCGCCCGGTCATCGAGGCGCTCAACGCGGCCGCGAACCGTCTGGTGCGGGCGCTGGGCGTGGAGCCCGCCGAGGAGCTGGCCTCCGCGCGCACCCCCACCGAACTGGTCTCCCTGGCCCGCCACAGCGCCCGTGCCGGGGCGATCGAGCAGGACACCGCGGACCTGTTCGTCCGCACGATCTCGCTCGGCGACCTGACCGCGGAGAACGTCATGACCCCGCGCGTGCGGGTCAGCGCCCTGCAGGACACCGCCACCGCCGCCGACGTGCTCAACCTCACCCGGGCCACCGGGCTGTCCCGCTTCCCGGTCTACCGGGAGCGGCTGGACGACATCGTCGGCATGGCCAGCCTGAAGGACGCGCTCTCGGTCCCCGCCCACCTGCGCGACCGCACCCCGGTCGGCCGGATCGCGGTCGCCCCGCTGCTCGTCCCCGAGACGCTGCCGGTGCAGCCCCTGCTGGAGCAGCTCCGCCGGGAGCAGCCGATCGCCGTCGTGGTGGACGAGTACGGCGGCACGGCCGGCGTCGTCACGCTGGAGGACATCGTGGAGGAACTCGTCGGCGAGGTCCGCGACGAGCACGACGGCGCGGACCTCCCCGAGCTGGCGGCCGCCCCCGCGGAGAACGGCAACCCGGTCTGGGACGCCGACGGCGGCTGCCGGATAGACCTGCTGGAGCGGATAGGGCTCGAGGCCCCCGAGGGGCCGTACGAGACGGTGGCCGGCCTCGTCGCCGACCTCCTCGAACGGATTCCCGAACCGGGTGACACCGCGGTGCTGCCCGGCTGGGAACTGAGGGTGCGCGAGGTCGCGCACCACCGTGCCGAAAGGGTTCGCCTGGTGCGCGTCGGGTTCGAGGCGTCCGAGGCCGGGCAGGAGGGCGGGCGATGAGCTTCCTCCAACTGTTCTTCGCCGGCCTGCTGGTGCTGGGCAACGGTTTCTTCGTCGGCGCCGAGTTCGCGCTGGTCTCCGTACGGCGCAGCCAGATCGAGCCGCTCGCCGGCACGCAGCGGCGGGCCCGTACCGTCCTGCACGGTCTGGAGAACCTGCCGCAGATGATGGCGGCCGCCCAGTTCGGCATCACGGTCTGCTCCCTGACGCTCGGTGCGGTCGCCGAGCCGACCGTCGCCCATCTGCTGGAGCCGGCCTTCGAGGCGATCCACCTGCCCGAGGGGCTGATCCACCCGCTCGGGTACGTCATCGCGCTCGCCCTCGTGGTCTTCCTCCACCTCGTCATCGGCGAGATGGTCCCGAAGAACCTGGCGATGGCGGCGCCCGAGAAGACCGCGCTGTGGCTCAGTCCGGGACTGGTCGGCTTCGCCCGGCTCTTCCGGCCGGTCATCGCCGTGCTCGGCTGGTGCGCCAAGCTGGTGCTGCGGCTCTTCCGGGTCGAGCCCAAGGACGAGATCGACGCGGTCTTCACCAGCGAGGAGCTGACCGTGCTCGTCGAGGACGCGCGGCAGGCCGGACTCCTCGACGACGACGCCCAGGAACGTCTGGAGGACGCCCTGGAGCTGGGCACCCGCCCGGTCACGGACGTCCTGCTCTCCCCGGAGGAGCTGGTGACGGTCGACGCGTCGGTCACCCCGGCCGAGGTCGAGGAGCTGACCGTGCGCACCGGCTACTCCCGCTTCCCCGTGGCCGGTCCGGACGGTGTCTACCTGGGCTATCTGCATGTGAAGGACGTCCTCGACCTGGAGGACACCGGCCGGCCCGTGCCCGCGCGGCTGTGGCGTCCGATGGCCACCCTCCGCGCGGAGCTGCCGCTGGACGACGCGCTCACCCAGATGCGGCGGGCCGCGTCCCACCTCGCGGCGGTCGCGGACTCCGGCGGACGGGTCCTGGGGCTGGTGGCCCTGGAGGACGTCCTGGAGATGCTGGTGGGCGAGGTCCGAGACCCGGCCCACCGCGAGATCGCGGAGTCCCGGGAGAACCGCGTCGCGGGGGAGGCCGACGAGGTCGCGTCCCCGTCGCGGGTGATGGCCGGCTGACGGAGAACCGGTGGCCGAGGGGCTCGGGCGCTGCCGTCCGGGCCCCTCGGCCGTCGCTCACTCCAGCGGCTCGGGCGGGGGCAGCCCCGGGCCGCGGCCCGTCAGCACCTCGCCGTACGCCTGCATGAGGTCGGGCAGCCGCAGCGTCGAGAGGTCGTCCCGGGAGGGCGGCCCCGCGTAGCCGGACAGCCGCAGATCGCGGTAGGCACAGCTCTTCTCGTACAGGGTGCGAAGGAAGCGGCCGTTGCCCAGCTCGTCGATCCAGCCCTGCTCGACGACATGGCCGCTGATGGCGAGCAGCTCCTCCAGGGCCTCGTCGTCCCAGCGGTCGCCGTTGTCGGCGGCGAGGACCTCGCCGATGCTGGTCAGCTCGTGCGGCCGGTAGCTGGGGAAGTCGACCCGGGTGGTGAAGCGGGAGCCGAGGCCCGGGTTGGCGGCGAGCAGGCGGTCCATGCCCTCGGGGTACCCGGCGAGGATGACGACCAGGCGGTCGCGGTTGTCCTCGGCGCGCTTCAGCAGGACCTGCAGGGCCTCGTCGCCGTAGGCGTCGCCCTTGCTGTAGCCGGAGTTGGACAGCGCGTACGCCTCGTCGACGAAGAGCACCCCGCCGAGCGCCGAGTCGATCAGCTCATTGGCCTTGACGGCCGTCTGTCCGAGGAACTCGCCCACGAGATCGGCGCGTTGCGCCTCGACCAGATGGTCGCCGCCCAGCAGGCCGAGGGCATAGAAGACCCGGCCGAGGATGCGCGCCACCGTGGTCTTGCCGGTGCCCGAGGGGCCGGAGAAGACGAAGTGCCGCTTGGGCGGCTGCACCGGCAGGCCCTGCCCCGCGCGCAGCCGCGCCATGCGCAACTGCGCCGACAGCGCACGCACTTGGCGCTTGACCGGCTCCAGGCCGACCATGCGGTCGAGTTCGGCCAGCGCCTGGGCGAGGAGCACCGGGTCCGGGGCCGCGACCGGGACCTGCGGCGCGATGGGGGAGACCGGCAGGATCGCCTTCTCCCGGATGTCGTCGTCGATCGGGCCGAGCGTGCCCAGCGGATCGTCCAGGACCGAGTTCGCCCCGAGGCCGCCCGGCATGGCGGCCGCTCCGGTACGGGTGTCGAGCGGATCGGGCTCGGGCGGCAGCCCGTCGGGGGCGGCCTGGCCGTAGCCCTGCAGGGTGACGGAGGCCAGATCGGCGGTCCCGTCGGTCAGGCCGTCGGTCTCGTCGATCGCGGCGAGCCGGGCGGCGGTGTCCATGAACGCCGGGTCGACGCGGTGGACGGCCTGGTAGAGGGGGAGCGCGGCGGCGGTGCGGCCGGTGCCCTCGTACGCGCGGGCCAGCCAGTAGCGCAGTTCTTTGCGCTGCGGCTGCTCGCTGCGGCAGCGCATCAGTGCGGTGGCCAGCAGCGGTTCGGCCTGCCCGTACAGTTCCAGCCGGACCCGGGCCATACCGCCGAAGAGGCCGGCCTCGATGCCCAGGACCTGGTCGGCCAGGAGTGGTTCGGTGTGCCGTACCAACTGGTCCCAGTCCTTGACCAGATAGGCGCGGCAGGCGTGCAGGAAGCGGACGTGCGGATCGGTGTCGACCGGCGGGCACTCGGCCAGGGCCCGGTCCAGCTCCGCGATGTGGCGGCCGTCGAGCCAGTGCGAGGCGTGCGCGAGCAGCAGGTCGCGCCGGGTCTCGAGTACGGGCTGCACCCACCAGCCCAGCCAGTACCAGGAGTTCATGGAGCGGCGGTGCGCGCTGCGCTGCTCGCCGAAGCGGTCGCGGTGCCGGTGCATCTGCAGCAGCGCGGTCGAGGTGTCCGCCCGCAGCGCGTGCAGCCCCAGCCAGGCGTCCGCCATGCCCGGGTCCAGCCGGACCGCCGCCCGGAACTCCTCCTCGGCCTGCGTGTAGGCGCCCATGGTGTAGGCCTCGACGGCCCGCATCCAGGCCAGATCGGCGGGGGCGCCGGAATGCTCTGTGCCGAAGTCCATCAGGTCCCCACCAGCCGTTCCCCCCGGTACCGCCCGCCGTTCGCCGCTCCAACCAGGTTACGTGGAACGGGAGTTGGTGTCGGGTGGACACGGCCTTCGCAGGACGGCGCCCCCCGAGGGCATCGTACCCGCGTGGGCCGCCCGGGCCGTAGAGCCACGCGGACGGTGACCCTGGGTGAACAATTCACCGCCGTACGGCACCGGATCACGCGCTGTGGCCAGAACGAAGCCCCCGGTCACGGGGGAACAACCGGGGGCTTCGCGTCAGGGGGCGGTCGCCGATGACCGCGCATTCAGAACGTAAGTCCTGTACTGCTCCCCGGTCAAGCCGCCTTGGGGCACTCTCCGGCGGCCGTCGCGGGGGTGCAGCGCACCGGCTGCAAGCGATCACGGTCAGTGACGGAACGTATGCGTCCGCGGTGTCCCGGTGGGCTGTTCCCGTACCTCGTACCCGTCGGGACGCTGCAGCACCAGCAGATCGGCGAACGGCCGGGAGGGGTCGGCGGCGAAGTGCGCGTCCTGTGCGCGCATCCACCCGGCCCAGAAGCCGGCCAGCCCGGGACCGTCGCGGCGCTCGCCGCGCTCCCGTGCCGTGTCCCGGGACACGGCCAGCCAGAGCAGGTGCGCGAGCCGGGGCCGCAGCTCGCGGCGGCCCACGCCCACTCCCTCCAGCAGGACCAACGGGGCCGGCGGCACCTCCAGGGCCGGCCCGAACCGGCGGGCCACCCAGTCGTACTTCGCGGGCCGGGCGGTCTCGCCGCGCCGCAGCGGCTCCAGCACCTGCTCGCGCAGGCGTCCGGTCCAGTCGAACAGCTCGTCGTGCGTGGCGAGATCGTCGAGGTGGACCACGGGGGCGCCGCCCAGCGCGGACGCCAGTGCGGCGGCGAAGGTGGTCTTGCCCGATCCGGCGTGGCCGTCGACGGCGACGAGCCGCACGTTCCCGCAGGACGGCGGAAGGGCGCGCAGCCGCGCGGCGAGTGCGCCGAGAGCGCCGGGGCCGGGGTGGTGATCCATCGGAGCCAGCCTACGACCTGCGCCCGACGCGATGGACTGCGGTGGGTGCCAGGGGCGTCTACGGTAAGAGTCGTGACCGACTCAGCCGCACCCCTGTACCCCCCGGAGCGACTCGAACTCGCCCGCAAGGCCGCCGCCGACGCGGGACTCGACGCGCTGCTCGTCTCGCCCGGCCCCGATCTGCGCTACCTCACCGGGTACCACGCGCATCTCACCGAGCGCCTGGTGTGCCTGGCGCTGCCCGTGCTCGGCGATCCCTTCCTCGTCGTGCCCCACCTGGAGAAGCCCGGTGCCGAGGCCTCACCGCTGGGCGCGCTCGGCGTCGACATCGTCGGCTGGGGCGAGACCGAGGACCCGTACGCGCTGGTCGCGGACCGGCTGCCGCGGGCGACGGAGCGGATCGCCGTCGACAACCACATGTGGGCCGAGAAGGTGCTCGCCTTCCGGGCGGCCCTCCCCGGCGCCGAGCAGAGCCTGGCCGGGGACGTGCTGCGCGAGCTGCGGATGCGCAAGTCGCCCGCTGAGACCGACGCGCTGCGCCGTGCGGCGGGCGCCATCGACCGGGTGCACCGCCGCATCGGGGAATGGCTCAGGGCCGGCCGCACCGAGCGCGAGGTTGCCAGGGACATCGCCGACGCCGTCATCGAGGCCGGGCACACCACCGTCGACTTCGTCATCGTGGCCTCCGGCCCCAACGGCGCCAGCCCCCACCACGAGGTCTCCGACCGCGTGATCCGCGCGGGCGACCCGGTCGTCGTCGACATCGGCGGCACCACGGAGGAGGGCTACTGCTCCGACTCGACGCGTACCTACTCCGTCGGGGAGCCGCCCGCCGAGTTCCGCGAGATGTACGAGGTGCTGCGCCGGGCCCAGCACGCCCAGACCGAGGCCATCCGGCCCGGGATCACCGCGGAGGAACTCGACGCCATCGGCAGGGACCTCATCGCCGCGGCCGGCTACGGCGAGCACTTCATCCACCGCACCGGTCACGGCATCGGCCTGGAGACGCACGAGGAGCCGTACATCGTGGCGGGCAGCGCCCGCCCGCTGGAGCCGGGCATGGCGTTCTCGGTCGAGCCCGGCATCTACCTCCCGGACCGCTTCGGGGCCCGGATCGAGGACATCGCCGTGTGCACGCCCGAGGGCGGGGAGCGGCTCAACCAGACCTCCCGGGATCTGGTCGTCCTGTCTGTTTAGTCCGATGTGTTGACTCCCGGTACGGCAGGGGGGTATGCCGTAAACGCGGCGGTGTGCGCGGTGCGTTCAAAAGTGCGCGGCGTACGCCGGCGCGTCAAGGGCCCAGCAGGAAGCGGCAGTCGGGGGGCCGGGCGTGTTCGAGGACGAGCATGACTTCGGGGTGCGGCAGTGGGTGGTCGGCGGCACCACGGTGGTGGAACTGACGGGGGAGCTCGATCTGTCCGCCGGTGTGCGGGCGGCCGCGCGTCTGGACGCCGCCACCGCCGGGCCGCGGCCCGATGTCGTGGTGGATCTGCGCGGGGTGAGTTTCATCGACTGCAGCGGTCTGTCGGTGCTCATCCGGGCGCGCAAACGGACCCTCGAGCGCGGCGGCCGGTTCGGCATCGTCGGCGACAGCCCGTGTGTGCTGCGGCTGTTGCGGCTCACCCGTACGATCCGGGTCTTCGCCGTGCACGACGACCTCGCCTCGGCGCTGGCCGCCCCGGGTGCCCCCGATCCCCCCTCGGCGGCGGACGGCGCCATAGCGTGAGGCTCACCGGGGCGCCGGTGCCAGCACGATCCAGACCGGGCCGAGGGCGAAGTTCACCGGCTGACCGTCGGGTGTGGTGAAGTGCGTGCCCCCTGCCGCGTCCGGCCGGGACCAGCGGGCGTCGTGGGCCCTGCCGTCGCGCAGCACCACCGCGCGGCCGGCTCCCACGGTCTCGCTGTACGGGGAGGTGTTCCCCCACCGGTCGTGGAAGCCGGACGGGCGGACCGTCACGTACTGGACGACCACCGTCGGCGCGCCGAGCCTGCCGCCGTCGGTCGTCACGGCGGGGCTGCCGTCGAAGGAGACCAGCCAGCGGTTCCGGTCGGCCGACCAGTGCAGGCCGACCGAGCCGTTCGGGTAGCGGACGGTGCGGTCGCTCTCGGCGGTTCCGCCCGGCGGGGCGGCGCCGAAACGGAAGCCGATGTCGTGGGCGGCGGAGGCGTCCGGAGCGGCGGCGAGCAGCCGCTCCGGCACGGCGTACAGGTTGTGCGGGGCCTGCCGGGAGCCGTCGCGGAGGTAGGCGCCGGGCGCGTGTGCGGGCGAGACGTCGTGCACCGGCGCCGCGGCGACCACCGGCAGCAATCTGGTCTGGGCGCCGGAGAAGGCGAGGGCGGGGCGGCCGAACTGCCGCAGCAGCTCGAGGTCCGACTCACGGGCGCTGCGCACCGGGCCCACCCGGGCCGGCAGTTGGGAGGAGAACACGGCCAGGAGGCGGGTGAGGCCGGACTCCACCTGCTCCACGTAGACCAGATCGGCCTCGCCCAGCCCGGTGTGCGGGCGGGCGGGTCCCACGTTGTCGATCTTCACGGCGAGTACGGGGCCGCCGGTACCCCCGGGCAGCCCGGTGAGCGGCGACCGGGCGATCGCGCTGGTGCCGGGAGCCGAGCCCGTCGACGTGGGGGAGGGCCCGCCGGGTGTCCCCTCCGGATTGCCACCGCAGCCCCGGCTGACCAGGACCACGGTGAACACCGCGAGCACGACCAGGATCGCCGCTCTCGCGGGGCGTCTGGGCGCTCGGGCCACGACGGCCACCCCCGTGCTGCATAGATATGCTGCCTACGGAAAAGTCATTTGCCGAATCGCTCCGCGTATTCCTAGTATCCGACACATGGAGCCGGTACCCCAGACGGCGGACGCGACCGCCTTCCTCGCGGCGGACGAGGTCATCGACCACGAGCACGCGCTGGTGCGCGCGATCGCCGCCCGGCTGCGGGCGGACGCCCCCGTTCCGCATGACTATGCCGAGGCGGCCTACACCTTCGTCCGCGACGCCATCCCCCACTCGGCGGACTCCGGCGACCCGCGCGTCACATGGCGCGCCTCCGACGTCCTGGAGCGGCGCACCGGCATCTGCCACGCCAAGGCGCACGCGCTGACCGCGCTGCTGCGGGCCGAGGGCATCCCGGCCGGACTGTGCTACCAGCGGCTCACCGACGACGCCGGGGCCGAGCCCGCCGTCCACGGCCTGGTCGCCCTGAAGCTGCCCGGCCACGACCGCTGGGCCCGGCAGGACCCACGCGGCAACAAGCCCGGCGTCGACGCCCGCTTCTCCCTCCACGAGGAGCGCCTGGCCTGGGTGCCCCGCCCCGGACTCGGCGAACGCGACTACCCGGGCCTGTACGCCACCCCGCCGCCCACCGTCCTCGCCGCCCTGCGGCAGGCTGTCGACCGGCCGCACCTGTGGCGGCTGCTGCCCACCGACCTACCGGAAACAGAAGAGCGATGACCTCAGCCACCCCCCTGACCCTGACCGTCGACCCCGCGGTGCGCGCCCTCGCCCCGGGGTTCACCCACCTCGCCGTCGAGGCTCGCGGCCTGGTCAACGGTCCCAGCGGCGAGGCGAGCTCGGCCCTGCTCGACGACGCCACGCGCCGCCTCGCCGAGCGCCTCGACGGCCGCGCTCCCCACGAGGACCCGCACATCGCCGCCTGGCGCGCGGCGTACACCGCCTTCGGCGCCAAGCCCTCACGTACCCGCAACTCCGCGGAGGCGCTGGCCCGGCGGGCCCTCGCCGAGGGCGGGCTGCCCCGCGTCAACCGTCTGGTGGACCTCTACAACGCGATCAGCGTCGCCCATCTGATCCCCGTCGGCGGTGAGGACACCGACCACATCCACGGCGGCATGGCCCTGGTACGGGCCACCGGCGAGGAGGAGTTCGAGACGGCGGCCGGCGGCGAGCCCGTCGTCGAGCACCCCGAGCCCGGCGAGGTCGTCTGGCGCGACGAGAGCGGTGTGACCTGCCGCCGCTGGAACTGGCGGCAGGGGATCCGTACCCGGCTCACCGGGGAATCGGTCAACGCGCTCTTCCTCCTGGAGCGGATGGACCCGATGCCCCTGGCCGACCTGAGGGCCGCCGCCGACGAACTCGCCGGTCTGCTGCGGGAGTCGAACCCCGGCGCGGAGATCACCGTGCGCGAGCCGGCCTGACCGCAGCGCCCGGGGTCACCCGGCCGCCGCGTCGCGTTCCCGCGCGGCCACGTCCTCGGCGGTGGGGGCGGTGCCGCCCAGGTGTGCGGGCAGCCACCAGTGGTCCTCCGGGCCCGCCGGGCGGCCGGTGTACGCGCGCTGCGCGTCCTCCAGCAACTCCTGCACCCGCAGCCGCAGCCGCCGGGTCAGCGCCCCCGGCTTCTCGTTCTCGGACGGAGTCATCTGCTCGCCGACGCGGATGGCGATGGGAAAGCCGTTGCGGCCGAGCTGGCGCGGCTGGCCCTTGGTCCACAGCCGCTGCGTGCCCCACAGCGCGACCGGAAGCAGCGGTACGCCGGCCTCCATGGCGAGGCGTGCGGCGCCCGACTTGAAGGACTTGAGGGTGAAGGACTGCGAGATGGTCGCCTCGGGGAAGACCCCGATGATCTCGCCCGAGCGCAGGGCCGCCAGCGCGTGCTTGTACGCGTGCATGCCCTCGGAGCGATCCACCGGGATGTGCTTCATCGCCCGCATCAGCGGCCCCGACACCTTGTGCCGGAACACCGACTCCTTCGCCATGAAGCGCACCAGCCGCTTCGCCGGCAGCGCCGTCAGGCCCGCGAACACGAAGTCCAGGTAACCGATGTGATTGCTCACGAGCAGGGCACCGCCCTTGCGCGGCACATGCTCGGTACCGTCGATGTCGAAGCGCAGCCCCTGCACCTTGAACATCGTGCGGGCGAAGCCGATGACGGGCGGGTAGACGAGTTCGGCCATGCGTGGGGCCCCTTCTTCGTAGGGGGTGGCCCCCGGCGGAAGTTACGCGGCCGTAGGTTTTGGGCCGCCGGCTGATCGTGCACTGTAAACGGGCGCCGTGTCATCCCGCGTGCCCGCCGCGCGGCGAGATTCTCGTCACGTCACCCGGTCGTACGACGCACCAGCAGGTACATCTCGCATCCCAGGCAGTAACCGAACGCGGCGTTGAGGAACGCCGCCGCGAGCGCGCAGGCCGTCGCCGCCAGGCCCAGCCACGCGAGCCCGGCGGTGTAACCGATGAGTCCGACGACCGCGAAGGCCAGTCCCACCCCTTGCGCGAAGCGCGGCGGCGCCGGGTCCTCGGTCTCGGTCGGCGGCCCCAGCCGCGGGCGTACCGCGACGCGGTAGAGCAGGCCGTACGGTGACTTCTGCACGCCCGCGGCGGCGCCCACCGCGAACACCACAGCCTGGAGGGCGAGCAGCCAGGCGCTGCCGGTGATGAGGACGGCGGCGAGGACGACACTGGTGAGGCTTGCGCCGAAGCGGGGGCCGCGGGCATCAATGGCGTGAGGACTCATGTGGCCATGATTCCGGACCGGGCGCCGCCCGGACCCCCGGGAATCATGGCGTTCCTGTGAACGCTGCTACCGACCGGGAGGACGGACATGACGGGACTGGCGGTGTGCGTCGCGGTACTCGCGGCGGCGACGATCCTCGGCGTGCTCCACAAGCGCAGGGACGGAAGGGTACGCGTGCGGGACAAGGACACGGCACAGCAGCTGACGGCGGATGAGATCGGCGCGGAACTCGGCGAGCGGGCCACCCTCCTCCAGTTCTCCACCGCCTTCTGCGCTCCGTGCCGGGCCACCCGGCGCACCCTCGGCGAGGTGGCCGGCATGGTCGACGGGGTGCGGCACGTGGAGATCGACGCCGAGGCGCATCTGGACCTGGTGCGCCGGCTGGGCATCGTCAAGACGCCGACCGTGCTGGTCCTCGACGCCGGAGGCGCGATCGTGCGGCGCGCGACGGGGCAGCCGCGCAAGGCCGACGTCATCGCGGCGCTCGGCGCGGCGGTGTGACCGCGGCTGCGGCGACGTGACCCGGTACGGCCCATGGCGCGTGGGGCGTAAGGCCTGTGGGGCGGCGGCGTACGGCCTGTGCCACGTACGGCTTGTGCGGCGGACGACCCGGTGCGGCGTACGACCCGCCACGGCGTATGACCCCGGTCCCAGATGACGGGCCGCCCTTGACGCGGCACCGTCCGGATCGTCAGTCTGACGCTATGTCGCGAGACCTCCTTCTCCACTCCCGCTTCGACGTCGACCTCGGTCGGCACGCGAGCGCCCGCTGTCAGAGCCGTTGAGCGCCCAGCCCCTGTACGCCTCCGGTTCGACAGCACGACGAAGGACAACTCCATGACCGCCTCTCCCGACCTGGGCACGCCGACGACGACAGCGCTGGGCGCCGCTCCCACCACGATCCCCCTGTCCTCGCCGCCCGCCGTGGCCGACGCCTTCGACTCGACCGCCTTCCGCGCCGTCTTCCGCCGCCATGCCGCCGGGGTGGCCGTCATCACCGCGGCCGGCAGCCGCCCGGCGGGGTTCACGGCGACCTCCCTCACCTCGGTCTCCGCGGAGCCGCCCCTGCTCTCCTTCGGGATCAGCACCACGGGCTCCGCCTGGCCCACCGTCGCGGAGGCCACCCATGTGGGCGTCCACATCCTCGGCGAGCACCAGGAGGAGGTGGCCGCCACCTTCGCCCGCAGCGGTGCCGACCGCTTCGCGCCGCCCACCGCATGGGCTCCCGGCCCGTATGGAGTACCGCTGCTGGAGGATGTTCCGGCATGGCTGGTCGCCCGTGTGGTGGCCCGCATACCCGCCGGTGACCACCACATCGTCGTCGCCCAGGCAGTGGCGGGCGCGCCCGAGGGCGACACGGCCCGCCCGCTGCTCTACCACCACGGGCGCTACAACGGGCTGCGCCACTGAGCCGCTTCCCCGGGCCGCGGGTCGGCAACGTCACAGTTCACCGCTCTTGCCCGCCGGGGAGCAGACGGCTGTACTGACGAGTAATATTTCTGCCGGAGCGCCGTGCGTCCCGGCGGGGAGTCGCCGTCGATGGCGCCTATGCTGCCTTCACAAGGGCAGTTGACGTACCCATGCAGCAGTAGGAGAGCAGGCGTGAGCTTGAGGATCGTTGTCGCAGTGAAGTATGTGCCCGATGCCACGGGTGATCGTCACTTCGCCGGGGACCTGACCACGGATCGGGATGCGGT
>NZ_JBEZXR010000103.1:0-22738 GCF_040638135.1 Streptomyces sp. NPDC026673 | reverse complement strand
CGACGATGACCACCTTCGGGTCGTCGATCCGGGCCTGGACCCAGTCGGCGTCCACCAGGACGTCACTGCGGCTCATTGCTGTTCTCCTCCGGGGCAGTTGCGGATGTCTCGGCGCACGGACGGGTGCGCACGGGTGCCGGGCTGCGCTGCACGGGCGCGTCGCGGCTTTGCGCGGGGAAGGGTGGGGCGGCCTGCGGCGCCGGGCGACGGCGCGGGGCCCCTACGGCATGCGACAGAGCATGGCGGCGACACGGCACAGGTCGACTGCCCGCCGCTTCGTGAGATCCGCCTGTCGCTTCATGGCCTCGATCGTAGGGAAGGGACGGGGCCGGTGTCACCGGCGGTCCGGATCCCGAGATGAGATTGTCCATATTTCGAAATGCCCGCGCGGCGCCATGCCGTCCGCCGCCCGGCCCGTGCCCGTGCGGCCGCCGCTGCGCCTGCGGAGCGGACGTCGTCGTCTCAGTGGGCGAGAACGACCCTGGTGCCGGTCGCCGCGATGGTGATGCCGTCGGCCTCCGCGGTGACCGACGAGAGCTCGATGCCCTCCGGCAGCCCCGCCAGTTCGCGGGAGAAGTCGATCCGCTCCCGGATCAGGTCCTCCACGACCGGGGGCAGCGACTCCAGGCCCGGTATCTTGCCCGCGGTCAGCTTGATGCCGTCCTTGCCGGTGACGCTGACCTCGCTCACGACGCTGCGCTTGACCGAGCCGACCGGGGTGGAGACCTCGACCCCCACCTTGACCTGGCCCTTGCCCTTCGCCGAGGTGCCCCCGTAGCCGATGGTCACGCCGCTCGGGGCGGCCTTGGCGAGGTCCTCGTAGCTGACGAAGGCGGTGCCGTCGGCGGTGTCGGCGACGGCGCTGCTGAAGCCGCTGCCCAGGCTCACCCCGTGCAGGTCGGCCTGGAAGCGGGCGACGCGCAGCGTCTGGCCGCCGGAGCCGGCGGCCCGCACGCCGTCCGCCGTCACCTCGACGTCGTCCAGCTTCTCGGCCAGCACCTGCGTGAGGAACGGGAAGCCCTTGATGTCGATCCCGGGCGGGGAACTCAGACCGAGCGTCGTCTGCGCCCGGTCCGCCGCCTCGGACTCCGCGAAGTGCACGGCGATCCGGTCCGCCGCGACGAACAGGCCGCCCACGATCACGACGAAGATGAGCAGGATCCGTACTGCGCGCATGAGTCAACCCCCGAGTCGGCGTTCGGGTCGACCCTAGTCCGTGTCAGCCGAGCAGCGCGCGGGCCATCACGTAGACGGCCGGCGCGGCGGCGGTGAGCGGCAGTGCCACACCCGCCGTGAAGTGGACGAACCGTGACGGGAAGTCGTAGCTGGCCACCCGCAGGCCGATCAGCGCGCAGGCTCCGGCGGCCAGCGCGATCAGCGCCGCGTCGGAGGTCTCCAGCTGCCCGAGGGCGATGCCGCTGCCGGTGGCGGCGGCGAGGGCGACCAGGACGGAGACGACGCCGGGCAGCGGGATCGCCCGGGCGAGCGTCGCGACGGCGACCGCGATCACGGCGGTCACGACGGCGTCGGCGCCCCGCGGATCGGCCGTGGTCGCCAGGAACCCGGTGGCCAGGATCGTGACGAGCGTCGAGGCGGCGGTCGCGGTCAGCGAGGAGAGCCGCTCCTCGGCGCTGCCGCGGTGCCTCAACTGCAGGACCAGGACGAGCAGCAGCCACACCCCGAGGGTGCCGATGATCACGGCCGGGGCGTTGTCCACCCCGTCGATCAGCACCACGGCCTCGGCGGTGAGGCCCGCCAGGAAGGCCAGCACGATGCCCTGGCGGGCCGGCCACATGCCGTTCAGCCGGAACCAGCCCGCCGCGGTGACCGCCTGCAGCACCACGGCCGCGGCGGCCAGCGCGGGGCGGCCCAGCAGCGCGCCGCCGGCCAGCAGCAGCGCGAGGGCGGTGGTGACGAGGGCGGGCTGCATGCCGGGGGCGATGATCGGCGAACCGGTACGGGTCGCCTGCCGGCGCCGGGCCGCGCGGCCGCCGGACGCCGGCGCCGGCGGGGCGTCGCCGACGGGCGAGAGGACGGCGGTGGTGTCGTGCGGGGGCATGGGGCCCGCGCCGCGGTCGTACCAGTCGTGGTTGTCGGTCACGTGCTCATCCTCCCGCGAACGGCGGGAGCACCTCGACGGTGCCGCCGTCGGCCAACCGGATACCGGCGTGGTCCCGGGTGCCGACGGGGTTTCCGTCGACCAGGAACGAACAGTTCGCCAGGACTCGGGCGAACTGGGGGCTCGACGCGTGGCGCTCGCGCGCCGCGGCCAACGCCTCGGCGAGGGTGCCCTCTTGGTACGGCTCCTCGGCGGCGCCGGCGGCGGCCTTGGCCGCGGCCCAGTACCGGATGGTTCCGTGTGCCGCCATTGCGGTCCTTCCCTTTGCCCCTGCGGGTCCTGCCGCGGTCCATGATGACGCAGCCCGGGCGCCGCCCGGTGGCCGGGCCCGGCGGATCGGGCCCGGCCACCGGGCGGGGCGGCGGATCAGGCGGGGGCCGGGGCGGCGGCGGGACGGGCCCGTTCGGCGGCCCACCCGCCGATGCGGCGCAGGAGCCGGGGCGCGGCGGCGTTCTCGGCGTGTCCGAAGCCGGGCTCGATCCACAACTCGGCGGCGTCGCCGGCGGCCTCCGCCAGGGAGAGCGGGTGGTCCAGCGGGAAGTAGCCGTCCCGGTCGCCGTGGACGACGAGCAGCGGGGTGGGCGCGATGTGGCGCACCGCCTCCACCGGGGGCACCGGAACGGGGTTCCAGTCCCGGTCGTGGATGCGCGTGCGCAGCAGCCCCCGGGAGACCAGCCGCCCCGCGGGCCGGGTGATCGCCCAGTGGACCCGACGCATCGGCGCCGTACCTCGGTAGTACCAGCGCGCGGGCGCGCTCACGGAGACCACGGCGTCAACGTGCGCCCCCTTGTGCGCCTCTTTGCGCCCCGCGTGCCGCAGAACGACGGACCCGCCCATGGAGAAGCCCACCGAGGCCACCGCGGGGTGTCCCAGCCGCCGCGCCCAGCGCACCGCGGCGTCCAGGTCGAGAACCTCGCGGTCGCCGACCGTGGAGCGCCCGCCGGAGTGGCCGTGCCCCCGGAAGGAGAAGGTCACGACGCCGCCGACGCCGTCCACCCGGGCGAAGATCTCCGCCGCGCGGCGCACCGCGGGCCGTTCCAGGGCGCCGGTGAATCCGTGCGCGACCACGATCGCGAGCCCTCCGGCGGTCACTCCGGGCAGGTACGCGGCGTGGATCGGCACCCCGTCCTCGGCCGACAGCACCGCACGCAGGCCACCGAAATTCATCGGCGGAACACACGAGCGCGCAACCTGGGACCCACTTACCGACTCCATGTGGGCTATTCTCTTAGGTCAAGAGGATCCGGGCAGCGTCGCCCCCGGGTCCTTTCGTGCTTTCCGGGCCACCGGAGGGCACTGTCGGCGCACGCATTCGTCCTCGCCGGGACCGAGGAGGGTTCGCAATGGGCAAGCGGGAAACGCATGACCGGACGATGAACGACGGGAGCGGCCGGTGAGCTCTCTCCTCCTCCTGACCAACGCACTCCAGCCCTCCACCGAGGTGCTCCCCGCGCTCGGGCTCCTGCTGCACAGCGTGCGGGTGGCCCCGGCCGAGGGCCCCGCGCTGGTGGACACCCCCGGCGCCGACGTGATCCTCATCGACGGCCGCCGCGACCTGCCGCAGGTCCGCTCGCTGTGCCAGCTGCTCCGCTCCACCGGGCCCGGCTGCCCGCTGGTGCTGGTGGTCACCGAGGGCGGCCTGGCGGCCGTCACCGCGGACTGGGGCATCGACGACGTCCTGCTGGACACCGCGGGGCCCGCCGAGGTCGAGGCGCGGCTGCGGCTGGCGATGGGCCGCCAGCAGATCGGCGTCGACGACAGCCCGATGGAGATCCGCAACGGCGATCTGTCGGTGGACGAGGCCACGTACAGCGCGAAGCTCAAGGGCCGGGTCCTCGACCTGACCTTCAAGGAGTTCGAGCTGCTGAAGTACCTCGCCCAGCATCCGGGCCGGGTCTTCACCCGTGCCCAGCTCCTGCAGGAGGTCTGGGGCTACGACTACTTCGGCGGCACGCGGACCGTGGACGTGCACGTACGGCGGCTGCGCGCCAAGCTCGGCCCCGAGCACGAGTCCCTGATCGGCACCGTGCGCAACGTCGGCTACCGCTTCGTCACCCCCGAGAAGGGCGAGCGGGCGGCGGAGGAGCCGACCGCGGCGGAGAAGGAACCGGCGTCGCAGGCGGGTGTCCCCGCCTCGCAGAACGGCTGATCACGCGGTGGTCACGCCTGTGGACAGACGGTGGGATGCACGGGTGTACCCGCGTAGACTCGGCCCGTGGCAAAGGTGACGCGTGACGATGTGGCCAGGCTTGCGGGGACCTCGACCGCGGTCGTCAGCTACGTCATCAACAACGGACCCCGGCCGGTCGCACCGGCCACCCGCGAGCGCGTCCTCGCGGCGATCAAGCAGCTGGGCTACCGCCCCGACCGGGTGGCCCAGGCGATGGCGAGTCGCCGCACGGACCTCATAGGGCTGATCGTGCCGGACGCCCGGCAGGCGTTCTTCGCGGAGATGGCGCACGCCGTGGAGAGGGCGGCCGCCGAGCGCGGCAAGATGGTGCTGGTCGGCAACTCGGACTACCTCGACGAGCGCGAGGTGCACTATCTGCGCGCCTTCCTCGGTATGCGGGTCTCCGGGCTGATCCTCATCAGCCAGGGCCTCAGCGAGCACGCCGCGCAGGAGATAGACGCCTGGGACGCGCGGGTCGTGCTGATGCACCGGCGGCCCGAGGCGATCGACGACGTGGCGGTCGTCACGGACGACGTCGGCGGCGCCCAGCTCGCCACCCGGCATCTGCTGGAGCACGGGCACGCGTACGTGGCCTGCCTCGGCGGCACCGAGGTCACGCCGAAGCACGGCGACCCCGTCACCGACCACATCGAGGGCTGGCGCCGGGCCATGCAGGAGGCGGGACTCCCCGTCGACGGCCATCTGTACTCGTCCCCGTACAACCGCTACGACGCCTACAAGGTCGGCCTGGAGTTGCTGGCCCGCCCCGACCGGCCGACCGCCATCGTGTGCGCCACCGACGACCAGGCCATCGGCCTGCTGCGGGCGGCCCGCGAACTGCGGATCGACGTGCCCGGCGAGCTGGCCGTGGCCGGTTTCGACGACGTCAAGGAGGCGGGGCTCACCGATCCGCCGCTGACGACGGTGGCCTCGGACCGCGAGGCGATGGCCCGGGCGGCGGTGGACCTGGTGCTGGACGACGGGCTGCGGGTCTCCGGCTCGCGCCGCGAGCGGCTGCGGCAGTTCCCGTCCCGGCTGGTCGTCCGGCGCAGCTGCGGCTGCCACTAGGCCGTGTCGGTCGCGGTGGGCGCTCGCCCGCCGCGACCGCGGGGCCTGCGTACGGGCCGTGTAAGCGAAGGCCCTGACCTGCGGCTTCGTTCTTTATATCGGGCATACGGAACTCTGCCCCGGTTCTCAGGTCACACTCAGGAAGCTCTCATGTTCCGCGTGAACAGTCATAGGCATGAACGAGAGCCCCCGTCGCGACGACGCCTACGACCCGCAGCAGCCGCAGCAGTCCCACGGCGCCGGCGGGTACCCGCCCCGGCCGCCCTACGACCCGTACGCGCACCAGCCCTGGACGGCGCAGCCGCACCCCGCCCCCGTGGCGGCGCCGGCCGCGACCGCCGCCCCCAAGCCCCACAACCGTCGGCCCGTGGCCCTGATCGCCTCCGTGGCGGTGGTGTCCGCGCTGGTCGGGGGCGGGACGGCCGCCCTGGTGGGGCGGGCGACCGGGTCACCGTCCGCGGGGGTCACCTCGACGAAGGTGATCGGCACCAGCGCCTCGGGCAACACGAGCGTCGCGGCCGTGGCCGCCGCCGTCAGCCCCAGCATCGTGGAGATCAGCGCGAGCTCCGCCGCCGGCGAGGCGACCGGTTCGGGTGTGGTCGTCACCGGCAGCGGTGAGATCGTCACCAACAACCACGTCGTCTCCGGAGCGGACTCGGTCAAGGTGACCTTCAGCTCCGGCAAGACGGTCACCGCGAGCGTCGTCGGCACCGACAGCGGCAAGGACCTGGCGCTGGTCAAGGCGGAGGGCGTGAGCGGTCTGCCGGTCGCGTCGCTGGGCGACTCCAGCCGGGTCTCCGTCGGCGACCAGGTCGTGGCCATCGGCTCCCCCGAGGGCCTGACCGGCACGGTCACCAGCGGCATCGTCTCCGCGCTCGACCGTGACGTCACCATCTCCACCGCCCAGGAGCAGCAGCGCGGCGGGAACGGCCGCTGGCCGTTCGAGTTCGGCGGCGGCCGGTACAACGGCGACGTCGGCTCCTCCACGACCACGTACAAGGCGATCCAGACCGACGCCTCGCTCAACCCCGGCAACTCCGGCGGCGCCCTGATCAACATGAAGGGCGAGATCATCGGGATCAACTCGGCGATGTTCTCCGCCGGTTCGTCCTCCACGGGCGACGCGGGCAGCGTCGGCCTGGGCTTCGCCATCCCGGTCAACACCCTCAAGGCAGACCTCGGCACCCTGCGCAACGGCGGCAGCGACAGCTGACCGCCCAGCACGAAAGGGATGTGGGCATCATGAACGTCTTCCTCAGCATCTCCCTGCACCCCGCCGGCGTCCCCGCCGGCCCCGCCGACCGCGCGCTGATCCCCTACCTGGAGCCGGCCGCCCGCGAACCCGAGATAGCGACCACCCGCAGGTACGCGCACCGCTACGCCCGCCGGGCGATTGCGGCCCACCGCCTGGCCGCCGTGCGAGGCTAGGAACCGGCGCACCCCCACCGCACCGTCCCGGCACCACCGCCCCCGACCCTCATCCCGCGAGGTGGAAGACCATGAGCCCCGGCGACAACGGCGAGGCCCCCGCCCGCATCCTGATCGTGGACGACGAGCCCGCGGTCCGCGAAGCACTCAGGCGCAGCCTCGCCTTCGAGGGATACGAGACCGAGCTGGCGGAGGACGGCCTGGCCGCTCTGGACCGGGTCGCCTCCTACCAGCCGGACGCGATCGTCCTCGACGTCCTCATGCCCCGCATGGACGGCCTCACCACCGCCCGCAGGCTGCGGTCCGGCGGCACCACCACGCCGATCCTCATGCTCACCGCCCGCGACACGGTCGGCGACCGGGTCACCGGTCTCGACGCCGGCGCCGACGACTACCTCGTCAAGCCCTTCGAGCTGGACGAGCTGCTGGCCCGGCTGCGGGCGCTGCTGCGGCGCAGCGCGTACACGACCGTGGCGGGCTACGACGCCGGCGAGGAGAGCGCGCTGTCCTTCGCGGACCTGCGGATGGACACCTCGACCCGCGAGGTCACCCGGGCCGGGGTCCCGGTCGAGCTGACCCGCACCGAGTACACCCTGCTGGAGATGTTCCTCGCGCACCCGCGTCAGGTGCTCACCCGCGAGCAGATCCTCAAGGCGGTCTGGGGCTTCGACTTCGAGCCGAGCTCCAACTCCCTCGACGTGTACGTCATGTACCTGCGGCGCAAGACCGAGGCCGGGGGCCTGCCCCGGCTGGTCCACACCGTGCGGGGCGTCGGCTACGTGCTGCGCTCCGCGGAGGGCAAGGGCTGATGCCGCGCATCCCGCGCTTCCGTTCCCTGCCGCTGCGGTCCCGGCTGGCGATCCTCACCGCGGCGGCGGTGGCCGTCGCCGTGGCCGGGTGCGCGCTGGCCTGCTGGTTCATCGTGCGGGCGCAGCTGGACCAGCGTCTGGACGACGCCTTGCACGACGCCTCGACCGGTGGTGGACACGCGGCCACGGAGGTGCTGCTGCGACGCGGCTGCCTGAGCGAACCGGACAGCGACACCAGCGACTGGCGGGTCGTCAGCAATCCCTATCGCGCGTCCATGCAGCTCATCACGGTCAACGGCGGGTCGTGCTGGGTGCTCGGCGACCAGACGCTCCCGGTGACCAAGGCCGATCTCGCCGTCCTCCGGCGGGAGAGTTCGCAGTCGGTGCAGACCGTGACCGCGGCCGACGGCACCGAGATGCGGGTGCTGACCCAGCAGGCCACCATCACGTCCCGCGACCAGAAGGTGCCGGTCGCCATCTCCACCGCCCTGCCGCTCAGCGAGGTGACGGGGCCGCTGAACACGCTCGCGCTGGTCCTCCTGGCCGTCAGCGGCATAGGGGTGCTCGGCGCGAGCGCGGCCGGGCTCGGGGTGGCACGGGCGGGGCTCAAACCGGTGGACCGGCTCACCGACACCGTGGAGCACGTCGCCCGGACCGAGGATCTGAGCGTCCGCATCCCGGTCGAGGGCCGGGACGAGATCGCCCGGCTGTCCGCGTCCTTCAACGCGATGACGGCCGCGCTGTCCTCCTCCCGCGACCTCCAGCAGCAGCTGATCGCGGACGCCGGACACGAACTGCGCACACCGCTCACCTCCCTGCGCACCAACATCGAACTGCTGGAACGCAGCGAGATGACCGGCCGGGCGCTGCCCCCGGAGGACCGCCGGGAGCTCATGCTCTCGGTGAAGGCGCAGATGGGCGAGCTGGCGGCGCTCATCGGCGATCTGCAGGAGCTGTCCCGTCCGGATGTGGCGCACGGCGGTGTGCCCTCGCAGACCGTGGCGTTCCACGAGGTCGTCGAGGCCGCGCTGGAGCGGGCCCGGCGGCGCACCGGCCCGGATCTGAAGATCACCGCGGACGTGGCGCCCTGGTATCTGCGGGCCGAGCCCAGCGCCCTGGAGCGGGCGGTGATCAACCTGCTGGACAACGCGGTGAAGTTCAGCCCGCCGGCCGGCGCGATCGAGGTGGACCTGCACGGCGGCGAACTGACGGTCAGGGACCACGGTCCGGGAATCCCGCCCGAGGACCTGCCGCACGTCTTCGAGCGCTTCTGGCGCTCGGCCTCCGCCCGCAGTCTGCCCGGTTCGGGCCTCGGACTGTCGATCGTGGCCCGTACGGTGCAACAGCTCGGCGGCACGGTCGACCTGCATCCCGCACAGGAGGGCGGCACGGTGGCGGTCATGCGGCTGCCGGGCGCGGCCACACCGCCGCCCGAGACCTCCTGAGCCCCCCGGGCACGGACGGGGAGACGCGGGGGACCCCGGGCGGCCCGGCTATCCGGCGAACCAGCGCTGCGCGGAGCCCTTCCCGGCGGAGGCGAAGGAGAGCGTGGAACCGGGGGCGGAGCCGTCCGGCTCCATCGCGGTGTCGAGGTCGATCTGCGGGCGGACCCGGCCCAGGGAGTCCACCAGGAACTGCAGGTTGCGGGCGTTCCGGCCCTCGATGGACGAGCAGGCCCAGATGCCGAGGCCGCGGTCGGTGTCTCCGCGCGAGTCGAGGCAGAAGGCGGAGTCGGCGCCGTTGACCAGCAGGCCGCGGGAGTCCAGCCGCCACTGCTGGGAGGCCGATCCGGAGTCGCAGCCGGCGACGATGACGTCGTCGCCCTTGTCGAACTCCTCGTCCCGTACGTCCAGGCAGAGCCCGGACGCCTCGTTGACGATCTGGCCGAAGGAGCTGCCCGGGACCCTCCGCGGCGGGCTCGTGCCCGGCGCGCGCGTCGCTGGCGCGCTGTGGGTCGTCACCCCCGTGCCGGGCCGTGCGGGCGACCCGGTCGGGGAGGCGCCGGGGGTGACGGAGGAACCCGGGGTCGTGGAGGGGCGGGGGATGACGGTCTCCGTCGCGGTCGCGGTGACCGTGACGGATCCCGCAGGCGGCGGGGGCAGGGCGCGGTCGTTGCCGGTCGGCGCGCGGTCGTCGCCCGTCGCGAACACCAGGCCGGTCGCGGCCAGGCTGGCGGCGGCGACCAGCAGCAGCGAGACCAGCGGCGAGGGGTAGCGGGCGCGCAGGGTCAGCAGCCGCTCCAGCGGGCCGGGGCGCGGGCGCCGGCGGGAGGCGACGGGTGCCGCGACCGCGGCGGGCGCGGTGGCCGGCGGCGCCGGGGCGCACCTGGCCGCGACGTAGGCGGGTCCCGCCCAGCCGAGCAGGGCCGCGGCGAGCGGCGGCCGGGGGTCGCGCTCGAGGGCGATCAGCGTCTCCAGCGCCCCGGAGCAGCCCGGGCAGTGGGCGAGGTGCTGCTCCACGTCCTCGTTCTGCCGGGCGTCGTCGCGGCGGGCGGCGGCGTCGAGGAGCCGGCCGAAGCCCCGGCACCGGGGGTCGTCGCTGCGCTCCAGATAGATCCGCAGGTAGGTCTCGCGCAGGGCGTCGCGGGCCCGGGCCGTCAGGTCGGGGATCTCCGAGGGCTTGTCGCCGGTCCAGCGGGCGACGTCGGCGGCGCTCTCGCGCTCGACGACCACGTGCCACAGCACGCCCTGCGTGTGCTGCGGCAGGGCCGCGAAGCCGCCGAGCAGCACGGAGCGTTCGGCGAGGTGGAGCCGGGGGTGGACGGGCAGGCCGGGCTGGCCGGGGAGGCGCTGCTCGGCGTCGCGTATGTCGTCGATGAAGGCCGCGTACTCGGCGCCGAGCCGCTCCCGGCGGCTGCCGCCCGCCCAGACCGCGGCGGCCTGGTGGACGAGCATCAGCAGCCGGTGCCGCCAGGGACCGCGCGGGTCGGTCCCCCGGTGCACCTCCTGCCAGGCCAGCGCGAAGGCCTGCGCGGCCAGTTGGTCCGCGGCGCTCTGATTGCGGGTGCACAGCCGCGCGTAGCAGAGGACGGCGGGGAGATGACGACGGCGCAGTTCCTCGGTCGCCGGGTAGGCGGTCGGCGCGCCGGCCCGTACCCGCTCGGTGAGAGCGGCGTCGGACAACTCGTCGTAGACGGGCGCTTGGTGCGTTTGGGACACGGCGGACCACCCGGACACGTCGATGGGTCTGGAGGGACGGGGCTGCCCATGGTGGGCCACAAGTTACCGTCGAGGAAAGTGTTTCCGCTGGTAACTCACCTGCGAGGCAAGGGGAAAGCGCGTTCAGCACACGCGCCGCGGCCGACGGGTCACTCTGCGCCCCCGCCTTGTGCCGCACCCTCATGCCGCTCGGCGCCGCCGCGGGTCGCGACGGGCCGGCCGCCGGGATCGAGCAGCGTCAGCCGGCCCGCGCGGGCGCCGAGGAGCCGGCCGGCGGTGCGGACGACGACGCAGCGCGTGCCGGACCCCTCGTCGCAGGCGGCGGTGGACCGCCGGGTGACCGGGCGTCACCGGCGGCGCCGTGGCCCGCGGAGGCCGGACGCCGGCGGGGCCGCCCCGTCACCGGGACAGCATCACCCGGTTCGGTGCGGAATGCGCGCGGGACGCGCCGAGCCCCGCGTCCTGTCCCGCTCAGCGGATGACGTGCGGCAGGAAGCGCGCGTACGTGTCCGTGACCAGGCCCGCCGACTCGCGGATGCCCAGCCCGGCCGACTCGTCCCCCACGATCCACGCGCCGAGCACCACATGGTTGCCGTCGAACTCGGGCAGCGGGGCCAGTTCCTGGTAGCAGCAGGGCTCGTCCGTACGCGGCGGGGCGGTCTCGCCCGCGCGGTGCACGGTGACGCCGGCGCCCTCGCGGCCGAGCAGCGGTTTGGCGACCCAGCCGGTGGTCCGGGCCAGGTCGCGGGGACCGTCGAGGTGGGCGGCGAGGAGGTTGGGGTGGCCCGGGTACAGCTCCCACAGGACGGCCAGGAGCGCCTTGTTGGACAGCAGCATCTTCCAGGCGGGCTCGATCCAGCAGGTGGTGCCTGTGCCGCCGCCGTTGTCGAGGGTGTCCAGGACATGGCCGCCGAAGGGGTCGCCGGCCAGCCATTCCCAGGGGTAGAGCTTGAAGCAGCTGCGGATGAAGCGCAGCCGGTCGTCGACGAAGCGGCCGGACAGCTCGTCCCAGCCGATCGCCTCGACGGACAGGGCGTGGGTGTCGAGTCCGGCCTGTTCGGCGGTCTCCCGCAGATAGGCCACCGTCATCAGGTCCTCGCCGAGCTCGTCGGCCTCGGTGTGCGCGAAGTGCACCGGGCCGGGCGGCAGCAGCGGGGCCTGCCGCCGCCACGCGTCGACGAGGCGCTCGTGGAGGGAGTTCCACTGGTCGGCGCCGGGGAAACGGTCCTCCATCCAGAACCACTGGGCGCTGGCCGCCTCCACCAGCGAGGTGGGGGTGTCGGCGTTGTACTCCAGCAGCTTCGCCGGGCCGGTCCCGTCGTAGCGCAGATCGAAGCGCCCGTAGAGGGAGGGGAGTTCGGCGCGCCGCCGCCACGACTCGGTGATCCGCCCGGCCAGCCGGGGGTCGTGGACGCCGAGCTCGGCGAAGCGGTCCTCGGCCACGATGTGCTCCGCGGCGGCGAGGCACATCGCGTGCAGCTCCTCGACGGTCCGCTCCAGGGCCTCGACCTCCGGGAGCGAGAACTCGTAGTACCCGCTCTCGTCCCAGTACGGCCGCAGGGAGCCGTCGGGGTAGCGGGTCAGCGGGTAGACGACACCCTGGTCCTCCACGATCCGCTGCCAGCCGGGGCGCGGTTCGACGACGTGCCGGCGCATCAGCCGCCGCCGGACCCGTGGCCCGAGCCGTGACCGCCGAAGCCCCCGGTCTTCACCGACGACTTGTCGAAGCTGCCGCCCTTGGCCTTCCCGTTGCGGACGCTGCCGCCGTAGTAGTAGCTGCCGCGGCCGTTGTCGTCGTCGCACTCCTTGACCGGGAGCGTCCGGTACGTGTCGGGGTCCACGCAGCGCTTGTCGGGGTCGGAACCGCACGCGGTCAGCGCGGCGGCCAGCACGCCCATCCCGCCGAGGATCACCGTGCCGGACCTGAACCGCCGTCGCTCCGTAGTCGCCATGTCCACAGCGTAAGGAGAACGGGCGGAACCCCCAAGGGCAGGGTCGCGGGAAGCGGCCCGCCGCGAAGGGACGGGGGCGGCCGTCGGTGCCGACGGCCGCCCCCGGTGGTGCCTGTTGCCGTGCGGTGCGTTACTGCACGACCGTGATGCGGTTCGCCGCCGGGGCCGCCAGCGGCGCGGAGGCCGAGGAGTTGGCGGTCAGGTAGGCGTTGAGCGCGGCGAGGTCGTCGCCGCCGACGAGCTCGTTCGTGCCCTTGGCCAGCTCGCCGAAACCGTCACCGCCGCCGGAGAGGAAGGAGTTCATCGCGACGCGGTAGCTGCCCGCCGGGTCGATGGGGGCGCCGCCCAGACGGATCGAGTCGGCCACGACGCGGTCGGCACCGGACTTGGTGAGGTCCAGGGTGTAGGTCAGGCCGGCCGAGATCTGGAGGATCTTCGGGGCGGCCGCGTTGCTGCCGCTGACCTGCTGCTGGAGCACGGTGACCAGCTGGGCGCCGGTCAGCGTCCGCAGGTTGACCGTGTTGCTGAACGGCTGCACCGCGAAGCCCTCGCCGTAGGTGACGACGCCGTCGCCCTCACTGCCGGAGGCCTTGTGTACCAGGTCGGTGCGGATGCCGCCGGGGTTCATCAGCGCGAGGACGGCCGAGGGGTCGAGGCTCTTGGCGTAGGCGAGCTGCGCGTCGGCGATGAGGTCGCCGAGCGCGGACTCGTTGCCGGCCCGGGTGATGTCCTGGGAGATGTAGCCGACGGTGCGGCCGGCGACCGGGGCGGCCAGCGTCTGCCAGCGGCCGATCAGCGAGGTCATGTCCGCGGCCTTGCTCTGGGTGCGGTCCACGACGTGGTTGGAGCCCTCGACCGAGGCGCGCACGATGTCGTTCGTGCGCAGGTCGTACTTCATGTCGAGCTCGGTGAAGAGCCGGCCGAAGGACGCCGCGCTGGTGACCAGGCGGTCGTTGCCCTTGGGGTCGGGGATGGTGCAGACGTACGCGTTGTGCGTGTGGCCGGTGACCAGCGCGTCGACGTCGGCCGAGGTGTTCTTGGCGATGTCGACGATCGGGCCGGACAGGCCGGCGCCCGCACCGCCGGCGTCGCAGTCGTAGTTGTACGCGGAGGAGGCGGGGAAGCCGCCCTCGTGCACGAGCGCGACGACGGCGTTGACGCCCTTGCGCTTGAGCTCCTTGGTGTACTTGTTGATCGTCTCGACCTCGTCGAGGAACTTCAGGCCCTTGACGCCCTCGGCGGTGACGATGTTCGGGGTGCCCTCGAGGGTGACGCCTATGAAGCCGACGCGTACGCCCTTGACGTTCTCGATGGTGTAGGGCTTGAGCAGCGGACGGCCGGTCTTCTCGTTGACGACGTTCGCCGAGAGGATCGGGTAGTCGGCGCCCTTGAACTTGCGGCCCTTCTCGTAGCAGCCCTCGACCGGGTGGCAGCCGCCGTTCTGGAGGCGGAGCAGCTCGTCCTTGCCCTCGTCGAACTCGTGGTTGCCGACGCCGGTGACGTCCAGGCCCAGCTTGTTCATGGCCTCGACGGTGGGCTCGTCGTGGAACAGCCCGGACAGCAGCGGGCTGGCGCCCACGATGTCGCCCGCCGCCACGGTGAGCGAACGCGCCTGCCCCTGGCGGGCGGTGCGCAGGCTGGAGGCCAGGTACTCGACGCCGCCGGCGTCGACGGTCTTGGTGGTGCCGTCCGCCTGAAGCTCGGTGACGCGGCCGGAGGAACCGGCCGGGGGCTCCAGGTTGCCGTGGAAGTCGTTGATCGCGAGCAGCTGAAGGTCGACGGTACGGCTGCCGTGGCCGTGACCCCCGTGGTGGGTCTCGTGGGCCTGGGCGGCCGGGCTCGCGACGGCGAGCGCGCCGAGCGCCGCCAGACCGGCGGTCGCCGCGGCGACACGGCGTGCGGCGCGACGCCGCGGGTGGGTCACTGACATGGGTCCCCTTGAGCGTGAGCGATGGATGGGAGGCGGAGGACGGCCGCAGCCTATTGTCAACGCGCGTAGTTGTCAGTGGCTTTGCGGTTACGGGCAGGTTTCGACTGATCGGGACATGACCACCCGCCCGACCGACTTCCCACATACCGGAATGATCTGTCTCGCCATTCAAACGCTCGGCATAGTGGGATCCACCACCGACCGAGGAGGTGCGCGCCATGCGCCGACGCTGGCTGATGCTCGCCCTGGGCACCGCGGCACAGACCGCCGCCTGCGCCTTCGTCTACGGAGTCCCCTACCTCGCGGCCGAGTTGCGGGACGCCGCACACCTGACACTGCCGCAGATCGGGCTCCTCATCGCCTGCCCCGCCGCCGGTCTGGTCACCGCACTCGTCGCCTGGGGCGCCGTCGCGGACCGGTACGGCGAGCGCATCGTCATCGCCACCGGGCTGGGCGGCGCCGCCGCACTGCTCGCCGCCGCGGCCGGCGCGGCGACCGACGGGGGCGGGGTGGCGGCGCCGGGCGCGCTGCTCGCCCTGGCGGGGGCGGCGGGGGCCTCGGTGTACTCCGCCAGCGGCCGCCTCGTCATGGGCTGGTTCTCCGCCGGGGAACGCGGCCTGGCCATGGGCATCCGGCAGACCGCCACCCCGCTCGGGATGGGAGTGGCCGCGCTGACCATGCCCCCGCTCGCGGCCGCGCACGGGGTGCGCGGCGCCCTCGGCCTCCTGGCCGCCGTGTGCGGGATCATCGCCGGCCTCGTCGCACTGCTCGCCGCCGACCCGGCACGGCCGGAGCCCGGGCCCGGCGCGCCCCCGGCCGCCAACCCCTACCGGGGTTCGGCCACTTTGTGGCGGATCCACGGCGCCGGCGCCCTGCTGGTCGTACCGCAGTTCACCGCGGGCGCCTTCGCCCTCGTCCTGCTGGTGGACACCCGCGGCTGGTCCGCGGTCGGCGCCGGCCGGCTCATCGCCGTCGCCCAAGTGCTGGGAGCCTGCTTCCGGATCGCCGCCGGACGCTGGTCGGACCGGGTGGGCAGCCGGCTGCGGCCGATGCGGCAACTGGCCGCCACCACCGCCGCGGTGGTCGCGGCCGCGGCACTCACCGCGGCCTTCCCCTCACCGCTGACCGCCGCCGTCCTCGTGCTGTGCATAGGGATCACCGCCAGCACCAACGGCCTGTCCTTCACCGCGACCGCCGAGCGCGCCGGCCCCTCCTGGTCCGGCCGGGCCCTCGGCGTCCACAACACCGGCCAGAACCTCACCGCCGCCGTCGTCCCGCCGCTGAGCGCCGCCCTCATCTCGGCCACCGGATACTGGCCCGCCCTCGCCGCCGCGGCGGCCGTCGCCTGCGGCGCCGCGGCACTGGTCCCGTCGGACACCTCCCGCGGCCCCGCGGTCGTAAGCTCGGTGCCATGACCGACGCAGCAGCGCAGCAGACCGCCGTGGGCCCCCGCAGGATCGAGACCCTGGGCGAGCTGACATCCGGCCGGGCCGACGCCGTCCTGGCCCTGATCGAGGCGGCCGCCGCGGTCGACGGCCAGGCCGCGGTGTCCGAGCAGGGCCGGCTCAACCTGCGCGGCGGGGCCCGCGAGGGCGTACGCCACCTGCTCGTCGAGGCCGACGGCGTGCTCGTCGGATACGCCCAACTGGAAGACACCGACCCGGTCGAGGCCCCCGCCGCCGAGATGGTCATCCATCCCGTCCACCGCGCCCAGGGCCACGGCCGCGCCCTCGGCCACGCCCTGCTCGCGGCCTCCGGCAAGCGGCTGCGCGTCTGGGCGCACGGCGGCCACCCCGCCGCGCGCCACCTCGCCGGGCTGCTCGGCCTCGCCCTCTTCCGCGAGCTGCGGCAGCTGCGCCGCCCCCTGGAGGAAGGCGCCGGCGGGCCGCCGCTCGGCGAACCGGTGCTCCCCGCGGACGTCACCGTGCGCGCCTTCGTCCCCGGGCAGGACGACGCCGCCTGGCTGGCGGTCAACGCCGCCGCCTTCGCGCACCACCCCGAGCAGGGCGGCCTCACCCAGCGCGACCTGGACGACCGCAAGGCAGAGCCCTGGTTCGACCCGGCCGGATTCTTCCTCGCGTTCCGCGGCGACCGGCTCGCCGGCTTCCACTGGACGAAGGTGCACGAGCGCGAGCGCCTCGGCGAGGTCTACGTACTCGGCATCCACCCCGAACAGCAGGGCGGCGGCCTCGGCCGGGCCCTCACCCTGATCGGACTGCGGTACCTGGCGCACGACCGCGGCCTGCCCACCGCGATGCTCTACGTCGACGCGGACAACGCCCCCGCCCTCGCCGTCTACGAGCGCCTCGGCTTCACCACGCACGAGGTCGACTTGATGTACCGGACGGAGACCTGACGGACCCGCGGACCCCCGCGGTCGGGGCCCCCGGGCCCCTTCTGCGGCGATCGTCCGGTCACGGCCGGTACGTACGGCGATTTCCTGACCGCCACCTGCCCGTTACCGGTGATTCAAACTCGCTTGCGAGCATCTGTGAATGCAGAAGCCCGCCACGGCCCACCTCCCCCCGTTCGACCTGCCGGTATCCCGGCGCGCCGGGGACAATGGAGGCACGGTCGGCGGCCGGGTTCCGCGCGCCGCCGTCCATCTGAACGACGTGCCGGATCCGGAGGAGGGCTCGCACCCATGGCCTCGATGAATTTCCCCGCGAACGCCAGGACCGAACGGTCCGGATCCGGTGTTCCGACCGCGTCCGACACACCGCCCGAGTCCGAGGCGCCGGCCGAGAAGTCCACGGCCTTCGGCCGGCCGCACGTCGTACCGCCCTTGCACCCCGAACTGAAGCGTCTGGACGGCCTCTCCACCGTGCCGCGGCCCGCGGAGACGACCGCCGGCGAGGCCCGCCCGGCCGACGCCGCCGAGCCCGACGACATCGGCGGCGAGCTGCCGCAGAACCGTTTCCTGGACCGCGAGCAGAGCTGGCTGGCCTTCAACGAGCGCGTGCTCGAACTCGCCGAGGACCCGGCCACGCCGCTCCTCGAACGGGCCAACTTCCTCGCGATCTTCGCGAGCAACCTGGACGAGTTCTTCATGGTCCGCGTCGCCGGCCTCAAGCGCCGCATCACCACCGGCGTCGCCCAGCGCTCGGCCTCCGGCCTGTCGCCCACCAGGGTGCTGGAGAACATCCTCAGCCGCGCCCGCGAGCTCATGGCCCGGCACGCGGCCTGCTTCCAGAACGACGTGGCCCCGGCGCTCGCCGAGGAGGACATCCACATCATCCGGTGGAGCGAACTCACCGAGAAGGAGCAGGCCCGGCTCTTCACCCTCTTCCGGAACAAGATCTTCCCGGTCCTGACCCCGCTGGCGGTCGACCCGGCGCACCCGTTCCCGTACATCTCCGGCCTGTCCCTGAACCTGGCCGTCACCGTGCGCAACCCCGTCTCCGGTCACGACCACTTCGCCCGGGTGAAGGTCCCGCCGATCCTGTCCCGGTTCCTGGAGGCCGGACCGCAGCGCTTCGTCCCGCTGGAGGACGTCATCGCCGCGCACCTGGAGGAGCTCTTCCCCGGTATGGAGGTGCTGGACAGCCACATGTTCCGGGTGACCCGGAACGAGGACCTGGAGGTGGAGGAGGACGACGCGGAGAACCTGCTCCAGGCCCTGGAGAAGGAGCTGCTGCGCCGTCGCTTCGGCCCCCCGGTCCGCCTGGAGGTCGAGGAGTCGATCTCCCCGCAGGCCCTGGACACCCTGGTCCAGGAGCTGAACATAGAGGACGCCGAGGTCTACCCGCTGCCCGGACCGCTCGACCTGACCGGGCTGTTCGCGATCGCCGGGCAGGACCGGCCGGAGCTGAAGTACCCGAAGTTCGTCGGCGGCACCCACCCGGACCTGGCCGAGGTCGAGTCCGCCCACGCCACCGACGTCTTCGCGGCGTTGCGGGAACGCGACGTACTGCTGCACCACCCGTACAACTCCTTCTCCACCTCGGTGCAGCGGTTCCTGGAGCAGGCCGCGCAGGACCCCGACGTGCTGGCCATCAAGCAGACCCTCTACCGCACCTCCGGCGACTCGCCGATCGTGGACGCGCTGATCGACGCCGCCGAGGCCGGCAAGCAGGTGCTGGTCCTGGTCGAGATCAAGGCGCGCTTCGACGAGCAGGCCAACATCAAGTGGGCCCGCAAGCTGGAGGAGGCCGGCTGCCACGTCGTCTACGGCCTGGTCGGGCTGAAGACGCACTGCAAGCTGTCGCTGGTGGTCCGGCAGGAGGGCGACACCCTGCGCCGCTACAGCCACGTCGGCACCGGCAACTACCACCCCAAGACCGCCCGGCTCTACGAGGACCTCGGGCTGCTGACCGCCGACCAGCAGGTCGGCGCCGACCTGTCCCACCTGTTCAACCGGCTCTCCGGCTACTCGCGCCGCGAGACGTACAACCGCCTGCTGGTGGCCCCGCGCAGCCTGCGCGACGGGCTGGTCTCGCGGATCCTCGCGGAGATCGCCCACCACCGCGAGGGCCGGCCCGCGTACATCCGGATGAAGGCCAACTCGATGGTCGACGAGGCGATCATCGACGCCCTCTACCGGGCCTCCATGGCGGGCGTGCCCGTCGACGTCTGGGTGCGCGGCATCTGCGCGCTGCGCCCGGGGGTGCCCGGCCTGTCGGAGAACATCCGGGTGCGCAGTGTGCTCGGACGCTTCCTGGAGCACTCCCGGGTCTTCGTCTTCGGCAACGGCGGCGACCCCGAGGTGTGGCTCGGCAGCGCCGACATGATGCACCGCAACCTCGACCGCCGGATCGAGGCGCTGGTCCGGGTCTCCGACCCGGCGCACCGGGCCTCCCTGAACCGCTTCCTGGAGACCGGAACCTCGGACTCCACCTCGTCCTGGTGGCTCGGCCCGGACGGTGACTGGACCCGGCACAGCACCGACGCCGAAGGGCGTCCGCTGCCCCACATCCAGGAGATGCTCATCGATGCGCGGAGGCGCCGGCGTGGCCCAGCGACACCCTGACACGGCAGCGACGCCCGCCGGCCTGACGGCCGGCGGGCTCCCGGACCGTGAGGCCGGTGCGGTCCTCGGGCAGTACCTGCGGGACGAGGCAACGGCCTTCCTGCGGGCGCTGGCACCACGCGAGGGCGAGCCCGGCCGTCCGCAGGACGACACCGCCGAGACCGGCCGCCAGATGCGCCGGTCGGCCCGCCGCATCGCCGGCACCCTGCACACCTACGGGTCGCTCACCGACCCGGGCTGGGCCGACCCCCTGCGGGCCGAACTCGGCTGGCTCACCGAAACCCTGGGCCGCGAGCACCGCTACGCCGCCCGGCTCGGCCGGCTGATCGGCGCACTGCAGCGGCTGGCCTCCGCCGAGGACGCCGGGGGCGTCCCCACCGCCCCGGTCCCCGCCGCCGACGACGACATCGGCCTGTGGCTGCCGGTGGCCGCCGCCATGGATCCCGCGGCGGTCACGGCCGCCGAGCCGCCCCGCGACCGCCGCACCGGCCTCGCGGAGGCACCGCCGGGCACGGCCCCCGCGGCGACCGCCCCGGCACAGGCCGCCGAACGCGGCGGCGCCGCGGGCGGCCCGCTCGCCGTGGGCGCCGCCCGGGCCGGCGCGCTGCTGGAGCGCCAGCTCACCCTGGCCCGGACCCGGGCGCACTCCGCCGCCCTGCAGGCCATGGGCTCCTCCCGCTTCCACGCGGTGGTCGACGCGGTGGCGGTGCTGGCCTCCGAGGTCCCGCTGACCGCGGCCGCGCGCAAGCCCGCCGCCACCGTCCTGCCGTTGCTGGCGGAGCAGGCCCACGCCCGGCTCACCGAGGCCGCGGCCGCCCTCCCGCTGACGCGCGCCCGGCATCCGTACAACGGCGAGACGCTGCACGCGGCGCTCGCCGGCGAGTTGCCCACCGAGCGGCTGGACGCCGCGTGGAACCGCGTCCGCGTCCTGCTGCGGCTGCGCCGCTACGCCCAGGAGGTCCTCGAGTACGACGACGGGGAGTCCGCGGCCCGGCTGGCCGCCGCGGCGCGCGTCCTGGAGCAGCACCGGGAGGCCGCGGAGGCCGCGGCCGCCGTCACCGCCGCCGCCCGCACCCCGCGCATCGCCCCGGCCACCGCCTACGCGCTGGGCGTGCTCCACGCCGACCAGCGCCTGGAGGTCGAGGCCGCCCGCTACGCCTTCGGGCACCTGTGGACTCGCTGAACCCGTTCGGGTGACGTGACCGGTAGTCCGGCCGTCCCGGCCCGCAGCCCGGAAAGGAGCACCGCCATCGCCTCCACCGGCGCCACCGACACCCCGATCCTCGCCGCGGGAGCCGTACTGTGGCGGCGCTCCCCGATCGACGGCGGCCTGGAGATCGCGCTGATCCACCGCCCCAAGTACGACGACTGGTCACTGCCCAAGGGCAAGCTCAAACGCGGGGAGACCGCGCTGGACGGCGCGCTCCGCGAGGTCAGGGAGGAGACCGGGCTGGCGTGCGTGCCGGGGCGGGTGCTCCCCTCCTCGACGTATCTGGTGGACGGGCGCCCGAAGATCGTGCGCTACTGGGCCGCCGAGGCGGGCGAGGGCTCCTTCGCCCCCAGCCGCGAGGTCGACCGCATGATCTGGCTGCCGCCGACCGCCGCGCGCAACCGGCTCACCCATGAGCGGGACCGTTCCGTGCTCGACGCGTTCCTGCGCGGATCGGGCATCTGACGGTGGCACGCTGAGACGCACGCCACTCGGTGCGGGGGCAGCACCGCACTGATATGCGAGGTTCACCTTGCGTTCACTCTCGTCCATCGACCACTTCACCTGATCTGCCTAATTTCGGCCTTACCGGTGAGCGAGCAGCCGCCGGGTGGATGCAGAAATCCATACCTCTGCTTCGCCGTCCACCGGCGGGCTTCAGGAAGGAATCACCAAAGGTGAAGCTTCAGCGTAAGAGCGGGCTCCGTGCCCTGGCCGTCGGCGCGGTCGCGGTCTCCGGTGCCCTCATGCTCACTGCGTGCGGTTCGGACGACAACTCGGGCACGGACACGGCCGGCGACAGCAGCAAGGCCCCCACCTCGTCCAGCAGCATCAAGTGCGCTGACAAGGGCGGCCAGCTCCTCGCCTCCGGCTCCTCGGCGCAGCAGAACGCCATGGACGCCTGGGTCCGGAACTACATGCAGGCCTGCAACGGCGCGCAGATCAACTACAAGGCGTCGTCCTCGGGCGAGGGCATCATCGACTTCAACAACGGCACGGACGGCTTCGCCGGCTCCGACTCGCCGCTGAAGCCCGAAGAGGTCGAGGCCTCCAAGAAGGTCTGCACCGACGGCACCGGCATCAGCATCCCGATGGTCGGCGGCCCCATCGCCATCGGTTACAACGTCTCCGGCGTGGACAACCTGGTCCTGGACGCCCCCACCCTGGCGAAGATCTTCGACTCGAAGATCACCAAGTGGGACGACGCGGCGATCAAGAAGCTGAACCCCGACGCCAAGCTTCCCAGCACCAAGATCCAGACCTTCCACCGTCAGGACGAGTCCGGCACCACGGACAACCTGACCAAGTACTTCAACGGCGCCGCCAAGGACGCGTGGCCGTACGAGCACGCCAAGGCGTGGGCGGGCAAGGGTGGCCAGTCGGCCGCCAAGTCCTCCGGTGTCGCGGCCCAGGTCAAGCAGGTCAACGGCTCGATCGGTTACTTCGAGCTCTCCTACGCGACCGCCAACAGCATCAAGACGGTCAAGGTCGACACCGGCGCCTCCGCCCCGGTCGAGGCCACCGCCGACAACGCCTCCGCCGGCATCGCGCAGGCGAAGGTCGTGGGCACCGGTGCCGACCTGGCCCTGGACATGTCCGCCGCCTACGTGACGAAGGCCGACAACGCCTACCCGATCGTCCTGGTGACCTACGAGATCGCCTGCGACAAGGGCAACAAGGCCGAGACCCTGCCGCTGGTCAAGTCCTTCCTGGGCTACACCGCGTCCGAGGAGGGCCAGTCGATCCTGTCCGAGGCCGGCTACGCGCCGCTCCCGGCCGAGATCGCCACGAAGGTCCGCTCCGCCGTGGCCGCCCTGGCCTGACCCAGTCGGGGGGGGGGGCGGGGGGCGGCGGCGGGGGGGGCCGGCCCCCCCCGCGCCCCGCCCCCGGCGGGGGGGGCGCCCCCCCCCCCCCCCCGACACACG
>NZ_JBEZXR010000102.1:0-24188 GCF_040638135.1 Streptomyces sp. NPDC026673 | reverse complement strand
GTGCCGCCCGGGCGGCACCGGCGGCGACGCCGCGGTCAGACCTTCGCGGGCGCGTTCTTCAGCCGCTCGGCCACCGTCGCCAGCAGCTCGTCGGACAGCCGCGGATCGGCGACCGCGCGTGAGATCAGCAGCGCGCCCACGAGTGCGCTGAGGGTAAGCATCGCGTCGGCCTGGGCCTCTTCGGCGGCCTCGCCCTCGGCCGCCTCGCCGATGAGCGCGAGATAGCTCCGCACCTGCTGCTCGTACGCCTCCTTCATCGCCGCGTCGCCGCGGCCCGCCGCGGCGCCGAGCGTCACCAGGGCGCAGCCGGTTCCGGGAGCGTCCCGGTGACGGGTGCTGAGGTAGGCGTCGATCAGGCCCGCGCGGGGCTCCTCGGGGTCCCGGCGGGCGGCCTCGGCCATCTTCGCCTCCCCGTCGGCCAGGGCCAGCGCCGCCGCCTGGCCCATCAGGTCGTCGCGCGACGCGAAGTGCTTGTAGAACCCGCCGTGGGTGAGCCCGGCCTCGTTCATCAGCTCCGCGACACCGGGACGCGTCATGCCCTCCTCGCGGATCCGGCGGGCGGTGATCCGCAGGACCTTCTCGCGCGACTCGGCCTTGGCTGCCTGCGAGTGACCCATCGCCTGACCTCCCGGATGTTACGTCGGGCTGCCCCGATCAATGTGGATGACGTCCATCATACAACGCCGCCCGGGGAATCCGGGCCCTCTTTGACACACAGGATGACACGCATCATCCTTCATGTGGATGACATCAATCATCCACACAGCGGAGGGCGCTCCGCGCGCCGGCCGGCGAGCCCTCGCCGGAGCGGGCTCCCGCCCTTCCCCCGTCCCGACCGCGACCCATCCGCGAGGCACCATGACCACCCCAGCCACCCGCCCGGACGTCAAGCGGGGGACGATCCCCGTCTTCGCCACGGCGACCGCGATCACCGTCGCCAACATCTACTTCACCCAGCCCCTCCTGGACCAGATCGCGCGCGGTTTCGGGATCTCCGCCTCCGCCGCCGGACTGGTGGCCACGGCGGGGCAGATCGGCTACGCGCTGGGCATCGTCGCCGTCATCCCGCTGGCGGACCGCGCCCGGCTGCGCCGGCTCTCCTCCGTCCTGCTGGCCGTCACCGCCGTCGCGCTGCTGGCGGGCGCCCTCGCCCCCTCGGTCGCCCTGCTGGGCCTGGCCACCCTCGTCCTCTCCGCGAGCACGGTCCTGCCCCAGGTGATCATGCCGACGGTGGTCTCCATGGCCGCACCGGGCCAGGCCGGACGGGTACTGGGAGCGGTCGGCACGGGACTGACCCTGGGGGCCCTGCTCTCCCGTACCGCCTCCGGCCTCATCGCCGAGGCCACCGGAACCTGGCGGGCCGGCTTCCTGGTCGCCGCCGCGGCCACCGCGGCGCTGCTCCTGGTCCTCCCCCGCTACATGCCGGCGGAGCGGCCGGCCGGAGCCGCGACGTCCGGCGGATACGCGCGCCTGCTGGCCTCGCTCCCGCGACTGATCGCCGAACACCCCCCGCTGCGCCTGTCCGCCGCACTGGGCGCGACGGTCTTCGCCGCCTTCTCCGCCTTCTGGTCCACGCTCGCCTTCCACCTCACCGCGCCGCCGATCGGGCTGGGCCCCGCCGTGATCGGCCTGTTCGGCCTGTGCAGCGTGCCCGGCGCCCTGGCCGCCCGCTACTCGGGGCGGCTCACCGACCGGTGGGGGCCGCGCGCGGTCAACGCTCTCGCCGTCACCTCGGCGCTGCTCGCCTTCGCGCTCTTCGGGGTCGCGGGGCAGTCGCTCGCCGCGCTGGCCGTCGGCTGCAATCTCCTGGGCTACGGCGTGACCAGCGGCCAGATCGCCAACCAGGCGCGCATCTTCACCGCGCGGCCGGAGATCCGGGCGCGGCTCAACACGGTCTACATGTTCGCGGTCTTCGCCGGCGGCGCCGTCGGATCCGCCGTCGCCGGAGTGCTCTTCTCCGCCTTCGGGTGGCACGGCGTCGTGAGCGGCGGCCTGGGCTTCCTCCTGCTCGGCGGACTCGCGCTGACCTGGCACGCCCTCCGTACCCGCGGCACGGGTGCCGGGCGGGCGCGGCACGCCCGGCGGCGTGAGGACGCGGACGCCGCGGCGGTGCCCGCCACCCGGGGATAGCGGCCGCCACGCGGCGCGCCCGCGCTCCGGGTCCCGGAGCGCGGGCGGGGTGTCATCCCGTGCGCTGCCAGACGAGGACACCGGTGCGGATCGCGCCCCAGATCCTGCCGGGTTCGGGCAGGGCGAGCCGGAGCAGGTCGCCGTCCAGGGCGGCGACCCTGGTCAGGGTGCCGCCCACCCAGTTCGGGAACAGGCTGAGCTCCACACGGTGGACGACCGTGTCGCCCGCGGGGACTTCGTAGGTGCCCGCGTAGGCCAGATAGCCCGTGGCCGCCGCGGCCAGTTCCCCGGGCTGCCCCTCCTCCAGGCGTCCCCTGCGGAAGGCGGGTCGTCCGCCCCGCATGATCTGTGCCGACATGCGACCGCCGGGGGTGTACAGGATCTGGCCCTCGGGTCGCGACCCGAACGGCTCGACGACATCCCCGTTCCGGACGTCGGTGGCCTCGTAGGAGATCAGGCGCCAGGCGCCGACCAGGGAATCACGCAGTTCATCGGGGGTCATTCGGTACCTCACTGCCGTCCGGGCGCCCGTCGGGCGCCGTCCGATGGCCGCCGGCCCGCCCCCGGTTCCGGTGCGCCGCAGGCTCCGATTCCGCGGCCGGCGTCCTTCCTTGACATTCAGGATGACCAGAGTAATCCTGAATGAGGATGATGCAAGTAATCCACAATGGGAAGGACGCGCCATGACCGACACCTACGAGCCCACCAGCACGGCGATCCTGCTGGTCGACCCCTACAACGACTTCCTCTCGGAGGGCGGCAAGGTCTGGCCCGCGCTCGAGAGCGTCGCCACCCAGGTCGGCCTCCTGGACAACCTCCGCGCCGTCGTCGGCGCGGGACGCCGGGCGGGCCAGAAGGTCTTCTTCGTCCCTCACCGCCGCTGGCAGGAGGGCGACTACGAGACCTGGGAGCACCCCAACCCGACCCAGCGGCTGATCCAGGACCGACACACCTTCGCGCTGGGCACCTGGGGCGGCGAGTTCCACCCCGACTTCCAGCCCACGGACGAGGACGTCGTCGTCCTCGAGCACTGGGCACAGAGCGGCTTCGCCAACACCGACCTGGACTTCCAGCTCAAGCAGCACGGCATCACCCACGTGATCGTCATCGGCCTGCTCGCCAACACCTGCATCGAGTCCACCGGCCGCTACGCGATGGAACTCGGCTACCACGTCACGCTCGTCCGCGACGCCACCGCCGCCTACCTCCCGGAGATGCTGCACGCCGCCCACGAGCTCAACGGCCCCACCTACGCCCACGCCATCACCACCACCGCGGATCTGCTCGCGACCCTCGAGAACGGAGCACGCTGACATGCGACTGACCGGAGAGATGTTGATCGGGGCATCGTCCGTCCCGGCGTCCGAGGGCACGATGAAGGCCCTCAACCCCGCGACCGGCGAGCTGATCGCACCGGAGTTCGCGCTCGGCGGCCCGGCCGAGGTCGACCGCGCCGCGCGCCTGGCCGACGAGGCCTTCGACAGCTACAACGGCACGGGCATCGAGGAGCGCGCCGCGTTCCTCGACCTGGTCGCGGACCGGCTGGACGGCATACGCGCGGAGCTCGCCGAGCGGGCCTCGCTGGAGACCGGGCTCCCGGCGGCGCAGTTCGAAGCGGAGGCGGCCAAGGCGGCCGGCCAGTTCCGGCAGTTCGCCGACGTGGTCCGGCAGGGCCGGTTCCGGCACGCCGCCGTCGACCCGGCCCAGCCGGAGCGGCAGCCCCGGCCGCGCCTGGACCACCGCATGCAGAAGATCGCCATCGGCCCGGTGGCCGTCTTCGGCGCGAGCAACTTCCCCATCTCGTACTCCGTCGCCGGCGGCGACACCGCCTCCGCGCTGGCCGCGGGCTGCCCGGTGATCGTCAAGGCCCACAACGCCCACCCGGGCACCTCGGAGCTGATGGGACGCGCCATCCAGGGCGCCGTCGCCGACTCCGGACTGCACGAGGGCGTGTTCTCCTTCGTCCGCGGGGCGGGCAACGAGATCGGCGAGGCCCTGGTGGACCACCCCCTGATCAAGGCCGTGACCTTCACCGGGTCCGAGGCCGGCGGCATGGCCCTGTACCGGAGGGCGCAGCTGCGTCCCGACCCGATCCCGGTCTTCGCCGAGATGACCAGCGTCAACCCGACCTTCGTCCTGCCCGCAGCGCTGGCGGCGCGCGGCGGCGAGATCGGCGACGGCTTCGCCGAACGCATGCTGGTGAACGTCGGGCAGGCCTGCCTCAAGCCCGCCGTCCTGCTCGCCGTCGACGGCCCCGGATACGCCGCGATGCGCGAGGCGGCGGCCGCGCGGGTGAGCGCCATGGGCGCCCGCACGATGCTCACCCCGGGCATCCACGACGCGTACGAGCGCGGTGCGCGGCGGCTGCGGGACTCCGGCGCGGCGGCCGTGGCCGAGGGTCCGGAGCCCGAGGGTGCCTGGGAGGGCCGCACGCGCCTGCTCGAGGTCGACGGGGACCGCTTCCTGGCCGATCCCTCGCTGGCCGAGGAGGTCTTCGGGCCGGCCGCCCTGCTGGTCCGGCTGAGCGGCCCGGAACAACTGCTGGAGGTGGCCCGCAGCTTCCGCGGCCAGCTCTCGGCGACGATGCACCTCGACGAGGAGGACCACGCGCACGCGGTGCGCCTCCTGCCGGTCCTGGAGCGCCGCACCGGCCGGATCGTGGTGAACGCCTTCGCCCACCCGCAGGAGGTCGGCCACGCCACCATCCACGGCGGGCCGTTCCCGGCGACCACCGACAGCCGCTTCACCTCCGTCGGCATGACCGCCATCGACCGGTTCCTGCGGCCCGTCACGTACCAGGGCTTCCCGGACGCGCTGCTCCCCGAGGCACTGGCCGCCGGCAACCCGCTCGGGCTGTGGCGGCTGGTCGACGGGCACGTCACCCGCGACTGACCACCGCGCCCCGCGCCCGGGCCCTCCTCCGCGGAGGGCACGGGCGCGCGCCGTGTGCGCCCGTGCCGGCCGCGGGCCGTGGTCCGGTCCGTGGGCGCCGGCGTGAAGCCCGCTCGCGGAGCCGCCCGGCGGCCCCCTGTCCCCGCACGCGTCGCGGCGCGCACCGCCGCGCCGGACCTGTCCGACCCCGCCCGGACCCGTCCGGGGCCGCCCGGGCACCCCCGCCGGGCCGCCCTGCGAACGGCATACGCCCCGGCGGCCCGCACGGCGGCCTCCGCGCCCTCCCCTGGCTCGCCCCGCCGTGGTGTGCTCCCGGCGGAAGCGCCCGCTAGCCGGGGGCGGAGTAGCGCGCCGAGGCCAGGGAGAAGTCGAGGAAGCCGCGCACCCAGGCGTGGACGCCGTCCGCGTACTGGCAGACCGCGGCCAGCTGGGCGGAGGTGAGGTCCGTCGCCAGGGCGGTGGCGTACAGATCACGGGTCGCGATCCGCAGGGCGTCGACCCGGCGCGCGTGCCACAGCCGCGTCTCGTCGACCGCCTCGCGCAACGTCAGGCCCTGGTGGTGCCGGAGGATCAGGACCAGGTTGGTGGTCTCCCCGGAGCTCAGCTCCTTCTCCACGGAGAACAGGTCGTTGGTCCAGCCGATGACATCGGCTGCGGCCTCGCGCAGCCGGCGGCAGGCCGGCGAGAACCAGATCCGTTCCGGCAGCTCCGACTCCTGGGCGTACTCGATCAGGTCGAAGCACCAGCCGGTCGCCCCGGAGACCCGCCGCCAGGCGATGTAGGCCTCCGGCGAGGGCACCTCCCGGTCGGTGCGGAACCGGATCGTGTCCTGGTTGGTGCGGATCCACGCGACCAGATGGCGGCGGAAGCGGTCGCCCCAGGCGGGCCCCATGGCGCCGGTCACCCGCGGGACCACCTCGCCGAGAACGCGTACGGCGGGCGCCGCGGACACCGGCACCGTACCCGCCCAGGCGCCGAGGGCACGTGTCATCGCCTCCAGTTCACGGCCGGTCCCGGCGGACGCGTCGCCGGGGCCGGAGTCGCTGTCGTCGTCGACGGCGAACATCCACAGCGTCAGCCGCGCCAGCTCCGCGAGCCGTCCCGGCTCCGCCCAGGGCCACACGTGTGCGGCCATGGCCACCTGCCGTTCCCGGCCCGCCTGTTCCGCGGTGTGCGCGGACAGCAGCCCGGTCCTGCGGGCCCAGGCCAGCGCCTGCTCCTCCACCTGCCGCAGCCCCGGGTTGAGCAGCGACGGCCCCGGGACGCGCAGGGGCCCCCCGGCCCACCCCTTCGCGGTCCCGCTGCGCACGGCCCCTGCCGCCGGGCCTCCACTGTCGACGAACACCGTTGCCTTCCCCACCGAGATCCCCCCTTCCCGGGCCGTCGGCGACCCGGGCAAGGACTACGAGTTCCAGCCATCCCCGTCCCGGTTCCTACCCAGTCTCCGACGCCCGGACGCCGGGAACTGCCAGGTGGTGTCGGGGCGATGACGGAATCCTGCGGGGACACCGGAACCCGGGCGGTCCACAACGCGTCATGATCCGGGCAGGCATTCACCGCCCGTTCCGTTCCCGTTCGTCGAGGAGAGAAGTGCTCAGACACCGCCGCCCGTCCCCCGCCGTCCTGGCCGTCGCGCTCCTGGCCGCCCTGCTGGGTGCCTGCGCGAGCCCGGACACGGGGTCCTCGGCCGGATCCGGACCATCGGCCACCGTCTCCACCGACTCCACCGACTCCACCGACTCCACCGGCGCCCCGGCGCCGCAGGCGGACCCGCCCGTCACCGGAATGCTGGACGACCACCGCCACGTGGCCCGCAAGACCGCCGCCGCCCGGCGCCCGCACATGGTGCGGCGGTGCACCGACCGCACCCGGCGGGTGAAGCACAGCTCCTCGAGCGGTTCCGGCAAGCGCAAGTCGACCCGGACCTGGTACACCTCCGAGCACTACAAGGACTGCAGGAAGGTCCAGCAGGGCACCGAGCCCTACACCCGCGTACTCGCGGCGGAGCGCTGGTGCGTCGAACTCGACGACGTCGGCGGCGACCGCACCGAGGACGACGTCTGGTACACGGTGGACTCCGCCACCTACGACACGGCCGCCGGCGCCGACGAGGGCACCCCGATGTCCTTCACCCCCCTGAGGACCGGCTGCTGACGGCCCGCCGCGGGCTGGCGCCGGGCGCGGCGTAATCCGGATGCGCTCCGGCCTGCGCGTCTGCCATCCTCGCGCCCATGTCCACGTTCGAAGATCTCCTCGCCGAAGGCGCCGCCGTCCCGACCGAGGGCTGGGACTTCTCCTGGTTCTCCGGGCGCGCCAGTGAGCAGCGCCCGTCCTGGGGGTACGCGAAGCTCCTCGCGGAGCGGATGGCGCGGGCCGAGGCCGTGCTCGACGTCCAGACCGGCGGCGGCGAGGTCCTGGCCTCGGTGCCCACCGCCCCGCCGGTGGTCGCGGCGACGGAGTCCTGGCCGCCGAACCTGGAGATCGCCCGGCGCAACCTGGCACGCTTCGGCGGCACGGTCGTCGAGGTCGCCGACACGGCGGACCTGCCCTTCCCCGACGCCCACTTCGACCTGGTCGTCAGCCGGCACCCGGTGGTGACCCGCTGGGACGAGGTGCGCCGGGTGCTGCGCCCCGGAGGCACCTACCTGTCCCAGCAGGTCGGCGCGGGCTCGGTGCGGGAGCTGACCGACTACCTGATGGGGCCTCGGTCCGCGTCCCCGCACCCGTCGCCCGGCCCCTTCACGACGACGGCCGGCACGAGCGCGGTCGAGGCGACCGCCCGCGCCGAGGCGGCGGGCCTGGAGGTCCTGGACGTACGCCAGGAGGCGCTGCGCATGGAGTTCCACGACATCGCGGCCGTGGTCCACTTCCTGCGGAAGGTCATCTGGATCGTCCCCGGCTTCACGGTGGACGCGTATCGCGAGCGGCTTGCCGAGCTGCACGACTTCATGGAACGGCACGGGCCCTTCGTGGCGTACTCGCAGCGCTGTCTGATCGAGGCCCGCAGGGCCTGACCCCCGGAAGGAAGGCACCACTGTTGAACGCGCCGACGACCAGGCCGTTCGCGGCATCCGACATCGATGCCGCGGCCGGTCTCCTCGCCGACCGGCACCGCCGCGACCTGGCGCGGGAGGCCGCGCTCGACCCGGGGTTCACCGACCCGGCCGCCTGCGCGGACCTGCTGCGGACCGCCTGGGAGCAGGGCGCGCGCGGCGCGGTCGCGGAGGCCGCGGACGGCGCGCTCACCGGCCACCTTCTGGCCGTGCCCGGCGACGACTCCCGCGGACGGCACGTCTGGACGGGACCGGGGCACTACGCGGCGCGCGACGAGGACGTCCTGCGCCGGCTCTACGCGGAGCTGTCGGGGCAGTGGCTCGCCGAAGGGCGGCTGCACCACTACGCCGTCGCGGCCGCGGGCGATCTGCCGGTCTGGCTGTCGCAGTGCTTCGGCTACGAGCAGGTCCACGCGCTGGCGGACCTGCCCGCGGACGCGGGAAGGCTCCACGACGACGTCCGCGCCGCCGGGCCGTCCGACCTCGACGCGCTCGAGCCGCTGTTCCGCCTCGTCGCCGACGCGCACGCGGGCCCTCCGGTCTTCGCCTTCATCGAGCCCTCCTTCTACGACGACCTGCGGCCGGGCCATCTGGAGCTGCTGGAGGACCCCGCCGTGTCGTACTGGCTCTCCGAAGGCCCGGACGGCGTGCGGGGCTTCTGCGTCATGCGGCCGGTGCCGGACGACGAGGCGTCACCGACCAAGCCCCGCGGCTCGGTCGAGCTGCTTCTCGCCGCGACCGTTCCGGAGTCCCGGGGCAGCGGCGTCGGCCGCCGGCTCACCGAGCACGCCTTCGCCGACGCGGCACGGCTGGGTTTCCGCGTGTGCGTGACGGACTGGCGTGCGGCGAACCCGCGTTCCTCGGTGTTCTGGCCGCACCGCGGTTTCCGCCCGGTCGCCCACCGGCTGCACCGCGTCCTCGACCCGCGGCTGCTCCAGGGCTGAGCCGGGACGGCCGCGCCACGACGCCGCGGTCCGCCGGGAGCCCCTTCCGGGGGCATCCCCGCCCGCCCCTGCCCCGCCCCGTCCCCGGATCACTCCACGGGTCGGGGCCGATCTCCCTGATGTGCCGTCATTCATTTCCCGTTGGCCCGGCGTTCCCCGGCGGTCCCCCAAAGACTCCACGTGGGGGGCGGATTGGCGTGGGCACACGGGGGACCGTTTATGCTCTGCTCCGTCATTGGATAGTTGTGAACTAAACCACGTTTGGCCGTCGAGGGGACAGCGCGCCATGAACCGTCCGGGGATGTCGATCAATCAGGTACGCGTGGCCGTGGCCGTGCTGAGCCTCGCGCTGTTCGCCCAGACGGCGTTCTGGCTGCTGTACGACATCGTTGTCCGCGGTCTGCCCGGCGCCTGGTCGCTGTGGACCACCGGGTGGGTGCCGGGTCTGTCGGCTACCTCCTCGCTGGACCTCGGTCTGGCGGCCCTGCAGCTCTGCGCCGGCCTGGCGACCCTGTTCCGCACCCGCGGCGCGGGCGGCCTGCTGATGACCGCGTGCACCGTGACCCTCGGCTTCCGGCTCCCCGCCGTGTGGTACCTGCTGCTCGACTCGCCCTCCGACCCGTGGTTCGGCACCCTCAAGGGGGCCTCGCTGAGCGCCGTGGGCGGTACCGCCGTCCTCGCGGTGGTGATCTCCCTGGTCCTGGGCGGGCTCCTTCTGCTGGCCCGGCACATGGAGTACGAGGCCGCCGCCGCGGACACGGTGACGGGCGGCGTCCGCCCGGTGAAGGTGACGGCCACCGCCTCCGGGCTGCTGCTCGCGGTGCTCAACATCTTCTACATCGGACGGAACGCGGTGACGGCCTTTCAGGTCGGTCCGGCCGTGCTCACCGATCTGATCGTCGGCAAGGGCAGCGGCCGGTCGATCCTCGCGGTGCCGTCGCCGTACCAGTGGGTGTGCCTGACCGTGCTGTGCGGGGCGGGCATGCTGTTCGCGGCCCGGCGCCGGCCCGTCGCCCCGGGCTTCTCGGTGGGCCTGTCGCTCTTCATGATGCCCTCGGCCTTCACGGAGCTGTGGGGCTACGCGGTCGGCACGATGCCCGTGACCGCCGTGGACACCGCGCAGAGCCTGCTGGAGTTCGTCGGTTCCGCGGCGGTGGTCGCCCTGATCGTCGGCGACGTGCGCCGTGACCGCCGGCCGGACGACGTCGACCTCGACGTCATGGTCCCCGCCGTGCCGACGGGGACCGCCGCGGCCACGGCCACCACGGCCGGTGACGCCGGCGAGGCCCCGCAGGTCACCGTCCCCGCCCGGCGCGACGCCGACGCCGACGCCGACGCCGACGCGGATCGGCCGGCCACCGAGGCCGCCGACGCCTGACGCGGACGGGCCGTCCCCACCCGACCGGGACCGCTGCGAAAAGCACTTGCCCGCCGCGGTCCCGGTGCCGACAGTTGCGGCATGCCCCTCACCGTGCGCCCGGCCGTTCCCCAGGACGCTCCCGTCATCTGCGAGTTGCTCAACGCCGTCGACGTCGTGGAGCTCGGGCACCCCGAGACCGACCTGGGGACGGTCGAGACCTCACTGCTCCACCCGGAGACGGACCTGGAGCGCGACTCCTGGCTGGCCCTCGAGGACGGCTCCCCCGTCGCGTTCGGGCTGCTGTGGGACGAGTCCGGTGCCGAACGCATCGACATCGACCACTACATCCTGCCCGCGCACCAGGACGTCGGCGAACGCCTGCTGGACCTCATGGAGGCCAGGGCCGCCGAACGCGCCGCGGAGAACGGCGCGCACCGGGCCGTCGTCCATCTCGCCCTCAACAGCGCGCCCACCATGGACACCACACGTCTGACGCGGCGCGGCTGGCGGACCGTACGGCGCCACCACGTGCTGACCCGGCCGCTCTCCCGCGCCGCGGACACCGTTCCCGGGCTCCCGCCCGGCCTGACGCTGCGCGACTGCACACGGGAGGCCGACCGCCGCCGCGCCCACGAACTCCTGCAGGAGACCTTCGCGGAGCACTTCGACCACCAGCACCGCACCTACCCGCAGTGGCTGGACGACCTCGGCACGGGCATCGACTGGTCGCTGGTCTGGATCGCCTCGCTCCAGGGCTCCGGCGACGTGGGCGTGGCGCTGACCCGCGACGACCGCGCGGCCATGGCCTGGATCCGCAACCTCGGGGTTCGCGAGGAGGCGCGGGGCCGGGGCGTCGCCGGCCACCTTCTGCGCCACGCCTTCGGCGTCTACGCCGCACGCGGCCGCGACACCGTCGGTCTCGGCGTGGACACCGACAACACCACGGGAGCCCTGCGGCTGTACACCGCGCACGGCATGGGCCTCCATTTCGCCGTGGACACCTGGGAGGTGACGCTGCCCGTGCCCGCCCCGGCGTGAGCCCGGCGGCCGCCGTCGGGCACGGGAACACGGCCAAGGCCGCGGCGAACGGTTCCCGGGCGTCGAGCCGCGGGAAGTGCCCGACGTCCCGGAACAGCCCTGCCACCACCCCCACCCTGGCGAACGAGGGTGCGTGCACGCCGAACTCCACGGCGGGTACGAACGCCCGTCCCGGGAAGCACGCGAGTGCCGCGCGTACGCTCCGGGCCCAGGGCGCCCCCGGGCGCCGAAGGGGGCCGCCGCGACGCCGTTCCGCTCCCGGGTGGCGGCGGCGTCCGGCGCATGCGCCGGCCACATCCCGACGCCCGTGCAGGATGGGCAGAGGCGGGCGGCGTGGAGTGCCGCCGGGTTCGCTCCGGCGCTGTCGGCACGGAGGCCGACGGTGGCGAGGCAGAGGCGGGCGCGGCGGGCCTCGGCGTGCGCGAGGAGGCGCCCGGCGGGGCCTCCGACACACCACCGGAGCCCTGCGGCGGCGCACCGCGCACGGCATGGACCTCCACTGCGCCGTGAACACCCGGAAGTCGACGTCGCCCGCGCCCGCCCCGGCGTGAGCCCGGCGCCCACCGTCGGGCACGGGAAGGCGGCCAAGGCCGCGACGAACCCCTCCCGGTCGGCGCTCCTCCCCTGCCGCGGCCACCGGTTCATTCGCGGTTCACGTTCCGGCCACCCCTGCGAGAACACGGCTCTTTACCGTCCCATGGGATTCGCTATACCGGAACATAGACTTGGAGGCACTGTGCGGCCGCACAGACTTCTTCCGCTGCTCACGCGCCACGACGGTGGCAGGTCCGCCCTGACCTGCCGGTTCAAGTGCGGTGACGCCTGCGCCCACGAGGCTCCCAACACCAGCGGCAACGCCTACCTCGGCGACGTCATCGCCGACGCCCTCTCCCGCCGCACCATGCTGCGGACCGGTGCCGTGGTCACCCTCGCCGCCGCCGCGGGCGGCATGGCCGTCACCTCCGGCACCGACGTCGCCGCCGCAGCCCCCGAGCCGCTGCACGGCGGCCACGGAGGCGGCGTCGACCGCGACGCGGCCAAGGGCCTGCGCTTCACGCCCGTCCAGCCCGGCACCGTGGACGCCGTGGTCGTGCCCGAGGGCTACACGCAGGGCGTCGTCATCCGCTGGGGCGACCCCATCCTGCGCGGCGCCCCCGCGTTCGACCCCACCCGGCAGAGCGCCGCGGCGCAGGCGGGCCAGTTCGGCTACAACAACGACTTCCTGCACCTGTTCGACCTGCCCGGTGAGCGGGGCCGCCAGGTACTCGTGGCCAACCACGAGTACACCGACGAGATCCTCATGTTCCCGGCCTACGACGCGGCCAACCCCACCCGTGAGCAGGTCGAGATCGCCTGGGCCGCGCACGGGCTCAGCGTGGTCGTGGTCGAGGAGGACCGGCACTCCGGCCGCCTGTACCCGGTGAACCGGCACGGCCTCAACCGGCGGATCCACACCCGGACCGCCTTCCGGCTCACCGGTCCCGCCGCCGGCAGCCCCCTGCTGCGCACCAAGGCCGACCCCACCGGCACCAGGGTCCTCGGCACCCTCAACAACTGCGCGGGCGGCACCACCCCGTGGGGCACCGTGCTCTCCGGGGAGGAGAACTTCAACCAGTACTTCGGCAACGCGGCCTCGGTCACCGACCCGGTCACCGCGGAGCGGCTGAAGCGCTACGGCATCGCCGGGGCGGCCAGCGAGCGCAAGTGGGAGCGGTTCGACGACCGCTTCGACCTGGCCAAGGAGCCCAACGAGGTCAACCGCTTCGGCTGGATCGTGGAACTCGACCCCTTCGACCCGGACTCGACCCCGCGCAAGCACACCGCCCTGGGCCGCTTCAAGCACGAGGCCGCGCAGCCCCGGCTGACCGCGGACGGCCGCCCGGTCGTCTACATGGGCGACGACGAGCGCTTTGACTACATGTACAAGTTCGTCGCGAGCAAGGCGATGCGGCACGGCTCGGGCCGGGCCGTGCGGGAGCACAACCTGTCGCTGCTGGACGAGGGCACGCTCTACGTCGCCAGGCTCACCGGCGACAGCCCGGCCGCGGAGTTCGACGGCGGCGGGAAGCTGCCCTCGGACGGCGAGTTCGACGGCTCCGGCGAGTGGATCAAGCTCGCGAGCGGCACCACCTCGTTCGTCGAGGGCATGACCGCCGAGGAGGTGTACCTGTTCACCCGGATCGCCGCCGACAAGGCCGGCGCCACGAAGATGGACCGCCCCGAGGACGTGGAACCCAGCCCGCGCACCGGCCGGGTGTACGTGGCGCTGACCAACAACACCAACCGCGGGAAGGCCGGCTTCGCGGGCGCCGACGAGGCGAACCCGCGTGCGGGCAACAAGCACGGGCACGTGCTGGAGCTCGCGGAGTTCTTCGACGACCCGGCCGCCGACCGCTTCGCCTGGCGGCTCTTCCTCGTGGCCGGCGACCCCTCCGACCCCGCCACCTACTTCGCGGGCTTCCCGAAGGACGACGTCAGCCCGATCTCATGCCCGGACAACGTGGCGTTCGACCCGCACGGCAACCTGTGGATCTCCACCGACGGCGCGCCCGGCACCCTCGGCACCCACGACGCCCTCTTCGGGGTCGCGGTCAAGGGTGACAAGCGCGGTCAGGTCCGGCAGTTCCTGAGCGTGCCCAAGGGCGCGGAGACCTGCGGTCCGATCGTCCAGGGCAAGCGTGTGCTGGTCGCGGTGCAGCACCCGGGCGAGACCGACGGCTCCACGTACGAGAACCCGTCCTCGCGTTGGCCGGACGGGGGCAAGGGGATCCCCCGGCCGTCCGTCGTGGCCGCGTGGCGCAAGGACGGCCGCGACATCGGCGTGTGACGGGACCGGCCCCGCCCGGTGCGCTCGCGTTCTGCTGAGCGCCGCGACGCCGGGCGGGGCCGCGACACCCTCGTCGTCAGGAGGAAGGCACCGGAGCCGCCCGGCCGAGGGCCGGTCCGCGCCGGATCGTCTCGAGCGTCGACTCGTGCCCACCGCGCGGGCCGGCCTCCTCGAACAGCCCGATGGCCAGGAAGCCCAGTTCGCGCGACGGCCTGCCGTACGACGGCCCGGGAGCCTCCTCGTCGGTGCGGGGTCGGGCACGACCGACAAAGCCCCGCACCGGCACGCGGCGGGGCGGGGCGGTGTCGGACACCGACGATGGGTCAGTTCACGCTGACGGGCAGCTCGTACAGGTCGTTCTGGGTGACGACCGGCTTGTTGCGGAGTTCCGCCGCGGGCACGGCCAGGTCGAGCTTGGGGAAGCGCGCGAACAGGGCGGGCAACGCGACGGCGGCCTCCAGGCGGGACAGCGCGGCGCCGGGGCAGACGTGCGGTCCGTGGCCGAAGGCGATGTGCCGGATGGGGTGGGGGCGGGTGATGTCGAAGACGCCGGCGGTCGGGCCGTGCTGCTTCTCGTCGCCGCCGATCGCCGCGTAGGAGACGATCAGTGCCTCGCCCTTGGCGATGACCTTGTCGCCGACCGGCACGTCCTCGGTGGCGAAGCGGATCAGCACGTGGGAGGTCGGGGTGGAGTGGCGCAGGGTCTCCTCCACCACGGACTCCCAGCTCGCCCGGCCGTCCCGGACCAGTGCGAGCTGGTCGGGGTGGGTGAGCAGGTTGACGACCGCGTTCACGATGAGGGAGATCGTGGTCTCGTGACCGGCGGCGATCATCAGCTGGAGGGTGCTCTGGATCTCCGCGTCGGTGAGGTGGTCACCGTCCTCGGAGACGGCGATGAGCGCGCTGGTGAGGTCGTCGCCGGGCTCGGCGCGCCGGTCGGCCACGGTCTTGGCCATCAGCTCCGCGAGCTCGCCGAGCGTGGCGATGACCTCCTCGGGCGGGGTCTGGGTGGAGAAGAACTTCTCGAACAGCACCTTCAGCCGCGGCAGGTGCGCCTCGTCGATGCCCATCAGCTCCTGCACGACGTACATCGGCAGCGGGTAGGCGAAGGTGGCCTTCAGGTCCACCACGTCTCCGGCGCGCGCCGCCTCCTCGACGCGGTCCAGGAGTCCGGCGGTGAGCTCCTCGATCCGGGCGCGCATCTGCTCCACGCGGCGCGGGGTCAGGGCCTGGGCGACGAGCGAGCGCAGCCGGCGGTGGTCGGCGCCGTCCACGGTGAGCATCGAACGGCCGGGGTTGGCCAGGCCGATCAGCGCCCAGTCGGCGGGTATGTCGCCGCGGGTGAAGGCGTCCCAGTGGGCGATGTCCTTCACCAGCCGCGGGTCGGTCAGCAGCGCGCGGGCCTCGGCGTGGTGGGTGACCGCCCACACCGGCACCCCGCCGGGCAGTTCGACCGCCGCGAGCGGGCCCGCTCCGCGCAGCGCGGCGCTCTCAGCGACGAGGTCGCCCACCAGCGGGTCCAGCACGATGGGGGAGGCGGCTTCGTGGCCGGTGACCGGGCACTTCATCAGAGTTCTCCTAGAGCGGGAGTGGGGGTGAAACGCACGGGGAGCTTGGTCATGCCCCGCAGCCAGGGGGACGGGCGGCGCACCAGCGTCGCGGGGTCCGCGCCCAGTTCCAGGTCGGGCAGGCGGTCCAGCAGCACCTCGATGCCGGTGCGGGCGATGGCCTCGGCGATCTCCTGCGCGGGGAACGGGCAGCGGTGCTCGCCGTGGCCGAAGGAGAACCAGGCGTTGTTGCCGTTGGTCGAGGCCCCGGCCTCCAGGTGCACCTGCGGGTCGGCGTTGGCCGCGGCGAAGCCGAGGATGAGCAGGTCGCCGGAGGCGATGCGGCGGCCGCCGAGCCGGGTGTCGCGGCTGGCCCACCGGCCGGCGATGTTCTGGCTCGGGGTGTCCTCCCACAGGACCTCGTTCATGGCCTGTCCGACGCTGTGCCGGCCGCCGGTGAACGAGGCGGCGAAGCGGTCGTCGGTGAGCATCAGCCGCAGCGAGTTGCCGATCCAGTCGGCGGTGGGCTGGTGCCCGGCCACGGTCATCACCATCAGGTCCTGCACGATCTCCTCGTCGGAGAACTCGTACCGGTCGGCGAGCATGCGCGAGACCACGTCCGCGCCCGGCTGCTCCTTCTTGGCCTGGAGCAGTTCGGTCATCGCGCTGTAGACGTACAGCTGTCCGGCGATGGCGTCCTCTCCGCCGTCGACCAGGTCCTTGACCGCCTTCACCAGGCGGGGGCCCTGCTCCTCGGGGAACCCGTACAGCCGGGCCAGCACGCGCACCGGCAGCAGCATGGCGAAGTCGTCGAGGAGGTCCGCCGTGCCGCGTCCGCAGAAGGCGTCGATGAGCCCGTCGGCGTAGCCCTCGGCGTAGCGGCGCAGTTCGACCGCGTCGATGGCCTCCATGGCGTTGCCCATCATCGCGGCGCGCCGCCGGTGCCGTTCGCCGACGGTGTAGAGGATCGACGGCTGCTTGCGTCCGATCATCGGCAGCAGCGGCCAGTCGTCGGGGATGCGGTCCCACTGGTTCCACAGGTCCGAGTCGCGGCTGAAGAGCACCGGGTCGTTGGTGACGTGCAGCAGTTCCCGGTAACCCAGCACAAGCCAGGCCGGCACGTCGCCGTCGAGCATCACCGGGGCGAGGGCGCCGTGGTCGCGCCGCAACTCCCGGTACAGGGCCGCGGGTTCGATGTGGAAGCGCGGACCGCTGAAGGGCACCGCCCCGGCGAACGGGTCGGTGCCGGCGGCCGCGGATGGCTGGCTGGTCACGGGGCGGTCCTCTCCCTGGCGCGCGGGCGCGCGCCGGACAGGGTCTGCAGATGCTGGACGAGGGTGATCAGGACGTCCTTGGACGATTGCCGGGACCGGGCGTCGCAGTCCACCAGCGGCACCCCGTCGGGCAGCGACAGCGCGTCGCGGACCTGCTCCTCGGTGTGCTTCGGCCCGCCGAAGTCGTTGCGGGCCACCACGAACGGGGTGCCGTGGTGCTCCAGACGGTCGATGGCGTACCAGGAGTCGTCCAGGCGACGGGTGTCGACCAGCACGACCGCGCCGAGCGTGCCGGAGAACAGCCGGTCCCACAGGAACCAGAAGCGCTCCTGTCCGGGCGCGCCGAACAGGTACAGCACGGTGCGTGCGTTGATGCCGATCCGGCCGAAGTCGAAGGCCACGGTCGTGGAGGTCTTCGCCTGCACCCCGGCGAGGTCGTCGACGCCGGCACCGGCCTGCGTCATCGTCTCCTCGGTGTTCAGCGGCCGGATCTCGCTGACCGAACGGACCATGGTCGTCTTGCCCACGCCGAACCCGCCGGTGATGACGATCTTCAGCCCGTTGTCGGCGCTCGCGGGCAGCGGCGCCCGCGGCCCCGGCGGGCCGGGGAGGAGGCCGGGGTCAGAGGTTGCGTAGTCCAACGAGCACCTGCTCCAGGATCTCGGGGTCCGGAAGTTGAGCCGCCGTCCGGGCGGTACGGGGATGCCGGGCACTGATCCGGCCGGTGTCCAGCAGATCGCAGAGCAGTACCTGCGTGATGCCGACCGGCAGCGCCAGATCCGCGGCCAGCTCCACCACGGCGGTGGGCCGCCGGCAGATCCGCAGGATCGCCGCGTGCTCCGACTGCATCCCCGGCACCGGATCGCACTCGGCGACCACTAGGGTCACCAGGTCGAACAGATCGGACGCGGGCCGGCTGCGACCCGACGTGAGGGTGTACAGCCGGTCCGGATCCTCCTCCCGGCCCGGGCGGGGTGTCATGCGTCTTCGCCGTCCTCGCCGGGCACCTCGCGCGGCGGGGCGCTCAGGTGCTCGCCGAGCTGCTCGACCAGCTCGTGCATGTTGTGGCCGATGAGTCCCACCTCGGCGTCGTCGTCGGCGACGACGGCCAGGTGGGCGCCGTCGCCGGCCTCCACGATGAACAGGATGCCGCCGTAGAACTCGGCCATGGCCTGCCGGACTCCGCCGCTGCCGTCGCCGAACTCGATGGACGCGCCCTGCGAAAGGCTCTGGATGCCGGCGGAGATCGCCGCGAGCTGGTCCGCCTGGTCCACCGAGAGTTCGGGGGTGCGGCACAGCTTGAGCCCGTCCCGGGAGAGGACGAGGGCGTGGCGGGCGCCGGGGGTGCGCTCCAGCAGGTTCTCCAGCAGCCAGTTGAGCCGCTCGTCCGTACTGGTGCTGCCGGTGGCTGGTGCGGTCATCGCGCGTCGCTTTCTGGGGATGGGTCCGTCGCGTTGTGCTCGTCGCGGTCCGCGCCGGGCGCGGCCGCGGGGGACACGGGGTCGGGGGCGGGTGCGGGTGCGGGCGCGGCGGGGGTGGTGCCGTGCACCGCACTGCGGAAGGTGCTGAACCGGGCGGCCCGCTCCGCCGCGGTGCCGCCGCCGGCGCTCGGGTTCCGGGGTGCGGCGGCCGTCCGGTCGTGGCCGGCGGCGGCCAGGGTCTGGCCGCGCCGGCGCTTGGGCAGGCCGCTCTCCCCCAGTTCCGGTGCCGCGGGGTGGGCTTCCTCGTCCCGGCCCGGCTCCGTGGCGGACACCGGGACGGACGGGGCGGCCGCCGGCGCCTCCGGGGGCAGGACCGGGGCGGCCTCCGGCTCGGCATGGGTCCCGGGGCGCGGGACGGTGAGCAGTTCCTGCGGGACCATCATCACCGCGCCGGTGCCGCCGCGGGCGGAGGGCCGGAAGGAGACGGTGAGCCCGTGCTTGCGGGCCAGCCGCCCCACCACCGTCAGGCCGAGCCTGGTTCCGGACAGGCCGGTCAGATCCCCGGAGCCCAGCGCGACGGCGCTCTGCGCCCGGCGCAGCGCGACCTCGCCCATGACCAGGCCGCTGTCCTCGACCGTGATGACCGCGCCCGCGGGCACCTCTTCCACGTACACGTGGACCTCGGCGGTGGGCGGGGAGAAGTTCGCGGCGTTGTCCATCAGTTCGGCCAGCGCGTGCATCACGCCCTCGGCGGCGTGCCCGACGACGGCGACCTCGCTGGTGGAGTGGAGCCGCACCCGCTGGTAGCCGGCGATGCGGCCCATCGCGCCGCGCAGGATGGACTCCATCCTGATCGGCTTGGCCCACCGGCGCCCGGAACGGGCACCGGTCAGTACGGCGATGCTGTCGGCGAGGCGGCCGGCCTGCGCGGTGCGGTGGTCCAGGTGCAGCAGGTCGTGCAGCACGGCCGGGTCGCTGTGGCGGTGCTCCATCTGGCGCAGGTCGGCCAGCATGCCGGTGGCCAGTGCCTGCATGCGTCCGGCCGCGTTGGCGCCGACGGCCATCGCCGCGGCGCGCCGTGACTCGCTGCTGCCGACCCGGTCGGCGACCAGGTTCAGTACGCGTCGCTGCGCACCGGTCAGCGGTTCCCGCACCGCGACCAGCGCCCGGTCCACGGCCTCGCCCGCGGCGATCCGGTCGGCCGCGGCGGGCAGCACCTCGTCGGCGAACCGCTCGGCGTCCGCCCGCAGGGCGGCGAGCTGTCCGGCCAGCCGCCGGGCCCGCCAGCGCTCCTGCGCCGCTACGGCCACGGCGCAGGCCAGCGCCAGGATCCCGGCGCCCGACCCGACGGCGGCGGGGGTCCGCACCGCCTCCGGAGCGGCCACCACCAGCCACACGGCGACCGGCACGGTGACCACCAGGGGCACGGCCAGGGCCCGTACCAGGTACGCGAGCGGAGCACGTTGCTCACGCTGCCGTGCCGGTATGCGCAGGCGCCCGGTCCGCGGGCGCGGGAGCGCGGTCTGCGCTGTCATCGATCAGTGACCTCGGGGCCGTACGGGCGGATGGGACGAAGGGGACAGACGGAAGGGACGAACGGAGCGGACGTCGGCAAAAACGGGCACCACCGCGCGCACGAATCCCGGTCGGGCTCCGTGTTCGCTGGGAACTCGCGGTCACTATATGCGAGTTGCCGACAGTGTTGATCAACGCTCCGATGACTTTTGTTGGCCGGTGAAGGTATGTGAGGCCGTGGTGGTGATGCACCGCGCGCATGCCGGTGAACCGCCGCCTCCGTTCTCACCGGCAGGCCGCGGGCCCCCGGCCGCCAAGGAGGCGCCCCCGCAGCGCCGCTGACCACGCGTTTCACGCGGCCGGACGGACCAGGGCCGGTACGCCCGGCCCGGCGGCCCGCACCCGGGGAGGCCGCCGCGGCCCGGGCCGGCCCCGGGGCCCGGGCCGCGTGGCCACTCTGCGACATGTCACAAGCGCGCCACGGTGGTTCGGCGTGGGGGCCGACGGGAGGGTGCCCCGGGCACGCCGGCATTTCGGGACGTACGGCTCGCAGCGGCCCTCACGGCGCCGAACGGGGACGTGGAACAAGGAAGCCGAACGAGGACGGCCCCGGCCCGGACCCCGCCCGTCAGCCCGCCGCGCGTCCGGCCCCGGCCGGAGCCGGCTCCGGGGTCTGCGCTTCGGCACCGGCGCGGACGAACCGCGCGGCGCACCCGACGACGAGCGCCAGAACGAGGGCGACGGCGCCGATGGCGAACAGCACACGGTGGTTCTGACCCGTCAGGTCGAAGAGGTAGGAGTACAGATAGGCGGAGAGGGCCAGCGACAGCGCCCCCGCGACCGTCGCCTTGCCCCACGCGGCCGACTGCGCCTCGGGGCGCCGCGGCACCAGCTCGTGGACGCGGCCCAGGACGACGGGCACGACACCGGGCGGGAAGGAGCCGATGACCACGCTCAGCGCCGCGATCGCCGGGAGGCCGTGTGCCGCGGCGAGCCCGGCGAGGGCCCCCGCCTGCACCAGGGTGATCACCAGGAGGGCCCTGGCGAACCCGAGTCGGTCGCCGAGGAAGCCGTAGAGGGTGGGGCCGACGAGGGCGCCGAGTCCGTAGAGGATCCAGACCATCGAACCGCTGCCGGAACCGCGGTCCAGCCCCCGGCCGACGAAGTCCGCGAGGAAGGCCATGGCCGGGGTGAGCCCCGTCGAGATCAGGGCGTACTCCACGAGCAGCAGACCGAGCCGCCGCGAGCGGGCGGACCCGCGGGGCGGGGAAGCCGGGGCCGCGGGGGCGGGGGCCACGGCGGGCGCCGTTGGCGTGGTGGACGCGGCGGACGTGGTGGACGCGGCAGACGTGGTGGACGCGGTGGGCCAGCCGTTCCAACTCAGCGCGGTGAGCACCGCGCACAGGGCGGCCAGCCCCATCCAGGTACGGCTCAGGCCGAGGTGGAGCAGCAGCGGCACCAGGGTCCCCGAGGCGGCGATGCCGACCCCGAGCCCCGCGAAGATCGCCCCGCCGGCCAGTCCGCGGCGCGCGCCGCGCAGGTGCGGGAGCACCGCGCCGGCCACCCGCACCATGATCACGCCTCCGGCGAATCCCGAGGCCAGGCGCCAGAGGAAGAACCAGGCGGCCGAGACGGGCACGCTGCAGGCGAGGAGGGCGACCGTGGCGAGCGCCATCGTCCACCGCAGGGCCCGGCGGTCACCGAGCCGCCGCCCCACCCACGGGGCGCTCAGCGCGCCGGCGAGGTAGCCCGCCAGATTGGCCGCGCCGAGATAGGCGACCGCCGACGCGGAGAACCAGCGGGCGGTGATCAGCTCGGGAACCAGGGGCGTGTAGGCGAAGCGGGCCAGGCCGATGCCGACGAAGCTCGCGCTCGCCCCGGCCGCTATCGCCCGCCACGCGGCGGGGCCGGGGGATGTGGTGCTCATGTGCTCATGTCCGCTTTCCACCCGGTCAGGACGGGTCCGGGCACAGCCCGGCCCATCACTCCGGGCCATCTTTGACAACCTCGTCATGTTTGACACCATTGCAAACTTTGACGGATGCGTCAAAGATGATTACGGTTGCCGCATGGCTGGACGGCGTCAGTTCGATGAGCAGCACACCCTGGGCCGGATCCTGGACGTCTTCTGGAACCAGGGCTACGGAGCGACCTCCATGCAGGACCTGGCGACCGCCACCGGCGTGCAGCGCGGCTCGCTCTACAACGCGTACCGGGACAAGGAGTCGCTGTTCCTGAGGGTCTTCCGGGACTACGCCGACGCCTTCATCGCCGAGTCGACCGCCACGCTGGACCAGGCGGACCCTTGGCGGGCGCTGGAGGACTTCTTCGACTTCACCATCGGCTCCATGACCCGCGGCACCCCCGCCCGCGGCTGCCTGTCGACCAAGACGGCCACCGACACCCAGGCCGACTCCGAGCCCATCCGGGCCGCCATCCGCGCGATGCTGGACCGGCTCGAGGGCGTCATGGCCGAACGGCTCTCCCGGGAGGACGCGTCCGCCCTCCTCACCGTCCCGCCCGCCGAGGCCGCGCGGGTCCTGATCACCATGACCCGCGGCACCGTCGTCATGGAGCGCGTCTACCAGGACCCCGAACGGCTCCGGGCGACCGCGGCGTCCCTGATCGCCATGGTGCTCGGCGGACGGCGGCCGGCCGCCGGGTGAGCAACCGGCCGGACGGTCAACCGGCCGGATAGGCTGCCCGGATGACCACGACCGAGGACGGCGGGTCCGGCTGGGAGGCCACCCGCGCCTGGGTGCGACGGCACCTCCGTGACGGGGAACGCATCGAGTCCGCGGAGCGGCTCCTCGGCGGCTGGACATCGCAGATGCGCCGCCTGCGGGTCGTCGGACGGGACGGCGAACGCCAGTTGGTACTGCGGTCCTTCGTCGCACCCTTCTATCTCCGGCACGCGGAGGGGCTCCTCGACCGCGAGGCGCGGATCCTGACGCTGCTCGGCCCGAGCGACGTCCCGGCCGCCGAACTCCACGCCGTCGACGCGACGGCGGAGCACTGCGACCACCCGTCGCTGCTCATGTCGCTGCTCCCGGGCACCGTCCGGCTGGAGGAGGCGGACGCCGGGGCACGCGCCGCACTCCTGGCCCGCCAACTCGTCCGCATCCACCGGCTTCCGGTCACCGGGGCCGACCGGCCCCGCACCTATCAGGCCTGGACCTCGCCCGACCGCGTACGCCGGCCGGAAGCCACCGGCCGGCCCGGGCTGTGGGCCCGGGCGGTGGACGTCATCCGCCGTGATCCGCCGGCTTTCGAAGGCCGCTTCCTGCACCGCGACTTCCACCCCGGCAATGTCCTGTTCACCGGATACGGCGCCGCCCTGCGCATCACCGGCGTGGTCGACTGGGTGGAGACCTCCTGGGGGCCGGCCGACCTCGACGTCGCGCACTGCGCCACGGCCCTCGCGCTCCTCCACGGGCCGGAGGCGGGGCTGCGCTTCGCCGACCTCTACACCGCGGCGGGCGGCCGACTGGCCGGCGCCCCCGGGGACCACCTCTACTGGCGGCTCCTGGACGCCCTCGCCTTCGCACCCGACGCCGAGAAGGTCGCCGTCCCCTGGCGGGAGTTGGGCCGCCGCGACCTCACCCCGCCGACACAGGTGGGCCGCCTGGAGGACTACGTCGCGGCGCTTCTCGACCGGTACGGGGCTCGGCCGTAGGCGATCCCCGTACCGGGCGCCGCCTCGACGCACCGCCCGGGCGGACGTACCGGCGCGGCCCGGCACGCACCGAGCGGGGCACGGGCGCGGTGCGCGGGAAGCGGGTGTGGCGCCCGGCCTGCCGCAGCGGTGGCTCACGCGGGCCCTGGTCCCGCGATGGGCCCGCCCCTCCGCCGCGTGTGCGGCCGCGGCCGGCGACACCCCGCGGAGGTGAGGGACGCGGAGTTCTCACCTGTGCAACTGCGCGTATTCCCAAGGGATTTCGTCTTGTCACCCGGGTGTGATCGCGGCGAGGGTGCAGGGCGAGCCGCGGGCGCGATGGTGCGCCGCATTCGACGTCCCACTACCGAGCCCGGGTCGCACCGGGCTGCCGGAGGCATTCGTCCATGTCAACACGCATACGGCCCAGACCGGTCCACCGACCCGGCCGCACCGGCCTGTCCGTCCTGCTCGCCGCCGCCGTCGCCCTGGGCGTCACCGGCCTGACCGCCCCCGCGCACGCGGCCGACCC
>NZ_JBEZXR010000101.1:0-25597 GCF_040638135.1 Streptomyces sp. NPDC026673 | reverse complement strand
TGACATCCAGTGTCACCTTTCGTCTGACCGCAGGACGGACAGCCGTCCGTCAGGGTGATTCTGTGGCGGAACGTCGGGGCCGTCAAGCGAGGTCTGTGACACATTCGCTGGTAGGAGACATAAATTTCCTACAAACTCCAGCCCATGCACCTACGACGCACCGCATACACAGGGTGCCTGGAACCACGTCCGAGACTGGTCCCCTTCCTGGTGACCATATAACGTACCGATGTCCGTCAGGCGGCCAGGGGAGTTCAGTGATGGATCGGCCGAGGCATTCACCCCAGGACGTCCCATCGCCCGGCACGGCCCAACCCGTTTTCGAGACATATGAAGTCGCATTTTGGAATGCCGTAGTGGCAGCAGGCGGCTACTACGTAGGCATTCGTGTAGGGCCAGGACCGAGCGTGGACAGAGTGGAAATGAAGGGGCAGCCTCGGGGCGACGATCATCGCCTCCGCCACAGGTGGCGCAGCACCGATTGGAGCGTCGCGGCCATAGTGACTTCGGATTCGGTCGACATGACCGCCCGTGGGCTACCGGCCAGACCCTCGGAGCTAGCCGGCACGGCATGACGGGCGCCGCGTATCTTCCCATCGCCGATGAACCCCGCGGCCCCGCATGACGCCAAAGCACACCGAGTCGTCCCGTCTCACAACCTGGTGCGTGACACACTTCGGAACGACTTCAAGAAGGTTGTGCAGATCCTGTTCCCCGCGTCTGCGGGGATGACCCCACCGTCTCTGCCGCCGCTCTGAGCGGCCAGTCATTGCTCCCCGCGCCCGCGGGGATGGTAGTTGTGCCCCTGCGTGGATCGCGGCCGGTTTCCGGAGCAGCGTGGGCACCCACCCGCGCCTATGTGCGCGTGGTCATCGATCTCCTGGTCCACCGCGCGCTGGATCTGGCTCGCGCTCTGTGTGATGCCGAGGCGGAGTACGTGTCGGTGCACGACACGGTCGCCGAGTGTGACCGGTGCAACGACGGATGTGCCGACTCCTCCAGCACGCACCGCCGCCACGGTGTGAACCTGCAGGTCGTCACCGACCCGCGAGGCATGGCCGTATGGATCTCCCGCGCTCTTCCGGGGCGCACCCACGACGTGACCTCGGCACGCACCCATCGAATCGCCGCCACCTGTACCCATTTCACCATCGCCGCGCGGCCGACCTGGCCTACCTCGGCGCCGGCGGCACCTCCGCGACGGCGACCGGACGCCCGCCCTGCACGGAACTTACGGCCCGGCAGGGGTTCTCAAACCGGGCGCGCGCTCGACTCTGGTATCCCGTCGAACGTGGCATGGTCACCCTCAAGCGCCGGCGCATCTTCCGTCACGCTCGTTGCAACTCCAGCCGCCTGTCGTCAGCGGCCAAAGTCACCCTCACCAAGCCGCGGCACCACGGAGACGGTTCAGTGTGTCGTCCGGCGATGCTGGGCAGGCTCAGCGCACCGTTTTCACGCTCCCCAGCACCGACTGGTACGCAAGTCCCAGCGTGCCGGTCGTTGAACCCCGCGTCCGTAGGTCACAGAGCATGGCATCTACAATCTTTTATTGTGCATGATCCCGCGTCTTCGCCGACGCCTGTGGCTGCCCCCGTACCCCGTCGACCTGCCCGCAGTCGTATCCGACATGGCCAAGCCTCGTGTGCCGATTACGGCTGCACCCAGTCCGCCTGCCTCCAGGCCGCACGACGAGCCCGACGGCAACGCGAGCGCGATCGCGCCGCTGGACTGACCCCAAGAGTGAACTCTGCCGAGGCAGCTGATCACGCAACCCTGCTCCGTCGACGAGGGATGTCAGCCCAAGTGATCGCCGACGCCTCCGGAATCTCCGTTACTCTGATCCGCCGTCTACTCCGCTCACCCGCCAAGCGACCGCGCCGAATCTCGCGCACCACCGCCGACGCTGTCCTCGGCATCGCTGTCCCGCCACGGAGCGTACAAGGCGACAGCGGCTCACGGGACCTTACCGATGCCGCACACGCCGCCATCGTACTCACCACGCTCGCCGCGGTGGGCTGGCCTGCCACATACCTCGCCGCGCGCTTGGGCGTCACCACCCAGACCATCGCCGTCATCCGCGACCAGAAGCGCCCCCGCATCCGCATCCCCCTGGACCAGAGCATCCGTCACCTTTACCCGAAGCTCGCTGTAGCGTCCCCCGGCGCGGTTGGTATCCCGCCCGGTGCAATCGCCCGCACCCTTGCTTACCACCGACGTAGGCAAACCAATTCTGTGCAGCCACCGAACGCAACAACTTGAGAATTCGCCAAGGGCCGCCCTCGGAGGCGGCTCTCAGTGCAATGCAGACTTTCCGGATTCCCGTTGCTCGCCAAGAGCCGTGGCAAGGAGTTCGCGAGGGAGCGCACGATCACAGCGAGCCGCTTCAGCCCCTTGAGGGCATCGAGCGCCCGGCAGCAGGGTTACACCGCAAAGGGGGTGAAGGTCGCGGTCCTGGATACCAGGATCTCTCGCGCACACCCCGACCTGGCCGGGAGGATCTCGGCGTCGAAGAACTTCAGTGACGCAACGGACGCCGATGACCATGCAGGCCACGGCACCCACGTGGCGTCCACGATCGGCAGCGGCGCCGCTTCTGGGGGGCGGTACCAAGGTGTCGCCCCCGATGTACGCCTGCTGAACGGCCGACGAGGGCCGCGGCAGAGACTCCTCTGTTCTCGCCGGCATGGAATGGGCTGTGCGGCAGGACGCGCGGATCGTCAACATGAGTCTGGCAAGCGGGATCAGCGACCGCACGGACTTGCTGTCTACCAAGGTCAACGAGCTTTCAGCCGGTTTGGGGCCCCTGTTCGTCGTGACAGCGGGCAACTCGGGGACCACTGAACCCGTTGAAGCGCCCGGAGCCGCCGACGCCGCGCTTGCGGTGACCAGCACCATCAAGCGGGGCACATCGAGTTCGGTTTCCAGCCGCGGCCCTCCTGTCGGCAACTTCGGGCTGAAGCCCGTGATCCCCGCGCCTGGCGAGGAAATCCTCGCTGCGCGCGCGGGGATCTCTGCCTCAACTGCTGGGAAGCACCCCGTACGTCGGGCTCTCGGGAACGTCGATGGCCAACACGTCGCGGGAGCCGCAGCTATCGTGGCCGGGGAACACCCCGACTGGACGGGCACACCAGATCAAGGCCTCGCTCACCGGGGCGGCCAAAGCGCTCAATGGAATTGAAGTCTCCGAAAACGGCGCGGGCCAGCTCGACCTTAACGGGGAAACCAGCCAAACCGCCCGCACGCTGACACCGACCATCGGTCTCGGTCGACTGCCCTGACCGCATGACCCTACCGAGCCCACCACGGCAGAGGTCCGCTACATCAACGCGTCCGCATCCTGATCATCCGAGGCCGAGAGGCGTGAGGGGGCGATCAGTGTGGACGGCATTGTGGTGGAGGCACCGTCGCCGTGATCGTCACTCCGACCGTTTGCATGCCTCCCATTTTGAGGTCGCAGGCATTCACCCCGCGGGGCGGGATGTGGGACCCCAGCCGGGGAAGCGCCCTCGGTGAAGGTGGTGTCGCGGACATGGTGCAGAGCCTCGATCCCCCAGTGGTCGCGGACGCGTCCGAGGAGCTTGGGCTCCGAGGCCTGCCGGGGGCGAGCTTGTGGCGGCGTAAACCGTCCTGACAGTGGTCTCGCCGGTCTCGTACTGTCGGTCAGGCCTCGGGTGTGGCTGACCCAGCGTTTCCACGTAGAGGTCCCATGGCCTGCGGCGGTTCGCAGCACGAATAGGCGTTCCCGACAGCTTCGTTCAGCTTCCCCAACCAAGTCCGCCTGGCATGACGATTTCATGGACGGCGCATAAGTGACCGAATCGTTCGACGGACACACATCGAAATCACTTCAAACATCACGTGTCGGGCACGATTCGCCTTCTCGCTTCCCTGTCGCACTGAACATCGGAGGGTCACCGGCAACCCGTGTCGCGGTTCGGACATGGCGCACTTGTGTCACCCGCCGGTGGTAGCAGGTCCGCTTTCCTTAGCGGATGATTCCGAACAGGCGGTGAACTGGCGGTGCAGGGCAATCATGGTGACACGGGGCCACTTGACGACAGACATACCGATTCCCGGCTGTCGAGGAGCACCAGCCGTGCATCGCGGCCTCGCCGTCGCGGCCACATCGAAATCCGTGACGTCACCAACAGCTCTCAAAGCCGCGACAATCACGCACCTCAAATGTTCTGTGGGCTTGCCAACCGTACCGAGTCGACAACGCATCAATCCGGCCCAGGTGGCCGAAATATGGAACTAGCAAGGATTAAACAGTCCGGTCACGGTCCGCCGTATGCCACTCGTCTCGTATGTCGCAGTGCGGCGCGTCAGGCTAACAGCCAAGCCGATCACTGAATAGCACCACGCTCCGTAACTGAAAGGCCATACACACCAATGAGACGCACCCGCCCTTGGGCGGTGATATCGATGTCGGCGATGTTGGCGACGGCTGCTGTGACGCCCGCTTCGGCCCAGTCCCCGCTGGTGACTGGAGCGCGCACGCCGGTATCGCTCGACGGATCAACCACCGTGCGCTTGATCACCGGCGATCGGGTCACCGTCGGTGACGCGCCAAACGGCAAGAAGACGGCCTCGGTGGAACGTGCACCGGGCCGCGAGAACGTCTTCTTCCAGATAGCCGAGAAGGAGGGCGCGCTGACGGTGCTGCCTTCCGACGCGGCGTTACTGGTCCGCGCGGGGCGGCTGGACGAGGCGCTCTTCGACGTCGCGGCCCTGGTCGCCCAGGGATACAACGAGGTGCACACCGACGCCCTGCCCCTGATCGTGTCGACGCCGGAGGGTTCTGCGCGTGCGACAGCCAAACGGGCAGCTGCGCTCGCCGAGTTCAACGACGATGCCTCCGAGCCGCCGCGGCAGCTGCCGAGCATCGGTGCCCAGGCGCTGCACGTCGCCAATCAGGATCTGGCGGGCTTCTGGAAGCAGCTCGCGCCTGCGATGGGGGCCTCCGCGGAGCGTACGGCTGCGGCAACGCCGAAGATCTGGCTGGACCACAAGGTGCGCCCCACGCTGGACCGCAGCACCGCGCAGATCAACGCACCGGCCGCGTGGGCCGCCGGCTACCACGGCAAAGGCGTCAAGGTGGCGGTCCTGGACACCGGCGCCGACCAGAAGCATCCCGACCTCGCAGGCCGCGTGGGCCAGGCGAAGGACTTCTCCGGCAGCGGTTCGACCGAGGACCACTTTGGTCACGGCACGCATGTTGCCGCCACCGCCGCCGGCAGCGGTGCCGCCTCAGGCGGCCTGCGCAAGGGCGTCGCACCCGGCGCCGACCTGCTGATCGGCAAGGTCCTCGGGGACGACGGCTTCGGCAATGAGTCGCAGGTCATCGCGGGCATGGAGTGGGCCGCGGCGCAGGGCGCCCAGGTCGTCAACATGAGCCTGGGCTCGGACATGGAGACTGACGGCACCGACCCCATGAGCCTGGCGCTCAACGAGATCTCGCGCAGCAGCGGCGCACTCTTCGTCGTCGCCGCCGGCAACAGCGGCCAGCGGGGCGAGATGACGGTCGGGTCGCCCGGCGCCGCCGACGCCGCCCTCACCGTCGGCGCCGTCGACCGGGACGATTCGCTGGCCTCGTTCTCCAGCCGCGGCCCGCGCCTCGGCGACAAGGCAGCCAAGCCGGACATCACCGCTCCGGGCGTCGGGATCGTCGCCGCACGCGCCGCCGGAACAACGATGGGCATTCCGGTCGACGACTACTACGTCTCGGCAGACGGCACGTCGATGGCCACGCCCCACGTTGCGGGCGCGGCAGCTCTGCTGGCCGGGCAGCACCCGGACTGGAGCGCGCAGCAGCTCAAGGACGCGCTGATCAGCACGTCCCGTACGGTGCCCGGCCAGAAGCCGACCGAGCAGGGCGGCGGCCGTGTCGATGTCAAGGCGGCGTTCACCGCCCCCGTCACCGCCACCGGCACGATCGTCCTGGGCCCGTTCGACCGGGACGGATCCCCGGTGGAGCGGGCCGGGGTGGTGCGCTACACCAACCACTCCGGCAAGGAGATGTCGCTCGGTCTGCGGGGTGCGCTGACGTCCACGGGCGGCAAGCAGCTTCTCGCGCAGGCGCTGACACTGAGCGCTGACACCGTCCGGCTCGCCCCTGGTGCGACCGTTGAGGTGCCGGTCAGTGTGGACCCGGAGAAGGCGGGCCGCGGCTCCTACTACGGCTACGTCACCGCCACGTCCGCCGAGGGAGTGTCGGTCCACACCACCGTCAGCCTGTGGGTGCGCGCCCCCATGCACAAGCTCACCGTCGAGTCCTACGGCCCGAGCGGGGAGTCCATCATGTGGACTCTGGTGGACCTATTCGGAGGGGATGCGGAGGCCAGGTTCATCAGCTTGGACCCCTTGGCCGCAGAGGTCGAGGAGGGCATCTACCTGGTCGGTGGCACTCTGGCGGAGGACCGGGGCGACGGCGTCCGAATCATCCAGGTCGTCGAGCCTGAGGTGAAGGTCACCGGCGACACAACCGTAATCCTGGACGCGCGCAAGGCCAAGCCAGTGCGCGTGCGCACTCCCAAGCCGGCGGAGAGACGCAACAACCTGACGTACCAGATCCACCGGGCTATCAACGGGGTGCCAATGACCTTGGGGACGTACTACGAGGACGGCGGCGGGTCCGTTGACCTGTATGTGAATCCCACGTCCAAGGTCACCGAGGGCAGGTTCGAGTTCAACTCGCGCTGGGAAATGACGGCGCCCGAGCTCACGGCCGATGTCCGAGGCGCGGACTTTGACCTGAAGCCGTACTACGCCAGGCAGTCCATGCCGTTCCGCGCGGATGGGGAACGGCTGATCGCCGTGGATGCGGGAACCAGGGAACAGTCGGACCTGCGGCCGAGCACTGTGCGGGGCAAGCTCGCCGTCATCCGCGACGATTCCGCGATGGACGGGTACGACCTGGCGGAGACGGCCGCGAAGGCGGGTGCCAAGGGTCTCGTGATCGTCCTGCCCGGCGGGTTCACCGCTTGGACCCGTTGGAGGCCCATGGATGCCCGCTCCGCGATCCCGGTGATCCGACTGACTGCGGCCGACGGAGTGAAATTGCTTCGATACATGAAAAAGCACACGCCCGTCATCGACATCGGAGGTACCGTCGAGAGCCCGTACCTGTACGACGTGACCGCTCAGTGGCAGCAGGTCCCACAGGACGTGACGTACACCGTCTCGGACCGCAACATCGCGCGGGTGAAGGCGTCCTACACGAACAACAGCTCGCTGGGATGGTCCAGCGAACAGCGCTTCAGTTGGCGTCCCTACGCCAAGGTCGCCTGGGAGACCTCGCGCTGGGTGCCAACAGGCCGGACGCGCACCGAGTATGTCACCGCCGGGGACACACAGTGGATGCACAACGTCGACTTCATCACCGGGCTCGACCTCTTCTACGGCGGGGCTCTGCAGTCGGGTCTGCGTGACGCCCCCCGTACCTTCGCGGCGGGCGAGAAGGCCGAGGAGGAGTGGTACCGGGCCGTGGTGCGGCCGTCCATCCCGCGCGGCTGGGGCCGTCCCGCCGTACGTGACGGTGACATCCTCAGCCTGGCGATCCCGGAGTACACCGACGCGATGGCCGGCCACTGGGGCCGCCGGCAGGTTCCCTCCAGCGGAGGCGGCATCGGAAGGAGCGAAACGCCCGGGACGGCGGACGATCCCTCTTACCCTCAGGGCGACTCCGTGGCGGCCGCGCTCTACCGCGACGGCGAGAAGGTCGGCGAGGGCGCGGGCGCGTGGGCGGACTTCCACGTCCCCGCCGGGAAGGCCGACTACCGACTGGACCTGACGACGGAGCGCAAGACCGAGTACTGGCAGACCGGTACCCGGACGGCCACGTCCTGGACGTTCCGTTCGGACACCGCGGCGGAGAAGACGCTTCTGCCTCTCCTCCAGGTCGACTACGGGGTCCCGGCCGACCTGTGGAACACCGTCGGCGGCGGCAAGCGGCACGACCTGGACCTGACCGTCAGGCACCAGGACGGTCTGGCCGCGCCCACCGGCGTCAAGCTCCGGGTCGAGGCGTCCTTCGACGGCGGCACGACCTGGCAGGGCCGGGTCGGCGTCAAGGACCGCGGCCACAACTGGTTCACCGCCACCATCGAGCGGCCCGGCGACCGTCGGCAGGGCGCCTACGTGACCCTGCGGGTCACCGCCTCCGACAAGGCGGGCAACACGGTGCGGCAGACCGTGGAACGGGCGTACCTGCTCGGAAAGTGAGCACGTGAGCACGTGAACGGGTGCCTCCGCGGAATCCCCGTGCAGGCACCCGCCGTGAGCGGCGCGGCGGGTGCCAGGGATGCGATCCCTGGCACCCGCCATTCTTCGCATGGGTCCCATGCCCGGCGGGCCCGACGTGCCCGGGCAGGTGCGGACCCTATGGGTTTGCACGGTCGGCCTCGGCTGGTGGCGCATCATGAGCACGCAGCCCGAGCCAGAGACGCCAATCACTCGACCTGGGATTGCGTGGTCGCGGACCCCGATGTCCGCGGTCAAGACATCGGGATGGTAAACGCCGACCGGAGGCGGATAACGCGGTCATGGGGGCCCCTGTCAGGCGAGGTCATATCCCCCGGGGCGGTCGCAGTCGAACAGGGATCCGACCGGGGCTTCTGACCGTAAGTCATCTTGAATGATTGGCTCAAAACCCCGCCGGAAATACCGTGATCACTCTCACTGTCGGGTGACGTGCCAACCCGGAGTCGGTCTGCTGGTTGCCAATAACCGCCGAGCCGGCGGGAAACCTGCCGTCGCCGTCTCGGTGGCGACTGGAGGCCGAGAGCGACGCCACCCACCCCTTATAGGGGTTACAGTTGCCCCTGCGGTACAGCCTCCCAGACCAACCTGAGCGGAGGCAGTCAATAGCCGCACCGGAAGGTAGTGATGGGTCGCGAGGAAACCCTGCTGACATTACTCAACAGCCAGCCACCGCGAATAGCGCAATGCGGACAACTTGGCCACCCATGCCGCAGGGCAACGGTGGCTACGCACCCACGAAGCGCACGGGTCGCCGGTCGAACTTCAGGCTGCCCGTCACGCCAGATACCTGCTACCAGGGATCCTTCGCGGCCAATCCGCGCCCTCCGCACTGGCCCGCCTGCTGACGGCCGCCCGACGTGAGCCGCGCCTCGGAGTAAACGGCGTGGACTGGATGTCGGTCGCGAACGCCGACCGGCGACTCGCCGTCGACGCAGTCCTCGCATGGGGCAACCCGACAAGGGAAGCACCTGGACGCTTGCGCGCGTGCACCAACCCCAAATGCACTCTGTTAATACTCAATCAAAGCCGCATCAATTCTCGTCGCCGGCGCTCGATGACGCCTGCGGAAATCACATGACGGCCCGACGTCGCCGTTTCGGGGCGACCCGGATGTCAGTCATGCACCGAGTTCCGCCCGCATGACTCCTCCGGACCGCGTTCCCAAGCGAGCCCATCCCCTCAAAAAATGCTCGACACATTGAGAAATGGAAGAACAATATGCGGATCAGAGTCGCTGCCGCTGCAGCACTCTTGTTCATGACCACATTGCAGACGGGCGTATCCTCCGCAGCGTCTTCTTTCAACAGTGCTAGGGGAACCCTGGCCAATGATTTCGCGGATGTCCCCTGGACCGGGACGTGGGGCGCTGCGATGCAGGACTCCGGCCAGACTTTCGCCAATCAGACCCTCCGTCAGATCGTGCACACCAGCATCGGGGGATCGGCTGCCCGCATACGCCTCTCAAACCGTTACGGCGCTCAGCCTGTGACGCTTTCCGACATCCACATTGCGGAGAGCGCAGGCGGGGCGGGCATCAAGGCCAGTACCGACACGAAGCTCACTTTCGGCGGGACCGCGTCTGTGACCATTCCCGCTGGCGGTGAAGTGGTGAGTGATTCAGCCACTCTCAGTGTGGGACCCGAGTCGAACCTCGCCGTCAGCCTCTACGTGCCCGGTACAGCAACAGCCACCCGGCACACTTCCGCTCACCAGCAGAACTGGTACGGCACGGGCAACCAGACAGGGGCCTCATCGATCGCCGATCCGGGCGGCACCACCTCGTATTCATTCCTGAGCGGGCTTGAGGTACAGAGCTCCAGTGCCGTTGGGTCTGTGGTGGCTTTCGGCGCCTCCATCACCGACGGCGACAACTCCGGTACCGGCTCCAACACACGCTGGCCCAACCTGCTGGCAGCACGTTTGAACCGCGCCGGCTACCGGATCGGTGTGATCAACGCGGGTATCAGCGGTAACAACATCCTCCAGGACGGAGGCGGCGAGAAGGCATTGACTCGCTTCGGGCGAGATGCCCTCGACCAGCCGGGGGTACGCTGGGTAATCTTCTCCGACGATGCCCTCAACGACCTCAACAACAGCTCGCCGTCTGTCGGTTCTCTGACCGACGCGCTGGGCCGTCTCATCGCACAGGCGCACGAGCGGAACGTCAAGTTCTTCTGTTCGACCCTGACCCCGGTGGTGGGGACGGCCGGCTGGAACTCCGAGAAGGAGGCCAAGAGGGAGGCCATCAATGATTGGCTTCGCAGCCCCCAGAGCGGCTGCGACGGCATTGTCGACCAGGCAACGGCAACTGCCGACCCACGGGACCGGACCCGATACCTGCCTGCTTACGATTCCGGTGACCACCTGCACCCCAATGACGCGGGCATGGAGGCCATCGCGAATTCCGTTCCCCTGGACCTGTTCGGCTCACCGACAGAAAATCCCGTTGGCCTGCCGCCGGCACTTCCCGCACTCAGTAATGCCTTCAACAATGTGGCGGTGTCGTCCGATGGCGACACCCGCGTGGAGGGCATCGATGGTGACGGAGCAAGCTACTCGGCCCAGGCGCTGAACGAAGTCGGGCTGGTGGCCGGTCACGCCGTGGAGTATGGCGGCGTAACCTTCACCTGGCCCAACACAGCCGGCACCAAAGCGGCCGACAACGTCGTCTCGTACGGTCAGACAATCGCCGTCCGCGGGTCGGGCACAACACTGGGATTCCTGCTCGCCGGCACCTACGGCAGGGCCACAGGCACCGGCACCGTCAACTACGCCGACGGTACGCAGCAGGTGTTCACACTCTCCGCACCCGACTGGTACGGGGACAGCACCGGCTCCGACGCCATCGTCGCCACGGCTGCCTACCAGAACCGCCCAGATGGCAACCGCTTCAACGTTCCCGCAAACGTTCACTTCGCCGGCATCACCCTGCAGCAAGGCAAGACAGTGGCCAGCGTGACACTTCCGAAGATCAGCGACACGGCCGTACCCCACCAGCAGAGCATGCACATCTTCGCGATGGAGGTTGCGGCGCAGCCGCTCAAGGCATTCTTCAACAATGTGGCGGTGTCGTCCGATGGCGACACCCGCGTGGAGGGCATCGATGGTGACGGAGCAAGCTACTCGGCCCAGGCGCTGAACGAAGTCGGGCTGGTGGCCGGTCACGCCGTGGAGTATGGCGGCGTAACCTTCACCTGGCCCAACACAGCCGGCACCAAAGCGGCCGACAACGTCGTCTCGTACGGTCAGACAATCGCCGTCCGCGGGTCGGGCACAACACTGGGATTCCTGCTCGCCGGCACCTACGGCAGGGCCACAGGCACCGGCACCGTCAACTACGCCGACGGTACGCAGCAGGTGTTCACACTCTCCGCACCCGACTGGTACGGGGACAGCACCGGCTCCGACGCCATCGTCGCCACGGCTGCCTACCAGAACCGCCCAGATGGCAACCGCTTCAACGTTCCCGCAAACGTTCACTTCGCCGGCATCACCCTGCAGCAAGGCAAGACAGTGGCCAGCGTGACACTTCCGAAGATCAGCGACACGGCCGTACCCCACCAGCAGAGCATGCACATCTTCGCCGTATCCGCTGAGGCCCGCACCCGCAAGGGCTGAGCTCCCTTCGGTAGCAGTTCCACGCGGTTGCCCTGGCCGGGGGGGGGGGAGCGCTCCCCCGGCCTTCAACCTTTGTCCCATCGACCTCGGCGCATGCGCGGGGGCTTGGCTTCCCGGAGCCGGTACCGCATCGTGAGCCCGGACTGCTGCTCACTTGGAGTGGTGCGCAGCAGCCGTCAAGTGTTACCTGGGCGCCGCCACGAGCACATACGCGATCGACAACTGGCGGCCACTGCGTCGGCGATGGTGCCACTCTGAGCGGTCGTTGATTCTGTTTCTGATAGCTGCGTGCCTGGGCTGCTCGAGGAATCCCTGGCGAGCGATTCGTCCCAGGCGGGAATGGGTGACGCGGACCGAAGGCTCGTCAGTGGGCAGGCCGAAATGCTCGTGCCGGTCGCGGACGCGGAACATCTGCTCGGGGCGGTCGTTGAAGGCAGTCACGATGCGCTGCTGGACGGTGGCGGTTCCGGGAGGTCGGTGCGCAGTCGGGCGGGGTGAGGCCCTCGATGACTTTGCGGGTCGCGTCGGCGAGCTCGGCCAAGCGGTCCCCGGCGAGGGCCGTGGCAGGCTGAGTGATCTCCTCGCACAGGTCGTTGACACGCGCGGTGCCCTCGTCGTGTTCGGTCTTCAGCAGCCGCAGGGGGTCGGACACGTTCACGCGGCCAGTTCCACGTCGTCACACCAGGCCGGGGTGGGGGTGGTGAGATGGCGGAGCATGCCGGCAGTGGAACCCCGGTAGACGCGCGAGGCCACATTGTCGGGCCGATGGTCGTAGTCGCGGGTGCGGCGGCGATGGAGCATGAGGGTGCCGTTGACCTGCTCGCCCCCCACCGTTGTGGTTGCGGGGCGAGGCCTCTTCCGTGATGGCCGGGGTTGCGCCAGATCAACTCGACAGTAGTGCCCTTCACCGCTCCCTGGGTCATCACCGGTTCCTCGAAGCCCTGGTCGACCAGGGCCTTCTCCAGGCGAATCCCGCGTCATTCGGCTGCCTGGTTCAGCAGGGCGATCCCGGTCTCGCTGTCGTGTGCGCTCGCGGCCAGGACCACCACGCCGCTGATCAGTCCCATGACGTCCACGGCGAGCTCACGCTTGCGGCCAGGCGCCATTTTGTTCACATCCAGTCCCGTCGTCGTCGCCTGGGGCACCCCAGCCGTCACGCGGACGGACTCCGTGTCGGTGATCACCAGCGACGGGTCCTCTTATCGTCTGGACCGCTCCCGAGCCCGGCAGCGCAGAATCCCCTGCATTCGCTGGTCAAGGCCATCCTCCCGCCACAGGGTGAAGTAGTAGAACACCGCTGACCAGGCCGGGAGATCCTGCGGCTGGAGCCGCCACTGACAGCCAGTCCGGTTCCGGTAGAGCAGTGCGTTCACGACTTCGCGTGTGTATAGCACACGTTCCATGTGGGTCAGGCCATGCGCACGTCATTGCAGGATGGAACCGCCCCATCACTCCCGAACGGTCGACGCCAAACCATCCGTAATAGGACTCGAAGGCCTCTCAGATGTCCGTCAAGCGGACCAAGTCCAGCCCGAACTCACAATGGTTGAGTGCGGGTTGCCGAGCACTGGGAGCGCCCGCCCTGCAAGTTCTCCACCACTCGAACCAGCAGCGCGAGTTCCGGATCGCGCGCCGCCTCCTTCATGGCCACGTGTAGCGCCGCGTTGTATGTTGCTCGGGCCTCCTCCAGCAGTTTCCAGCCGGCCTCGGTCACGTCCGTGTAGATGCCCCGCCGGTCGGTGGGGCAGAGGTATCGCTCAAGCAGGCCGCGATCCTCCAGGCGGGTGACCAGACGGCTCGTGGCGGACTGGCTCAGGACGACGATATCCGCAATCTGGCGCACCTGCAGATGGCCTCCCTCGCCGTCGTGCTGACGGCTGAGGACGTCCAGAAGAGAGTAGTCACGCACGCTCAGACCATGGTGGGTCCGCAACTGCCCTTCGAGACATCCCTCAATCCGTCCGTGCAGAAGCGACAAGACGTACCACCCCTGGGTGAGGGCGTCCGGCACCGGATCGGTGACTGTCATCGAGGGTCCTTTGCACAGTTGTCCCCCTGCTGACCCAGATAGATCGTCACATGGGGCACTGTCGCGGCCACCATGATTGGCTTGGTTTATGGGGTCCGGGGATGTAAGGCGATTATGCATGGGTTATGCCTATGTTGCGCTGACGTTCGGTGGCCAATAGAAAAGCCGCAGGTGGGAAATCATCCTTCACGGTTTCACACCACCCCGACATTTCGGGGCATCCTGCAGGCGAACTCGTCCGACATAGGGACGGGAAGCAAGAAGTGAGTAAATGGGCGTCTTCACAGGCTCCATCGCCACGGTGGGGCCACCGGACTGACCCAGTTCGCTAAACCTGGATGGTTCCCGGTCCATCTTTCGCCGTAGGCCGCCGCATCTGTGCCGGTCAGCACCAAACCTCTCATGCCTCCTCCCAGGGGCGACCTGGACGCTTCACCCCGCCTCGGGGGCGAAAGACAACCCCGGCGGCCAGTAGAAGGCGGCGAATGTACCCATAAGAGCGGTCGGCCTCCCCGGCCAGTGCGCGGATCGAGGCCCCTCTCTCATACTTTGTCTTCAGTTCTGCAGCAACCTGAGCACGTGCGATGCCTGTCAGGGTGCGGGCTCTGGGTTTTCCGGTCAACATCATTATCCCTGGTTGATCTGCGACTCGAGTTCCTCTAGGTGATCGGCCAGTTGATGTGGCGGTAATGGCTGGACAAAACACGAACACAGCACGCCGATCGGGGAATCTTCATCACTGTGCTGAGGTTGTCGGAATATTAAGGGCGCTTGGACTCTGCTCAGGACAACGAAGACACCGCAACACGTGGTCCCCGATGGCCCAGACGTCCGTGGGGTGGCTGCGAAGTGTGCCGAACCTCGGGTGGCATGGCGTCCATCCACGCCATCTGGTGACCCGGTGCGGCTGACGGGGATGCAGGGCCGCCGACCGCACCGGACTGTTCGATTGTATCGAGAAGAGATCATCCAGCGCATGGGACCCGTTGAATTCACCACGTTGGCTTGGCCCTGTCCTTATAGTCCCCACGGTACGGTCGGCTTTCAGGCACCTCGGGGCGTTGGGCAGCGGCCAGGGAAGCGCTGTGGTGAGCCGCCGGCGCCAATACAGCTGGCCTGCGACCAGTTGGGATCGGATCGTCACCCCAAGGGAGCGAGAGTCATCAGCCCGCAGCCATACGCCTTGGCCTTTCCGATACCGGCGGTCAGGACACGGCGCAGGGCTTCCGGTTCGGTCACTTCCAGTCGTCCGTCATAGGTGACGGTGGTGAGCGTGACGCGGCCGTGAGAACCCCGTTTCCCGAAGTTCAGGCTGCGCTGGTCGCGAATGATGGCTTGGGGTTCTCCCTCTTGGCCGTTCAGCCGCTCGTCATGGGATGCCCCCATGATGCGGAACCCACCGGGCTCCTGGCGGGCCAGGAGCCACCGCAGTTGGTGCCTGGGAGTGAGGTGGGCGGTGCGCTTGGTGGTGGGTTGGCCGTCCCTCGTTCGGACGTAATGGACGGGGTTGGCAGTCAAGCGGAAGTTCCACCTGGTTCCCTTGTCCAGGCGTTTCAGGAACGGAGTGTATGCATGGGTCTGCCAGCCGGCAGTTCCGGAGGCTCCAGCGGCGGGCCAACCGGCCTGCTCTACCAGGTGGGTGAGGTCGGGGCGCTGGGGGCCAACGACGTAGAGCAGGACTTCGGCCGTCGCATTGCGATCCAGCCGCCACAAAACCCTTGGAGACTGTTCGGAGGTGGGCAGGACGTCGGGGAAAGAGGACATCACGGCGGCGTGCATGGCCTGAGGGTTGGACAAGATTCGACGGGCGCCCAGGCGTGCGGTGTTAAAGCGGAAGCGAGTGAGATACATCAAGCGCCTTCCAGATGTCCAATGGGATCGTGCGCGGGCACGGCGGCGATCTCGCGAAGGCGAGCATGGGGGTTGGTGACAGTGATGCTGGTGGTATGGACGGTACGCAAGGCGTAGCGACGATGACGTGCCGCGAAGCTCAGTGGCTGGTCCCGAAGGGCGTCCCCGTCAAGGGCTTGTCCGACGCCAGTAGGTGCGTCCAGGTGCGCTGCAAGGCGGACGTTCGCCAGATGACGAAGGCGCCTTTGGTGCCATTCGGCGGCGTGCCAGGGCTCGGCCGCAAGCACAGTGTGAAGGTCTGGCGCGTTATGGTGCGCTCCCAATTCCAAGGCTCGGGAAGGCGGGCAGGAACGACGGCCTAGATAGGGAAGATAGACGGGGGCCCGCACGGCGGCGTGAAGCCTGTCGATCAGGAAGGCAGGCCCTTCCACGGCCGCCACAAAAACGGCGTCGGCAAGGTAGTGACGCTCGGAGAGCGGCATAGCTTCGCCGGTGTCGAAATGGTGGGCGGTGTGGAAGTCACGCAACGGGGTCCCGGGCTGGTCGATTCGTACGCCGAAACGGAGCTCGGCCAACTCCGCAAGTCCCGTTTCGTCCTCGCGGTCCAGGCCCATGGCAGCGGCAAGCAAGCCGAGCACGCCGCTTTTGGTGGGGGCAACCTCGGTGGTCCGACGAGCGAATCGGGCGGTGGCCCCCCACGACTGCAGCGGGCCGGCCAGTTGCAGACTCAGTACACTCATGCCCGCCGCTCCAGGCGGCCTGCAACGGCAGCGCCAACCGATTTCACCAGCACGGGAAGGCTGGTGACTTCAGCGCCCAGGCCGGCCAGCGGGGTGGTGTCGAGCCCGATGCGGAGCACCCAGGTCTGGCAGTTGTCGTCACCATATGCACGCTCAATCTCGGGAGCATAGGCGGCCAGCCGGGCGCACGCCTGTTCCATGTGCCCGCTGGAAATGTCGGCGGTCACCGGCTTTTCGAAGGCGGAGACGAAGCTGATGGGACGGGTGGCGCGAAGCTTGACGACGACGACGTCGGGAAGAGTGTGGTTGGCAAAGGTGCTGATCTTGCCGGTGGGCAGCGAAGAGACGAAAGCCTCGAGGAATGCCTCAACTGCGCGGCGGACGGGGGTGACCGGCGCCTGGTCGACGTCGAGGCCCTTGCCAAGGTTCCTTTCCAGCAGGTCAACGTCAAGTGCGGCGTAGCGGTAGAGGGTGGCGGAGTTGAAGTCGACGGTGCCGATCATGCCCGCGCCGGGCTCGGCGTCGGTGTTGTGGTCGTCGACGGCGGTGAAGTAGTCCGACTCGATCTCGGTGCGGTGGACGCTGAGAGCGTGGGCGACCTGGGCGGCGGCGTCGACGCTGATGTCGGTGGAATCGGCGACCATCCGCCCGAAAAGTGCGATGTCCACCGAGTGCCGGCTGTCGACAATCCTCCTCGCCCGGGCCTTGACCTCTTTGTCCTTCAGGAAAGCCTTGATGTCGCCGCCGCCTTCAGCGGCGAGCACGGCGAGGTGGTCGAGCTGACGGGAGCTGAGGAACATCAGGTAGGCCGACTCTGGCGGGGGCTCGAGGCTGCCGTGCTTCTTGGCCGCCTCCACCTTGCGCTTGGGGGGCTCGATCTTGGATCCGGTGGCGGCCTGGAGCACCTCGGCCGCTACGGCAAGTGCCTCGGGACCTTGCAGATCCGAAGTGAGGTTGGTGATGCGCTCGGCGAGCACCTCGGCAACACGCTTGGTGCGCACGCCCAGCTCGCTCGGGTCCAGGACTTGGTCGAAGTAGCGGCGAGTGGCACGCTTCCATGCCTGACTGGACACGCGGGCACGAGTGGTCCCGCCATAGACGGCAGTCTTGGGTGCGCCAGTGTCATCGCGATTGATGCTGCTCGGGGGCACGTTCTGTAGGGCGTGCACATCCAGGATGATGCGGGCGGTCACGAGGCGTCCTTCGGGTCAGTCATGGTGGCGGCCCAGTCGGTCTGGGTCGGGGTGCTATGGCATCCGGTGTGGAAGGATCGGCCCCATGAGCGCCGGATCCTGTCGGGTCCTTCGGGCTGCTGCCAGTGGTAGAGCTGGTCGGAGAGCCGGCTGTAGTCCAGAGGCAGGCCCCGGCTACGCAGCAGTAGAGTGATCTCACGCAGGCGAGCGGCGAGAGCGGGCAGGGACGATGCGGCGCCGGCGCGGATGAAGCGTTTGCGAACCGGATCGTCGACCTCGGTGCGGGACATCAGGCGCCGAACCGCGGCGCCGAGTTCGTCGCCACCCGAACGGTGCATGCCGGTGCGCCGAGAATGTTGATGCAAAGACCACAGGGCAAGTGCTGTGTAAACCGCCGCGCAGGCCTCATCGTGGCGTAGCGCCGGGTCGGCGTAGAGGGGCTCGAGGTCGATCAGTCCCCATAGGTCGGGAACGCGGGTCGCATCCATTCCGGCGGTTCGACGTAGCCGGGCCAGGGTGGCAACGGCACCGGGCCGGTCGTCGAGGTAGTCGCGCTGGAGTCGGCCGATTTCCTGCCCGGCCAACGTGCCGACTGGACCCGGTTCGGGCCGGGGCCCGGGCGGTTGCGGGGAAGTCGTGGTCATACGGGCAGCCTCCGGGAACCGACACCAGCATGGGCGATATTGTCCGGTTGGTGGGCTGGAACAACCTGGGCAGCGTTGAGGGCTCCAGCACGTGTGGTGGCCAGCGGCAGGGCTCTGTCCAGGCGAGAGTTGAACCATAGAGTGGCCCGCTCAGCGTTCAACCATGTCCAGCCCTTGGCTGTGGGAACGAGCCGGCCCTGCCGACTCGCTTCACCGACTGCGTTGATGACGTCGTCGGCGAGGTGGCTGATGATCCGACGTGCGGTGTGTTGCCAGTCAGCGCGCAATTGCTGAGGGTCGTCACCTTCGGCCATGGCATCCAGCCACAGCCGGTAGGGGCCATCCAGGGCGGCGTAGGCAGCGGCGCGAGCGGCGAGTTTCCGCGACTCGGATGTGCTTCCTGCTGCACGGGCGAGGTCGAAAGCCAGGTCGCCAATGGCCAGGGCGGCGCGGTCCGCATCAGCAACGGCAGCCACCGCCGTCTGGCCTGGGACCGGGTCGGTATCGCTCAACAGAAACAGTGCCAAGGACACCGCGTCACTGGTGGTCTCGTCAATCACCGACTGCTGCGTGCCGTAGACGGCACCGAAGGTCCGTATTCGCAGACGCAGCCCCTGGTGCAGGATCCGCTCTGCTTGCAGGCGCGCGAGCCAGTCCACGATGCCGGGCCGGACGTCGGACGCGGGTTCGACGCGTGTGGAGGCGTCCGAATCGCCGGGCGTGATGAGAGCTTCCATTCCTCGCCAGGCTGCACGGGCCGGATCGTGCTCGTGTGGCATGTACACCAGCGGCTGCTGGAGCTTCTTCTCCTGGGCCTGGCTGCGGCGCCAACTGGTCATCGGCTCTCGGAGGTACTTGTTCTGTACCGCCAGCGGGTCACCGTAGGTGAGGACCACTCCGTAGACGCCGTCTGCGTCGGAGTGAAGGAGTAGTCGGCGGGACTGCCAGGTGTACAGGTCGCGCGGGCCCGACGGGCGCACGCTGAGATCACCGGCTGCGCCAGGACTCGTGGGTGGGCGCCGCCAGGCCGGCTGATCCTCGGATTGGGGAGGCTGGTGGTCTGTTGCGATGAGGTTGAGCAGGAGGGTCTCGCGCAAGGTGGTGCCCTCAGCCAGGACGCCGCCGAGGTTCCCGGCCCAGGCGACGCCTTGCGGATATGCCTTGCCTCCCTTGGCACGGGGGTCGCCGACCACGCCGGTCTTGATGCCCGAGGTGTCGTAGGCCTGAGCGTGGACGACCCAGCGGGCGGCCTCGGCGAACGACAGCCGTTCTACACCGGGAAGGCGGGTCGTGAAGAACGGGACGCCATTGGGCACATCGGCAACGATCCGGTTCAGCGAGAAGACCTCGCCTGACGCACTGCGCAGCCCGACGGTCTGGAAGAACGGGCTGACGGGGTGCAGAAGATCGAACCGTTCGCAGTGTTCGGTCAAGTAGCCATCTGTGGCTGCAAACGAATCGGGGTCCCTCCATAGATCGGCCCACGAGTCAAGATCCCTCGGCCCGTCCAGGGCGTCGTGGAGGACCGCCAGCAGGAGCCGAGTCAGGGAGAATTCCAGCGTGGGCAATTCGCCCGACAGCCGTCGCACCTCCTGCGCGCGCACGAAGATTTCACGCAGGGAGAACAGCGCTTCTTCCCCTGTCGTCAGTTGCACTGGCAGCCACGGCTGGCTCGTCAGGTCGAAGGACAACACGCCGCCCGAATCGCACCGCGGTTCAACACTCACATCACACCTCGAATCCTTCTCTGGGAACGGGACTTTCTCCGGAAGTCCTCCGGCCTGGTCTCCCGCGCGGCCACCGGATAGCAGAATGGATCACCGGATGGTCCGAACTCCTCCCTCGGGTGCGAGGCAGGGATCCGACGTGAGGCATCTGTGCGCACCCGGCCTAGAACGCCGTTGCCGGCGAACCCTCCACCGACCGTTACACGACCACCACCGCAGAGCCTGGTGGACGGCGGCGATCCTGGGACCGGATCGCGCGGTTGTCGTCCGGCGACACCGACTGGGCCTCGTAGCCATCCACGGTTCGCCGGCCGGCTTTGCAGCCCCAGCCGGTACACTCCATCCGAAAAATCCGCACACTTCGAATATCAACCAAAATAGAGCAACGCCCAAGGCACCGAGTATGCCTCAATGAGCGTGGTGGCCTTGTCCTGCCGGAGGGATTATCCCCGCGAGTGCGGGGAACAGGCGTGCCTGGCGTTCGAGCGCCAATCCGACTCGGGGTCATCCCTGCTCATGCGGGGAACGAAAAGGAAAGAGTAGAGTAAGAGCGCGAGTCCACCTCTAGGCCCGGGGAATGATTACCTTCATTCCATCGTGCGCCGCTCGAATTGCGTGATGCACGTCGTGACCGCCATAGAAGCCACGCACAGCTCGGCAACGATCACCAGGGGTCTTCTCGACTCTCCCGTTCAGAAGACCGGCACGATCAGTCATCAACTCTCAGTAGCTGCCTCCCACAGCTTCCCGTTCTGATAAGTGACGTACATGTCGCCGCCGCCGGTAATCACGAGAGCAGCGCCGTTGTGGCCGGCGGTTCGGCTCGACCATACCGGCGACCAGTCCGCGGTGTAGACGACGAAATTTCCGTCGTCCTGGAAGACAGCCCTGGCCCCCTGCCCATCCGTCCCGCTGGACCACTTCACCGCACCGTTGTACATCAGGACCAGGCTTCCTCCCGAGTCCATCTTGAGAGTCACTGGGCCGTTGTTGATGGATTCCCCCAAGTTCAGAACCCTGGTGGCTGATACCGTCAACGGGGCTGGTGGGTCGATCTGATGTTTCGGCGGCTGCAGGCTCTGCCCATTTCCGGGCTTATGGTTACTGGCCCCACCGCCAGTTGATCTCGTGGCAGACGTTGATGGGTGGGTTTCACTCTGGGAAACGCTGGGCGTCACCGACATTTGGGGTATTTCCCGGCCTGCGGAGATGCTGATGGACGGTGTCGGCTGTCCTTCTTCGGCAACGACTCCCGGGTCGTCGGCGTCCGTGATTCCGAAGGTCGGTGCGTTGGAATCGTGCCCGGTTTCATTACTGCTCAAAGAAGCAGCGACCCCGGTCAAGACCGTAACGCCCAGCACGGCTCCGGCAATGAGCCCGATGCGCCCACGCTTTCGGGGACGTTCACTGCTCTCTTCGGGGTCGACTATCGCAACTCTCGCTGCCGGCCCGTCGCCGATTCCCCCGCCTCGACGAGTATCGCGGGCAGCCGCTCGAGTGCCACCTCGGCCTGCTTTTCCAGTGACGACAGGCCCATCAGCCCAGGAAGTGTCAATCAATGCTTCTGCAGCAGGGGAGGATTCTGTCGCCGAATTTCGGGTCTCCGCGACGCGACTTTTTCGGACCACTCCCTGCAACACCTGCTCGACTCTTTCCCGCGTCGAAGTGTTCAATTCTGATTCAGGGATGCCTGAACTCACGCTCTCTGGCTGCGCCATGTCGACAGGTGCGGAGGATTCACTGTCATCCGAAGTCGACGGCCTTCCCCTGCGGGGCAGGGGAGGCCGTTGCCCCGGGGTGGTGCCCCCACTAGGAGCGGACCCGAATGGAGACGGCATGGACGTTTCCCCTCATTGTTCGACGCAAAGAATCATTCCCCAGGGGCATCGTTCCGCGGTTCTGCGACACAGCAGTCGGAACCGGTCATGGACCACGCCACTTGGATTGACATCTGGCCAAGACACCGCGACTCCAATTGCGGCTTCTTTAGCCATCACAAAAAGTGCACGATGACACCCTCAGAGCCCGACATCACAGCCAGGATGCCTCGCGAGTATCGGCGGCCGACAGTTGGTCAGTTGCCCCGGGTCCGGCGACCGTGGTTGCGAGGGATTCATCTTCATGTTGCTTACGGTTCATTTTCTGGCAGGCGGGACTGGTCGGGCGTAGCGCCCGCGTTCACGGCCGAAGCCTTGTCGCGATTGGGTGATCGACTCGACAAGCCTTCCCGCGGGCCGTTCTATCGTAACCCCTACAAGGGGGTACTCTGAGGCGGGTCTCGTCAGTGGATATACGCTCCAGAACGCGAGGACCCGGTTGCACTGAACTTCCAGGGCGCTCGCGGTGAGCGAAGATCCGGTTGACGCTCTCACCAGAACATCGCTGACTCGAGCTTGCCTCTACACGCCTCGATGCCATCACAGGGCTGGCCGCAAACGTCGGCCGCCACCCCACGGTTCCGGTGATCGCATGCCGTCCACACGTCTTGAACGCACACCTGTATTCCTGGCAGGTTTGGCAGCAACAGTCGGCACTGCCGACACGGATGAGATGGTCACCAGGCAGCCAAAGCCGTTGCGTGACCCACCAGGAACCCACCAACGACGGTCGCTCGCGTTGCCGCTCGAGCTGCACCCGGCGATGGCCGTCCCCGCTTTGGTGTTCGACCGATCCTGCGATCGATCGGCCCTCGCTGCCGGTGCAGCCGAGCCCCGGCTTGGGCCCGGCTGCACCGCTTCACAACTCTACGCACCCATGATCCGCGGTGGGTGAGCGACCGCGGTGTGCGAATAATCGGCGATGTTCCGTGCCAACCCGCGGCGTAACGACGGCTCCCCCGGCTCCCGCCCGGTCAGCCTGCTTGCCGGCGATGAACGATGCTCGGGCCGATGAACGGGACCAGAGGACCGTAGACCACTCTGTCCACTCCCGCGCCGGCCAGAGCACGTCACCCGGATTCCCTGACGAACCATCACATTCGACGTAGCCCCCGAGACCACTGACCGGGTGAGATGGGGACGGACTCGCCTTCGCGGCCCCTCAGAAGGTGTGGCTGGGGTAGTCGGTGTAGCCAACCGCGTCGCCACCGTAGAAGGTGTCGGGATCCGGAGTGTTCAGTGAAACGCCGGCACGTATCCGCTCGACCAGGTCGGGATTGGCCAGTGCCATCGTCCCGACGGTCACGACGTCAGCGCGTCCGTCAATGATGTCCTTTGCCCGTGCGGCAACATCCGAACCCGCACGGTTGAGCACCAGCGTGCCCGGCCAAACTCCGCGCAGGCGGTCAAGCAGCTCGTCATCACCAAGGTGCATGATGTGCAGGTAGGCCAAGTCCAAAGGAGCAAGTGCCCGGACCAGTGCGGGATACAGCTCGTGAGTGTCCTTCTCCTCAATGTCGTTGAGCGTGTTGGCCGGGGAGATGCGCAGGCCCGTACGCCCGCCGCCGATCTCATCGGCCACCGCCTTGGCAACCTCCACGGTGAACCGAATCCGGTTCTCAATGGAACCACCGTAGCGGTCGGTACGGAGGTTGGCGTTGGACGAGAGGAACTGGTGGGGAAGGTAGCCGTTGGCACCGTGGATCTCCACACCGTCGGCTCCGGCAGCAATAGCCGCCGCGGCGGCACGGCGGTAGTCATCCACCGTCCGGGCAACCTCGTCTGTCGACAGCTCGCGCGGTTCCGGCATGTCCTGCAGGCCAGTAGGTGTATAGATCTCCCCGACCGGGCGCACAGCCGACGGGGCAACCGGCTGGCGCCCGTGCGGAGTGTTGTCGGGGTGGGCGGCCCGCCCGACGTGCATCAGCTGGATGACGATTCGTCCTCCCGCCGCGTGAACCGCGTCCGTGACCTTTCGCCAGCCGGCAACTTGCTCATCGGTGTGCACTCCGGGAGTCAGCACGTAGCCCTGCCCGTCCTCGGACGGCTGAGCGCCCTCGGTGATGATCAGCGCAGTCGAAGCCCGCTGGGAGTAGTACTCGGCAACCAACTCGGTGGGGACGCCGGCCGCAGTGGACCGATTCCGAGTCATGGGTGCCATGGCCAGACGGTGCGGAAGGCCAATCTCGCCCGCCGTGGTGGGGCTCCATAGGATGTCAAGCATCGAAAATCCTTTGACGAGTTTGTAATCGACCAGATATCCAGGCAGTCCAGGCTCATAAATCTCGTCGCTTTCAATTGCGCGACCGGCACCAGATATTGACTATTCGAGGTCGCGCCGATGAGCAGTTCACCAACAGCCAGGGCGACCGCGGCGGCGAACTACGCATACAAGACGAGTACATTCATGCCCGCGGTTGCCATGGACCACCGTCGGGCATCACCTGGAACTGCATGATCAGATCAATGCTACGCAAGTCAATGTAATATGCGCCAATCTTTCTTCCTGTGATTCAGGCCACCTCAACCGGAGTTATGGGTATCAGACCGTCATCACATCCTGCACTCAGCGGTTCGAACCAACCGTCAATTATGGAACGGCCCCTTCAAAGAAACCGCGTCAGGGCCGGAAGGGGTCCACGCACCACAGGATGACTTTGGCGGCAGCAACGGCAGCAAGGGCACCCTCAGTACCTTCTGCCCGGCGTGGAGGGAGTCCGCCCGCTCACGTTCCGCTCTACGCACCGTGGACACGGTCCCAGGCGTTCCAAAATTTCGCTGTGTTGAACGACAATGCCAGCCAGCCGATCGAACATCCGACTGATGGCACACCGACCGTGATCCCCACAGCCACGGGTGAACATTCCCAGCCCTAAGTCCGCCACGGGCATCGGCGAAGGGACGGACTTTTGTGTTGATATCGTCCAAGGCTCGCCAGCAGACGGCATGAACCGGGTCCCCGCAACTGCGTGCGGGGACCCGGCTGACGCGGAAGGGTTATCCGAGTGGCATCCGCGCAGTGGCCATGTGGCCGCAGAGAACACTACTGGACCCGCGCTGCAACCCGATCGTGCCCCTCGTGGGACGAAGAAGCCCAACAAGCGCGCGGCCGCAAAACACAGTCCACTCGGCCGCCGCCGATGAGCGGCCGCTGGCACGGTCCCCTGGTGGGGGCCCGACAAGCGCGCGCCGTCGACACATAGTGCTCGTGCAATGACGGCCGCCACGGGAGGTGCGAGACCGACTCATGGCAATTCCGGACCTGGAAGGCAGGCACGCCACATGCGGATGAGCGTAGGGATCCCCTTAATGTCAACGACCTGCGCGTGCCGTCGGTTACCCCGCACGCCGTACTGACAGTCGCCGACCGGCAGTGGGAGCTGTGGCGCGGCTGCGGCCGGTGAAACCGCGGGTGGGTTCGACGGCGGAGGTCACGCGGGGTGCTCCCGCTCCAGCGCCTCCAGCTCGCGCAGCGCGGCCGGTTCGTCGAGGGTGAGCAGCACGCGGTCGCGCATGAGGACCCGGCCGTCGACGACCGTGTCCCGGACGTCCGCCGCGGCGGCCGCGTACGCCAGCATCGACCACGGGTCGTGGCGCGGCGTGAGGTGCGGGCCGCCGAGGTCGAGGACGGCCAGGTCGGCGCGCTTGCCCGGCTC